>CANJQI010000136.1 GCA_947476215.1 Betaproteobacteria bacterium
CGCCTGGCCGATCCATATTTCGCCGCCTTCTTGACCAATAGAACGACTATTGGCCTGCGAATTCGTCAAAATCTGTCCTCGCCCAGCCACTTTTTCGCTGCGATTCTTTAAGCCCGACAGGCTCCTAGGCGTTGTCATTGCGATGACGAGCCCGCGATTTGGTTTGCGCGATGCGCAGTTTCTCCAGCAACTTTGCGACATTGGTATTGATGTATTCGGAGCCATTGTCTGAGTGAAAACTCAATATCTCAAACGGAAACTGTGCCATGACCAGAGTCAAAACGGGCAGCAGAAACGCCTCGCTGATGCCCGGCACGCAAGACTGAACCTGTCACTGACTGACCTCGTCAACGCAGGTAATGTGGTAGGCGCCTTTCACTCCGTCAAGATCGCCTTGGTGGACGCTGTTGACGCGTATAAACCCAGCCTTGCCGTGGGGGCGCGGTGTTTTGCGTACGCCAATCGGATTACACACCGGAGGGGTCTTGGCCAAGTGCACTCTTTTTGACCGGTAGCCCGCGCTCTTACGCAGGTTATACAGGTGCGAGACCGACCGCGTGGCCAGGCGCACATAGCGCTCATCGCCGTAGTGTTGGTAGGCCCGTTTGAGCAGGTGCGCGGTGGCCGGTCCGCAGACGTTTTCGTTGGCTTTATCCATCTCGACGAGCAACTCGATGTCGATGGCCAGATATTTGCGCTTAAAGGGTGCGGCCGGTGCCCTGTAGTGCTTCAGAAGCGGCACAGCGGTCAGGCGATTGGCGCGCCAATGGGTCGCCAGCCGTCAGGCGATTGGCGCGCCAATGGGTCGCCAGCCGTGTGATCTGGGAGCGACTGCAGCCGCTGGTACGCTGCAGGTAACGCGGCGCCACGCCGCGCTCGCGCTTATTTCGTTGTGGGTAGTCCAGGCGCCTGAGTACGCGGCTGATGTGCGCATACCGCGCAGTGTCGTCCCCCCGCATCGAAAACGCGACTTCGACATTGCCGCTGAGAAAAAGCTCGATTTGCTCAATCGTGCGCAGCTTGGAATCGTTCATCTGTATGATCATCCTGAAATGATCAACCCAGACGCCCATTCAGTCCTACATTACCGTTTCAGGCACATTCCTCGTTGGAAACACGAACCCCGCTCAGGCTCATACCACGTTGGACAAGGCTTGGACTTTCATGGCAAGATGGCCCGCATTTTGTGTCGGACTCCCGGTCTTTTCCATGAAAAAAATGGTCTTGTTGGCCGTTCTGTTCGTAATTTCCACGAACCTTGTCGCGCAGGAGCGGTTTTCCCTTTTCGTGGGCAGCGACATCGAAGACGTGCGGCGCATGCTTACCGTCGCCGGCCTGAAGGATAACGACGTTATTTATGATCTGGGTTCGGGCGACGGCCGTATCGTGCTCGAAGCCGCGCGCCTGAATTTGGTGTTGCGCGGTCGCGGGATAGAGATCGACGAGAATCTGGTGCGGGAATCGAATGCGGCGGCGAAGGCGGAAGGATACGACGAGCGCGTTCAGTTCCTGCATCAAGATGCGTTTGACGCGGATCTCAAGGACGCCACGGTGATCACGATGTGGCTGTTTCCGGAACTGATGCGCCTGCTGCGTACCAAGATACTCGCCGAGGCCACACCCGGCACGCGCGTAGTCACCCGTATCTGGGATCTGGGGACCTGGAAGGCGGATTACTCCGAAGACAGCTGGCCCTACGTCTATATGTGGGTGGTCCCGGCCCGGGCGGGCGGATACTGGACGTGGCAACTGCCTTTTGATGGCGCCCAGCACACGTACTCGACGGTCCTCGAGCAGGATTTTCAGAACGTCGAAGGTGTCGTCCGTGTAGGCAATCGACGTGGCGTACTGGAACAGATGAAGCTGAGCGGCGGCCAGATTTCGTTTAACCTGACCATGACGGTCGGCAAGCACAGCCCCGTACAACATGCGTTCAGTGGCCGCGTGAACGGCGATACCATGGAGGGTACGGTGAGCGTACTGCACAAACCCAGCGAGAAGCCGACCGTATTGCCGTGGCGCGCTGTCCGTGCAAAGGAGTCCGCGTATTTCGCGCCTACCGGTATTGCGTCCAAACCGCCTGCGGTGCCTTGATCACCGCGTATCGGAACAACGATCCCGTCAGAAAGAAAAGCCATGCTGCGCGAAATCAAGGTTGCGTCCAAGCAGGACGGCGAACTGACCCGGCGCTGGTATGAAGACGAACGGACGGACCTGTTTGTCTGGTTTGACTCAGACGACAGGATCGTCCGATTTCAACTCGCCTACGACAAGCCCCACGCCGAAAAATCGATCGAATGGAGGACAGGGCGCGGATTTGCGCATTCGCGCGTCGATGACGGAACGACATCCAGCCATCATCCTGGATCCCCGATTCTGATCAGTGGCGGCGCATTTGCAAAGGCTCGCGTTGTCACAGATTTTCGGCGCCGCGCGACCGACATCGATATCAAGGTATCGTTGTTCGTGCTTGAAAAACTTGAGGGGTACGTCGATGAGGCGGCGCGCCGCGCGCAACGGGAAAAAGCCATCGTTGTCGGCGCGTTGATCGGCGGATTGGTGCTGGCGTGGGTCTTGTGGCGATAGATGCTGTCGACCAATAGACTCGTTTATTCCCGTATACCGACTTCCCTGATCACCTTGCCCCACTTGGCGATTTCCGCCTGGATGACCGCCGCCAGTTCCTGAGGTGTATTGGCGACGATTTCCACGCCGGTGCTGAACAGTTTGTCCTTAACATCCGGTGAGTTTAGTATGCGCACCATTTCGTGGTTCAGGCGCGCGATGAGTGGTGCCGGCGTTTTGCCCGGCGCGAACATGGCGAATGGAGAAGAGACTTCGTAGCCGGGTAGGCCGGCGCTGGACACGGTCGGGAGTCCGGGCGCCAGCGCTGACGGTTGGGCGGTGGATACGGCCAGCGCACGCAGGCGCCCGGCTTTAAGTTGCGACGTCACCACGCCGACGTTGGAAAACATCATCTGCACCTGCTCGCCTATCAGCGCATTCAATGCCTGGGCGCTGCCTTTGTAGGGTATGCGCACGATGTTCACGCCGGCCATGCTCTTGAACAATTCGCCCGCCAGATGCGGCAGGGAACCGGTGGCGGCGGAGCCGTAGTTGAGTTCACCGGGTTTTGATCTGGCCAGTGCGATCAGTTCGGGGATGGACTTTGCCGGCAGCGAAACAGGTACGACGATAATGCCGGGCGCCCGTGCCGTCAGCGTGATGGGTGCATAGTCCCTGATGGGGTCGTAAGTCACGTTGTTGCGCAGCAGAGGCGTGAGCCATAACGACGTGCCGTAGGAGAGCAGCGTGTATCCATCGGGCGGCGCCTTGGCCGCGAGTTCGGCCGAGCCTATGCCACGATTGTCTACTATCATTTGCTGCCCCAACGCGGCTGTCAGTCCGGGTGCCATGATGCGTACCGCGATATCGTTGCCGCTGCCGGCTTCGGTGGTGATGATGCGTATGGGCTTGGCGGGATAAGTCTGACCGGGGGGCGCGGTGGACTGCGCAATTGCTGAAAACGCGACCGCGCATGACGTGACGAGTGCAGACAACCGTGCGGCGTGGCGTGGTGTCAACATACGGCTATCACCTCACCGATTCTTGTTAATAGATCGCGTGGCATGAACTTAGCGCTCCACCACGAGCAGGTCCAGAAATTCGTTTACCGGTGTGCGATCCAAGTGGGATCCGTCACGGCAAAGTCGCAGTACCCGATCTTGTCTTGCGCTGGAAAACCGGCGAGCGAGACTGGCTTCGAGCTTTTTACGCAGCACCGGCAGAAAATCGGCGCGGCGTTTGTAGTGTCCCGCGGGATATTCGATTTCCACTTTCGAAGTACTCGATCCATCCTTGAGCCAGATTTGAATGGCTGTCGCGTTGGTGCGCTTGTCCGGATCGAAGAAACTCCGCGTATAACCTTCGTCTTCCACCACTGTCATTTTGGCGCGCAGCCTGTCTATGCGCGGATCGGCGGCAAAGTCGTCCTCGTAGTCGCGTGCATTCAGTGCACCCTGTATCAACCCGACCGCCACCGTGTATTGCACGCAGTGATCGCGGTCGGCCGGGTTGTACAGCGGACCGCTTTTGTTCATGATGCGCATCAGCGCGCGATGACTCCGAATTTCGATACGATCAATGTCGTCCAGTCTATCCCTGACGTCGCGATGCAAGCGCAACGCGCATTCGACCGCGGTTTGTCCGTGCATGCCGGCCGCGACGAATTTGAAGTTCGAATGCTGGATAATGTATTCGCCGTAGGGCCGCTGAAATGTGAACGGCCGGCCTTTGAAACGCGCGTCGTAGAAACCGTAATACTCGGCCGTCAGCACCGACGGATATCCCATTTCGCCTTTTATGGCCATGCGCGCCAGGCGCATGGCCTGGAATATGGCCTCGGCACACGACCAACTCTTGCGCGCCCCCGTATTGGGCGCGTGGCGAAAAGCCGACAGACTGGAATCGATAAAGGCATTGGATATGGCATTGACGATTTGTTCGTGGGTGCCGCCCAGCATGCCGGTCAGCACGGCGCTGCTCGCCACGCGCGGCAGTATGTTGTGGTCCATGGCCGCTGTTTCACCGAAGCCGTTTTCAATCGCCAGGCAGCCCTGAATTTCGTAGGCTTTGATCAGATTTTCGAGCACGTCGCGTATCGTCAACGGTTGCTGTCCGGATGAAATGCGCTGGCGGCTAAGGTAATCGGCCAGCATGAGTATGCCGGCCAGATTGTCGGACGGATGGCTGCCCGTCGCGGCATTGAATGTATCGTTGTAGTCGAGCCAGCGTATCAAACAGGCAAGGTTGAATGCGGCGTTTTCCGGATCGAGCACATATGATGTTCCGGGAACGCGTGCGCCGTTGGGCACGATGGTGCCTTCGACGCTGGGACCGAGCAGCCGCGTGCACGCGGAAAAATCCAGTGCATCAAGTGCGCCGGCCAGCGTATCGGTCAGGCACAGGCCGGCACTGGCGATTGCCGGCTCGCTGAAGGATCTGAAATTGCAAACATAGTCGGCGATATCAACCAGTACTTGATCCGGGGGCGGTTTGAGGTTACTAGTCATTGCGGATACCGGCTTCCTTGATGACCTTGCCCATTCTGGATATTTCGGATTTCACGGCGGACAGCAGTTCTTCCGGCGTGCTGCCTACAACTTCCGATCCGGTATTGATGAATTTCTCCTTCACGTCGCTTTTGGCGAGTACGCGCAGCATTTCCTGATTGAGCCGGTTGATGATTGCCGGCGGTGTCTTCGCCGGCGCGAATACCCCGGTGATCGTTACGGATTCGTAGCCCTGCAGCCCCGACGCGCTGACCGTCGGCAAGTCCGGCGTGAGGGAAAACGGTTGCGGTGTTGCGACCGCCAGCGCTTTGAGGCGGCCGGTCTTCACGCTGGGCGCGACCGCAGCCAGCGTCGACAGCATCATATGTACCTGCCCGCCGATCAAGTCGCTGATGGCGGCGCCTACGCCTTTATAGGAAATGCGCACGATATTCACGCGCGCCATGGACTTGAATAACTCGGTGGCAAGATGCGTTCCAGACCCCGCGGCCGCCGATGCATAATTGAGATCGCCTGGTCTTGATCTGGCCAGCGCGATCAAATCCTTGACCGACCTGGCCGGTACCGAGGGATGTACCACCAGTATGCTCGGCGCGCGGTCGGTGAGCGTGATCGGCAGAAAATCCCGTACCACGTCATATGGCGCGGTTTGCATCAGCGGCGCGATCCAGAACGTGCCGCCATACACCAGCAGCGTGTAACCGTCAGGCGGCGCCTTGGCGACGAGTTCTCCCGGGATAAATCCTGTCGCACGATTCTCCACGATCACCGATTGTCCCAGCGGCTCGGAAATGCCCTGCGCGATAATGCGCGATACGAAGTCGTTACCTCCGCCTGCGCCCGACGTGATGATGCGTATGGGCTTGGCCGGGTAATTCTGGGCGCATATTTCGGCACTGCTCAGAGCGACCATTGCCGCCAGCAAGATGCATGATGAATAACGTGGCGGCAACATGAATTCTCCATTCGGGGTGCAATTGCGGCACTGCGTGTTTACCGATTATAATCGACCCCGTGCGGCAATAAGCGACTGACACGGCACATCGCCGGATCTTGCGTTCGACGAACATCCGCCAAGAACCTGATACTGATCGTAATTCAGACTGGTTTCGCGATTCATCCCGGTTGCGGTGAATTTTGTTTGCGCGGCGGGTTCCGTGGTGCATCGTTCTCGGTGTGCTTATCGGAAGACTTCAAAATTTTAGCCTCGGCAAATTAAAAGGACATTTATATGGCAGACCAAACGTTTCATTATGACGTGCTCATCGTGGGCGCCGGCAACGCCGCCTGTTCGGCCGCGCACGCCGCGCTCGACAAAAAAGCCAAGGTCGGCATACTCGAGAAGGCGAGCCGGCACAACCGCGGCGGCAACAGTGCCTTGACCGGCCACATGCGTTTTGTTTTCAACGGTCTGGAGGACATACGCCCGCTCGTCAAGAACGCCACCGATGACGAACTGCGTGTGCTGCTGGAGCGCATGCCGCACCGCACCGAGGCCGAGCATTGGGACGAAGTCATGGCGGTGACGAACAATCAGAGCGACCAGGAGATGTTGCAGGTGCATGTCACCGAGTCGCGCAACACCGTACACTGGCTGGCCAGCAAAGGGCACGACTGGACGCCCTCGGGTGGCTTCAAGATGCCGTCGGATAACATTTTGTTGATGAACGGCGGCGGTTACGGATTGCAGCAGCGCAATTTCGCGGCTCTGGAAAAAGCCGGCGTCGCGTTTCACTACGAGACTGCGGCGACCGAACTGATACAGGACCAGACCGGACGCGTGATCGGCGTGCATGCGCTGACACCCGCCGGCTTCGTGAAGTTCACCGCGAAATCCATCGTGCTCGCGTGCGGCAGTTTCGAGTCCAATCCGGAAATGCGCGCGCGCTACCTCGGACCGGGCTGGGATATGATCCGCCTGCGCGGCGTGCCTTTCAATACCGGCGACGGATTGCGCATGGCCATGCATATCGGCGCCATGCCGCATGGCAGTTGGACCACCTGCCACGCTTCGCCGCAGGACATCAATCTGCCGCCGTACAAGATTCCCATCGGCTACTCGACCGAAGGCTCGTACGCGCGCTACATGTATCCGTATTCCATCATGGTCAACACCCAAGGCGAGCGCTTCGTGGATGAGGCCAGGGATCTGCGCGGCCGCACTTATGCCGCAATGGGGAGCGCGATACTGACACAGCCCGGCGGCATCGCGTTCCAGATACTGGATGCCAAGGCGCGCAAGATGGACATCTATCCGATGAACTACGATAAGGCCACCACGGCCAAGGCCGACACGCTGGAAAAACTGGCGGCCGAACTTGATATCAACGTGCCCAACTTCATCAATACCGTGCGCGAATTCAATGGCGCGATACAGCCCGGCGAATTCAATCCGGACCGTCATCACCTCGACGGCAAATGCACCGCGGGCCTGCCTATCAACAAGAGCAACTATTCGCTGAGTGTCGAGGAAGGGCCGTTCGAGGCATTCCCGGTACGCTGCGGGATGACCTTCTGCTATGGCGGACTGAAGATTGATGCCAAGACCGCTCAGACCCAGCATGTGGCAGGACGCCCGATAGCCGGTCTGTACGCGTGCGGCGAAATGGCAGGCGGGTTGTGGGTCGGCAACTATGCGTCGGGATCCGGCATGATGGCAGGCGCGACGTTTGGGCGCATAGCGGGTACTAACGCGGCGCTCGCTGCATTGCAGTCCTGATCAGGCTACAGCCTCGAAAGATCCGTAAGCGCTAACTTTCCGATTCCTCCCTCCTTTCGATGGAGACACCCGGACGTGAGCAAGGGGGAGCCTAGGAGGGGGATGGGGTGCTATTGCAGCGAAATTTAACCCATCTTCACCCAGCCCTCCCCTTGAAGGGGAGGGGGGGAAATTTTCGCCTGCGTTTAAGTTAGCACTTATGCCCGGACGCACCGGGGCTACCCTATCGTCAGGCGCCGCGCCCGGCGCGCACGATATCCATGATTTCAAGGATGTCGGGCAGTTGTTCCAGTTTTTCCACCAGTTCCAGCGTGCGCAGTGCTGCTTTTTCGTCCAGCATGCGGCGCGCGCACGCGAAAAACTTCTTGTGCCGCTGTTCGCGCGTGAGCGGCTTGCCGTAACTGCCCGGCCACCCGATCAGCTTGTCGACGCGCTTCGACAGTTTCCGGCCATCCTTCAGCCAGACGTTGACGATGACGTGCATTTTCAGTTTGTCGAATGGAATGCTCTCATCGATGGTGAATTCGACCTTGGGCAGCAATGCTTTTATATCCGGCGCGAACAGACGTTCATTGGTAAAGGTATCGACGCCGATTTCGCCGTCGAGTAGCGCCACCAGGGTGGTGTACTGCACGCTGAACTTTCCATCCAGACCGCTGCGCGGTTGCGGGCGGCTGACGTAATCGAATGGCGGAAAAATCACCTGCACGCGATCGATCTGATCCCCGGTGATTTTGAATTCCTCGCGCAGTTCCAGCGCGCCGTCTATGGGGCGATGGGTAAAGTAATTGCAAGGAAACGCCTTGTATCCCACGCCGGGATCGACGACCCACAACGGATCGGCAAAATTTTTCGTCAGCAAGTCCGGTTCCGAGATGCCTTGCATGAAGGTGTCGAAATATCCCTTGGGCCCGAACACATCCGCGCTTGCTGTCCATCCCATTTTCGCCAGAACCGCGCTTTCCACCCCCATGCGCGCCGCATTGCCGGCGTGCGAGGGTTTGGTCATGGTTCCGGTATTGACGGCCAGGCCCGCGGCACGCGAGCCGACCAGGCCGAAAGCCATCAGCGCCTGCTCGCGGTTCAGGTTCAGCATTTTGGTCGCGGCCGTGACCGCGCCAAACGAGCCCAGGATGCCCGGTTTGTGAAAGCCCTTGCCGACGGACATGCCGGTGGATGCGATGCGCAGCCGTGGCTGTATTTCCATCGCCGCAATGATAGCCGTAATGACATCCTTGCCCGCCAGCCGGTAATTCTCTCCGATTGCCAGAGCTACCGGCAGTGTCGGTGACGTCGGGTGTGTCGGCGGATACAGGCTGTTGTCGAAATCCAGGGCATTGGTCAGGGTGCCGTTCACGTACGCGGCGTTGGGCATCGAGGTCTTGAAACCACCGTTGATGACGCTGGCCTGCGGCGTGCCGCCCATCTCGCGTATATAAGCAGTCGCGATGCGTCCTATGCCCAGCGGCTCGGTGGCGCCGGCGAGCGCGCACGCCAAGCCGTCGAGCACGATGTGTTTGGACGCATCGATGGCAGCCTGCGGCAGTGACGCATAGTCGATGGCCAGTATCTTGTCCACGACCCGTTCGGTTACGGTTGGGTTGCTCATGATTTGCTTTCGATCAGGATGGGAGCTGTTGATTTTACGCGGTCCGCGCATTCCCTGAGATTCGTGGCATGGTCACCGTCGCGAGTTCAGTCCGCATGGCCAGCGTCACTTCCCCGCTTGATTGGCTGATCCCACTTTCTGGCGCGGTGTGTTCGCAGTACAATGTTCGTGCAAGAGCACGGGCCGACCACCGTTGCGCGCCACGACGTTTTCTTAATCCTTTGATAGGTAACTACCATGTCCCTAAAGATGATGCTTACCGGCGACATTAACCTGATGAATGTCACCGATCCCGTCGTTCCATTTCGTCACGTCACCACCGAATTCAATGCCGCCGATTTTGTCTTCAGCAATCTTGAGTGCTGTCTGTATCAGCCGCCGCGCGGCGAGTCGGTCGACGGTGAAAACAAAAGCGAAGGATTTTTTGCGGCGCCGGGTCCCAGCGGCGAGGCGCTGAAGAAGGCCGGTGTCAAGGGAGTTGGTATAGCCAACAACGTAAACTATGGCGAGAGCGCAATCAATGCGTCGGTCGCGCGACTCGACGAACTGGGGATACAGCATACGGGCGCCGGCGCGAATCGCGAAAAAGCGCGTGCGCCCGCGATACTGGAATGCAACGGCGTGCGCGTTGGTTTTCTGCAGCGTACCTCCGTCTACTGGCCGACGAATCATGAGGCGACCAAGAATGCGACCGGCGTGGCGATTACCCGTGCGCATACCGCGTATCAGCTGCCGTTGCATAAACTGCGTCCGGAAATGTCGCCGTGTAACCGGCCGGGTCTGCCACCCATCATACTGACATGGGCGGATCCTCCCTACATGCAGATGCTGAAGGACGAGATAACGGCGTTGCGCGCAAAGACGGATTTCGTGGTGGTGTCATGTCATTGGGGCTTGCATCGGGATGTGCTGGACTACATGCCGGAAATCGCGCATGGCGCCATCGATGCAGGGGCGGATGTGGTCATGGGACACGGACCGCACTTCTCGCTGCCTGTAGAGGCGTACAAGGGCAAGCCCATATTCTATGGCCTGGGCAGTTTCTCGTTCCACACCGGCCACGGCGGAATCAAGCACGGCAACTGGGTGGGCATGCTCGCGCGCATCGGCCTGGAAGACAAGAAAGTCAAAAGTGCCACCTTCCAGTTCGTGCGCCATAATGAAGCCAATGAAACAGTATTGTGTTCTCTTGCCAATGAGCGTGAAACGCTGGAGGACATTACAAAACGCGGCGCGGCATTCAAAACCCGGCTGACCCCGCAGGGCGATCAGGTCGCGATTGAACTCGCAGGCTGATGCAGGAAAAGGACGTCTAGGCTAGGTATCTACCATCTTCCCTCCCTTGCAGTTGTAGGATGGGTTGAGGCACGAAACCCATCGGTCACCGCCTGTTGCCGCGGAGGTTGTTCGATGGGTGTCGCTGCGCTCGACCCATCCTACGCAGTGACCGGGTATGCAAGGTGGCATGACATGTGTGGATGCGTGTGCGTAACTGGCATGGGGGAAAGTATGCGAGCGTCGCGAAGATTATTACCAATGTTGTCGTTGACCGCCATGGCCTTTGGCGTGTCAACTGTCTGCGCGCAAAACTATCCGCTCAAGGTCATACGCATGATCGCGTCTGAGACCGCGGGCGTGGGCGATTTCGCCGGCCGGTTGATCGCTCAGGGTATATCCGCGCCGCTGGGGCAGTCGGTCATCGTCGAGAATCGTGGGGTACTGTCCGGTGGACTGGTGGCTGAAGCGCCGCCGGATGGACACACGTTGCTGATCCATGGCAGCAGCTTGTGGATAGCGCCGCTGTTGCGCAGCAATGTTCCGTACGATCCGGTGCGCGATTTCGCATCCGTGGCGATGGCGGCGCGTGCGCCCAACCTGTTGGTTGTGACGTCCGCGTTGCCAGTCAAGACCGTAAAGCAGTTGATCGCATTGGCGAAATCGAGGCCTGGCGAACTCAACTATGCATCCGGTCAATCCGGAGCTTCCAACCATCTTGCGGCGGAATTGTTCAAGGTGATGGCGGGCGTCAATATCGTGCGCATTCCATACCGCGGTCTTGGACAGTCGCTGACCAACCTGATCGCGGGCGAGGTGCAGGTCATGTTTCCCAATGCCGCGTCGGCGATGCCGAATGTCAAGACCGGCAAGTTGCGCGCACTGGCCGTGACGAGCGCCGAGCCTTCCGCACTGGCACCCGGTATGCCCACCGTGGCTGAATCCGGTCTGCCCGGGTACGAGTCCGGTTCCATCGTCGGTTTGTTCGCCCCGGCCAGGACACCGCGCCCCGTCATAGATCGTCTCAATGACGAGGTCGTGAGGTTGCTCGCCAGACCCGATATCAAGGAAAAATTCTTCAACGTTGGATCCGAGGCGGCCGGCGGCCCACCTGAAATTCTCGCGGCGGCGGTGAAATCGGAAATGGCGCGCTTGGGCAAGATGATCAAGGCGGCAGGGATACGCGAGGAGTGACATGAATCTGATGTCCGAGCTGGTTACCGCGGCGGATGTCGAGTCCGCGATCGAGATGTGCTTTGAGCGGAACTGGACGGACGGCCTGCCGGTGGTGCCGCCGACGCCGCACGCAGTCGAGCGCATCATTGCTTATCTGGGGCGCGACCCTCAGGATGTGATCGGCGTGATACCGCCACGCGACGGCGTCGCCACGATAGAGACGATCGCCATCAACTGCGTGATGGCAGGTTGCAAACCCGAATACGTGCCTATAGTCATCGCCGCGCTAGAAGCCGTACTGGAAGAACGTTTCAACATCAATGCCGTTCAGACCACCACTCACAGTTGTGCGCCGTTGCTGATGGTGAGCGGCGCAGCAGTGAAAAAACTGGCCTTCAACACCCGGGAATGCGTGTTCGGACATGGATGCAGACCCAGTGCCACCATAGGTCGCGCGTTGCGTCTGGTGCTGTGGAATATCGGCGGCGGATATCCGCGCGATCCCTGCAAGACCACGCATGGCCATCCGGGATATTTCACGTTTTGCATCGCCGAGGATCCGGATTCCAATCCATGGCAATCGCTGCACGTGGACCGCGGATTTCAGAGCGACGACACTGTGGTAACCGTCACCGCGACCGAGGGTCCTCATTTATGCGCGACCGGCGCCGGGTTGAGCCCCGCCGAGGATGTGCTGATCGTGCTTGCGGATGGCATCGCGCGACTTGGCGGCCCTGGTATCGGCGGAGGCGACCTCGTGTTGGTGCTCGGACCGATGGCGGCGCGCAATCTTGCCGACGCCGGCCTGAGCAAGATAGACGTTAAACGCGAACTCATGCGTCTCGCGACACGGCCGGTGCGCGACCTGCAACACCGGCGCAGCATGCCTGCATCGCATCCGTGGCACTGGAGCCGGCTGGTAGATGCACATGACGAGGAAGCGCGTGTGCCCTACATACGCAGCGTGGAAAATCTGATTATCCTGGTCGCGGGCGGCTGGGGCTCGAAAGGCGGCATCACGTCGATATGCCCGGGCTGGGGCATGCATGGCGGACTTACGGTGAGCAAGCGGGTAATTTTTCCATCCGGCTAAATGGAGTTGGACATGGGCATACAGATGTTGAATCCGACTGGAACGGTCATGAAAGCGCGGGTGGCGAGCGTGCGCGGGCTGGAATCGTTGTCCGGCAAGCGGGTGGGTTACCTGTTTAATCAGCATGGAACCGCGACTGCGTTCTGGAAAACCCTGGAGCAGGGTGTGGAGAAAACTTTCCACCCGGCGGCAGTTTGCCGTTTGTATAAGGAAAATACCTGGGCGCCCGCCGCGCAGTCCGATGTGGACAGGCTGGTCCGCGACACCGACTACGCGCTAGTGGGCGTGGGCGCCTGAGGCTCGTGCACTTCCGCCGCCGTGCGCGACGGTATCAATCTTGCCAAGGCCGGACATCCGGCCATCGTGTTTGTCTACGATAATTTTGAACGCGTCGCGCGCGCGCAGGCCGGCGTTCTGGGCGCGTCGGATCTGAGGTTTTACGTCTATCCGCAGTACCGGCCCGGCGGTGATGCACGGCATGTCGAGGAACAAAAAGGCGCGATTGCCGCTGCGTCGTTTTCTACGCTCATAGTGGAACGCTAGTCCTCGCACGTTCCCTTAATTCTAAAAGCGGCAGTTGAGCCGCCAAGACGCCAAGGATGCCAAGAAATTCAGTAATTTGAAGACTGCATGCCTCTTACCATTCAGACTTTCCACCTTACGTTGCGGGCCATTGTTTTGCTTGGCGAGCTTGGCGTCATGGTGGCTAATCGGATTTTTCTAAGTTAACCGTTTCTCGGTTGCGGAATCCCGTTTAGCAGTCTGTTGAGATTCGATTCGTCACACCGGCGGAGGCCGGTATCCAAGGAGCGCGAGTCAATCGAATCAACACCTTACTGGATGCCGGTTTTCACCGGCATGACGAAATGATTACCACTGTGACAATATTCAACAAACTGTCAGGGGATGCGTTTCGGTTCCGGCTCGACTTGCGTCGCGGAATCGAGCGGCGCATTGTGCTTTGGCGGGACCACCACGCCTGCTTGTTTAGAACCGGGCAGGCGCGCATTACGCATCAACACGCCGCCACCGACCAGCAGAGCGGCATTGGTAAAAAATACGGTTGTGAATCCAAATGCCGTGCCTACCGTGCCGAAGAGTATCGGTACCACCAGGTGCGTAATGTTATTGACGGTCTTGTGCAGGCCCAGCGATTCGGCGACACGGCCGTGGGGCGTCAATACGTAGACCAGCGACATCGACATCGGATGGGCGCAGCCGACGCCGAGCCCGAGCAGAAAAGCGATAGCCGCCAGCGTGTAAGGATTGGTTACGAACGGTAGCAGCACGAACGAAAATGCAGCGACGAACACCGAGTAGGTCAGGACCTGTGCCTCGGTCCATCGCTTGAGCAGAAAGGGAATAACCGCACGGATTACAAACGCCGCCGCGGATACGAGCCCCAGGATGGTGCCTATGGCCGACGCGGAAATTCCGAGCGAGTGGCCATAAATGGGGAAGTAGAACTGGGCGAGATCACGCGCCGAGCTTGTAATGCCGCCGGCGATAAAGATGGTGCGCAATTTCGGCATGCGCCAGAGTTCGATCACGCTGCCGCGTTTTTCCTTGCCGGCATGCGTGACCGTCTTGGGCAGCAACCCCGGTTTGAGCAGCAGTACCACGACGGGCAGCACGGTAAACGAGGCAAGCACCCAGAATACTTTTACGTGTCCGATGTGATC
>CANJQI010000137.1 GCA_947476215.1 Betaproteobacteria bacterium
AGCAGATTCGGCGAACGCGTCGCCATGATGACAGGCGCGAAGTCCCTGATCGGATCGTATGACGCGCGGTCTCTGAGGAACGGGGTCAGCCAGATCGTACTGCCATGCAATATGAGCGTATAGCCATCAGGCAGCGCCTTGGCGACGATTTCAGTACCTATGGTGCCATTACGATTGTCCACCACCACCTGTTGGCCCAGTCCGGCCGCGAGGCCTGGCAACATCAGGCGTGTAACAAAATCTCCACCGCCGCCCGGCGAACTCGTCAGTATACGGATGGGTTTGCTGGGATAGGTGGGTCCCAAGCCGGTCGCAGCGGCATGCGCAGCCGCAGCCAGCGCGAAAGACACGCTTGCAATCAATATCCAATTCGGCAATTTGTATTCCATTGAATGCTTCACGATTTAACGTGTTGGACCATGTCGCAAGCGGTCAACTGCGGTTTCTAGGTTCAATACCCGGCAATGCCCAACCCGCGCGGATCACTTGCGGCCTGCAACTCGCCGCCGCGGCGCGACTTGAAGACCGTCTGCATGTTACCCCACCGGCGATTGCCGATCTGCACGGTGTGCCCTTTGGATTCAAGCACCTTGCGCCACTCGTTCGAAAACCCATCAGGCTCAATTTCCACGCGATCTGGCCAATACTGATGATGATAACGCGGCGCCGCAACAATGTTACGGAGATTCACTTCGCTCTGATTCATGTAGTCAAGAATGCCGAGCAATACCATGCTGATAATGCGCGAGCCGCCCGGCGCACCTATGACCAGCACACCCTTGTCGTCCTCGACAAAAGTCGGCGTCATGCTGGATAACGGCCGCTTGTTCGGTGCAATGCCATTGGCAGAACCACCGCGCAGGCGATACGCGTTGGGAATCTCCGGCAGCAACGAAAAATCGTCCATTTCATTATTGAGCAGCACTCCGGTGTCCCCGGCAATGATGCCGGAACCAAACAGAGTATTGATACTGAGTGTTGCACCGACGCGATTGCCCGCGGAATCAATAATCGAGTAGTGGGTGGTATTGCCACTTTCATCCTTCACTGCCTGCGGCGCCGGCAAGGTTGAACTCATGGTGGCATGTGTGGGATCAATCCCGGACGCCCGGCTGCTCGCGTACTTCGCATCGGTCAGACGCGCCACCGGCACTTCAACGAAATCACTGTCACCCAGATAAAGCGCCCGGTCCTGAAAACCGCGCCGCAACGCTTCGATCACAAGATGCGCCTGCTCCGGACTGCGTGCATCCTTCAACTGAAACTTGTCAAGAATATTGAACACCTGAGCCAGCGTAATGCCGCCTGCGGAGGGCAATGCCGCCGATGTTATGGTGGCGCCCCGGTAGGTGAAGCGCACAGGCTCGCGTTCTTTGACCTGATAGTTCTCAAGATCCGCCGTCGTCCATGCGCCGCCCGAGGCGTTCGCAGCCGCAACCAGCGCGCCTGCTATGCGTCCCAGATAAAACCCGTCGCGACCGTATGCGGAAATGGCTTCCAGGGTCAGGGCCAGTTCCGGTTGGCGCAATACTTGCCCTTCCGCGGGGGCATGGTTATCCATGAAAAAAATACGCGCGGTATTGACGCCATCGGCCAGAAAACGCTCGCGCAGCATCGCCACAGCCGCGAATCGACCGTCAACCTTGAACCCGTCGCGCGCCAATGCGATAGCCGGCGCGAGTGACTGTGCCAGCGGAAGTCGTCCATACTTGCCGGCAAGTAGCGCCAGTCCTGCCGGCATGCCCGGGATGCCGGCTGCGGTTCCACCGCGCAAGGTCGCCCCCGCGATCGGTTTCCCGTCTGCAGCAATGTATTGTGACAGCGTAGCCTTGGAAGGCGCGGTCTCGCGCGCGTCCAGCATTACTTGCCGGTTGCCACGGATGTCGTGCAGCAACCACAATCCGCCTCCGCCCAGCCCCGACGAATAGGGCTCCACCACGGCCAACGCCGCCGCGACCGCAACGGCGGCATCGAAGGCGTTGCCGCCGTTGCGCAGAATCGCGTAACCCGCCTCGGTCGCGAGCGGATGCGCCGAAGCGATGGCCGCCCCGGCCGGCGCGTCCGCCGCACGCACGCATGGCGCCACGAACAAGCACCATGCCACCAGCACCGTACTGGCGCAGACGGCGGCCCATGTGCACGGGTGGAAGCTAACCATGCGGATCATCGTTTGTGCATTTCCCGTATCCATTGTTCACAATTGTGCCAGCGAACAGCCACCCCTGTTTACGATTTTCGGCCGGACCGCCCGGCATCCGCCTTCATGATAAAAGCACCGGACATCATCAGCATCGCATTCAGCCAAAACAGCGGACTGAGTCCGAATGCACTTCCCAGTGTCCCGAAGATAACCGGCACCGCAACCTCGGAAAATTTGGTTGCGCCAAAACGCAGGCCCAGGGCTTCTCCCGTGCGCCCGGCCGGCGCTCGATTGTATACAGTGATCATCGACAGAGGACTGCAGCAACCGAGTCCGAGTCCAAGCACGAACGAAATGACCGCGAGCAAATAAACGCTGGTCGCGAATGGAAACAACGCACAGGCCACACCCGCGACACTGAGCGATATATACAATACCGTTTCTTCGCTGCTCCTCTTGACCAGCGCCGGCATCACGATGCGGGTCAGCAGCGACGCGGCGGCGTAAGTGCCGATGATGATGCCGATCAGCGACGCCGAGAGCCCCAGTGCATGCCCATATATGGGCATGAAAAACGTGTACAGCTCGCCACCTGCCTCGATGATACCGGCGGCTATGAGCGCACGGCGCAGTGGCACGTTCCTGAGCAGGTCCATGGCGCGGTGACCTTCCCGCTTTACCGGGCTGACGCCGCTCGGTATAGAGCCTGAAAACATCAGCATAATGAGCAGCGACCCTATGGGCGCCAGTCCGAGCAATAGAAAGGTGAGGTGATGACCGATATGATCGATGGAAAAACCGGCCACCACCGGCCCCAGTAGAGCCGTCAACCCAGTGCCCAGGCTGTATATTCCAAATTTATGCGTGCGCTGATGCCCGCTGCCCAGCGCGCCTATCAATTGCTGGGTCGCGAGTTGAAAAAAGACATAGCACGCACCGGTCATCATCACCGCGAAAAACAAAGTTTCGAGGCGCGGGATGAAATACGGCAGCAGTAGTCCGCAGCCGAGCCCCAGCGATCCCAGCACGAGCGGAATTCGCGAGCCAAACCTGTCCGACGCCCGCCCGGCATATACCGCGAACACCAACGAGCAGAACGAATTGAGGGAAAACAACACGCCTATGATCTGTGGTCCGGCCCCGAACTCGATCGCATAAAGGGCAATCAGCAGTTTGCCGCCCTTGTGCGCAAAGTGATTGAGTATCGTCATTGCGACGACGACATAAAAGCTCATGGAGATCCTGTAATTCTGGAAACGACGGTCAGGCGGCGCGGAGTGCGCGGTAACGAGAACGCGCGATTAGGCACGGTAGCGCGGCTTTTCAGCACCTTGCAATGCACGCTCAGGCGCCTTTTATACTCTGCACATGGAACGCCCCCATCACGGGCACTGCTGCCCAGCAATATACTGCCCGTGCCATCCAGCAGAATATCTCCGCGCAGCACATGAATTTCGTCCCCGCTCACCAAAATCACGAAAGTGCCATTCAGACTCTGATCCACAAGATAGAAATGCGTGCGCCGCATGCAGACTCGCACATGTTTTCTGGATGCGAGTTTTTCCGGAACCACGAGATCGCATTCGGGGCCACGTCCTATGGTTACCTCGCAGCGGGCACGCGAGACGAGCACCGCTGCGCCACCATATGCCAGCAGCAGACTGCCCTCGTCGCCCGGAAGCGTCTTGTGCGCACGCAGATTAAATCTGTCAACATCGAATCGTCCGAGTGCCACACAACCTGTGTAGACAGTGGACTCCACGGCACTGCCTTTTACTACCGTCCTGAACACCGGACGCACGCGGCCTTTGTGCTGGGGAGACAGCTGGCGTTCAGTCGCATTCGTGGTCAATATCTGCTCAGCCGTCGCCATCGCGGCCAGATAAGCCGCCGCGTTGACAACATCGCCATATACATCGCCCTTTTCCACCAGCACGGGGCCACAGTGCAGTCCCATATGCAGCTGGAGCAGATGATTTTCAGGCGGGCTTGAACTGACCTCCTGCTGGATTTCCGTCGCACCCAGCACAGCGTCGACGGTGCGCTGGAATACACACATGGCGGCGTCGCCTATGGTCTTGACTACCCGTCCCCTGTGACGACTCACCGCATCGGTTGTCAGTGACAGACAAGCGGCCACGAGAAACCGAGCCGCATTATCCCCAAGTTTCTCGTACAGGGCGGTGCTGCCGCAAATATCCGCGAACAGCACCGCCATGTTTTCCGTTTTGCGCGTCATTCCGTCGGCAATGGAGAAGGTAGGCCGGATTATCGCATGCGAGGCAACAACAACTGGTGCAGCCTGTGCGCAGCGACCAGCGTTCGCGCATCACTGCGGCGATTACCAACTATCTGCAACCCCAGCGGCAACCCATCCGCGGTGCATGCCACCGGTATGCTTATGCAAGGCACGTGTAACAACGTCCATACCCGATTGAATATCGGATCGCCGGTGGCATCCAGACCGGATGGCGCAGCGCCGGGCGCGCTGGGGGTCAGCAATACGTCGTAATCCGCGAATACGTCCGGCAGTGCGGCACGACACGCCTGGGCCAGACTCAACGCCGCTTCGTACTGATCAAGCGTAACCGCAGCACCCGCGCTTAACATGTCACGCAGTCGCTGACTGAGCCGCGTATTGCAGGTCAGCCTTTCGTGGGCCAGCGACTGTGTCAGTTCACGCAACATAATATCCGTCTGGGCTTGCGCGAGCGCGCCAAATTGTGACGGTAAGCTAATGCTTTTTACAGGGATTCCGGCATTTGACAGGACGCTCGCCGCACTATCCAGTGCGGCGCGCATGGCCGGATGCGCGTGCTGCCACTCATGGCTGCGACATATGCCGACACGCGGCCGGACGTCTTCGTCGTGGCGGATCACGAAATCCGGACGCCCGGCGACCACCGCGCCATACAACGCCGCATCGGCAACCGACCGCGCGAGGATACCCACCGTATCCAGCGTCTCCGCCAGCGCTTTTACGCCGACGCGGCTGATCATGCCAAAGCTCGGTTTGTAGCCCACTACGCCGCAGTACGATGCCGGCCGTATCACTGAGCCCGCCGTCTGAGTACCGAGCGCCAGCGGCACCATGTCGTCCGCCACGGCGGCAGCTGAGCCGCTCGACGACCCTCCCGGCGTGTGGCGTGTGTTGCGCGGGTTGCAAGTTGGCCCCGGCTGCATGAGCGCGAATTCGGTGCTCACGGTTTTGCCCATGATGACGCCGCCGGCCGCCCGCGTAAGCGCCACGCACGGAGCATCCCATGGCGGACGATGCCCTGCGTATATCCGCGATCCATACGCGGCGGGCATGTCGACCGTGTCGATCACATCCTTGATGCCGACGGGCAAGCCGTGCAACAGGCCGCGGCCAGGACCGGCATCCAACACGCGTGCCTGCCTGATTGCGGCATCACGATCCAGAAATTGCCATGCGTGAACTTCTGCTTCACGCGCGTCTATGCGTTCCAGACAATCACGCACCAGCGCTTCGGACGTGATCTTGCCCTGCGCAATCTGCGTCACGGCGTCGACTGCCGAAAGGGTATTGAGGGAGTCCACGGGTTTGGCCGCTGCTGCCTACAACCCGCGCCGCGGCGGCGACCATGTGTTCGCCCATGCCGCGAGTTTTACCGCTTCCATTGGTTTCGCGACAAAATATCCTTGTGCGACGGCACAGCCCAGCTCCTCAAGTAGATCCCAGTCAGCGCGGGTCTCCACGCCTTCCGCCACGGCTTTGAGGCCCAGCCTGCGCGCGATGTCCAGACTGGACTCCAGGATGACGCGGCACGACTCCTTTTCCCGCGCATGCATGACGAATGACTGGTCTACCTTGAGTTCGGTGAACGGAATACGCGACAACTGCTGCATGGATGAGTATCCGGTCCCGTAATCGTCGATCGACAGACCAAATCCACGGATACGAAGACGCGCCAGATTTTCCAGCGCATGCGCCATGTCGGTCATGGCTATGGTTTCCGTGACTTCGAGCGTCATATATCGCGGCTCGAGATCTTGCCCCTGCACAATTTCGGTAATGCGGTCGGCCAGTCCTATTCTGGCAAGCGACGCGAGCGACAAATTGACCGAAACCTGCACGTCGTGGCCTTGCGCACGCCACCCTCGACACGCCAACGCCGATTTTTCCAGCATGATCCAGGTCAGCTCATCAATGCACTTGTTGGCCTCCATGGTTGCTATGAATGCGTACGGCCCCACGATGCCGAATTGCGGGTGGTACCAGCGCGCAAGCGCCTCGGCGCCCTTCATTACACCGGTTGCAATGTCGACCTTGGGCTGAAACAACGGTTCGAACATGCGGGCTGCAAGCGCTTCGGAAATATCCTTGCCGCTGAACGATGCACCTGTCGTGCGCGCGCGCCGCTTTTTCACTGCGGGCTGGTAGCGTTTGATCAATTCGGCAAGTCGCTCAACCTCGATGGGTTTCTCCGCGGTACCTAGCAACTGAACGCCAAAGTCCTCGGTCATGGTGCCGACCGAAGCGAGCAGTGCGCGGTCATGCGCACTGATCAGGATTATGGCCGATGGCAGATCGGCATCGCCGATGTGCCGGATAAACTCCATGCCATCCATGCCGGGCATGTCCAGGTCGGTGATGATGATATTCGCCGGCGTATCGCGCCGCGATATTTCCGCCAGCGCCGCACGCCCATCCGCCGCTTCGGCGATATGAATTGCGCCCAAACCCGCCAACAGACACACCAGGAGTTCCCGTTCAAAGGCCTGATCTTCCACCACCAGGAACTGGATGTCGGCAATATTTATTTTCCTGGCCTCAACGCCGTCTCTGAGTTGGGACTCTATGTGAGCGGTGACCCGCTCAAGTTCAGCCTCCAACGCAGCACGGCTTGCGGCCATCTCCGCCCAGTCGCCCGACTGGCCCGCCTGTGCGATCGTTTTGCAGATGCCGGCGAGTGCCGCCGCCCCGGCCATGCGGCTTGCGCCCATGATCCTATGCGCCGCGCGCATCACAGCGGTCATATTGCGGACATCCATCGCATCCCGCAGTGCGATGGCGTCCTGCACGTTGGCCTTGTGAAAAGCGCTGAGCAGGCGCCGTTCCACAGCGGGGTCTCCACGCGAGATTCCCGCCAGTACTGCGCGATCAATGGGTGTAGGTGCGGCCGGATCCTGGAAATTTGGCATGGATCCGCTCCATCAGGCGCTTACTTGGTCATTTTCAACGGTGGTATGCCGGGCAGATCGAGTTTCAACACCTCTCTGACCGCAACTTCGGCGTCCGCCGCGCTGATCGGCAGTCGTGGCGACCGCAGCGCTCCCCCTGGCAACCCAAACGCGTTGAGTAGCGGCTTCATGCCACGCATGGAACTGCCGCCGTAGCGGTTGTTGATACGGGTAAACGCCATCAACTTGGCAAACGATGCGCGCAGGAGTTCGAGATTACCGGTTTCGTAAGCGCAAATGACCGACGCAACCAGCAGCGGTGAAAAGTTCCCCTCGCCGCCCATGAAGCCATTGCCACCGAGACACAAGGTCGATAATGCGTTGTTGGGTCCTGCGCAATGCACTTCGAGGCGATCGCCAAAGCGTTCTATGATGTCCGCGAGATGCGTCGTGTCGGTACCGCCGTAATTGATACCCATCAGATTGGGAAAGCGGTTGGCGAGCCGCTCCACGAGATCCAGCGGCAGGAAATATCCCGACGCCTGGTGGCTCGACAGCACGATTGGCAACGATGTGGACTCGATGACCGTCGAATAATATTTCTCCAGTTCGCCCGCCGTCGGCTTCGTGCCATGGCCGATATCCAGCGAAAAAATCTGTGCCGCATCCACTTTCGCGCGTTCGGCGCAGCGCATGAAATCGAGCATTTCGCTGATCAATCGCGGCTCACAACCCATGGCGCGCACCGGCACCTTGCCCTTCAACTCCTCGACCGCGATGGCCAGCACGCGCTCGCGTTCTTCCGGATTCAGCGAATATCCTTCGCTGCTGCCGCTGCCCGCTACCCACACCGATACGCCGGCCGCGCGCAGTCGCCCCAGATGCTTGCGAAATGCGGCCTCGTCGACACGGCCCTGCTCATCAAAGGTGGTAATGCTGATGACCAGAACACTAAGCTTTTTCTTCATGGAATTTCTTTCACGGTTACTGATAGATCAAGGCGCGCTGCACTCCAGAGATCCGCGCACCCGCGCCATAGGCAAAACGCCGGACCATCGGAATGACCGGCCGCTTCTTATTCAAGAACGGCCACGCACAGGATTATGACATGCCGTACGCCACCGCACGAATAAACGCGCGCAAAAAAAAACGTGCTCAGTCGGCCTGTATGCCCGCGTCGGCTATGAGTTTGCCCAAGCGTGCGGTATCTGCCTTCATGCGCGCAGCCAGGTTGCCCGGTGGACCGCCAACCGCTTCCACGCCGCCCTGCAGGAATCGTTCGGTGATTTCGGGCCGGCTCAAATAACGGTTTATCTCTTCGTTGAGTCGTCTGATGACGGGCGCTGGTGTGCGCGGCGGCGCGAACATGGCATCGGCGGCGACAATTTCGTAACCCGGTAGTCCGGCCGATGCGACCGTGGGCAGTCCCGGCGCAAGCGCGGACGGCTTGAGACTCGTCACTGCTAAACCTCTCAGGCGGCCAGATGCGATATGCGCGACCACGTTGGACGCGGCGATGAAACACACTTGCACTTCGCCGGACAGAACCGCATTGACCGACGCCGCGGAACCCTTGTACGGAACATGCACGAGGTTGATACCGGTCATATGCTTGAGCAGCTCAGCGGCGAGATGCGAGGAGGCGCCGGACGAGGTCGATGCATAATTGAGCGCACCTGGTTTGGACTTCGCAATCTCGATCAACTCCCTGACGGTTTTTACCGCGAGCGACGGATTGACGACCAGAACCGCGGGCGAAACACCGACCAGACTTAACGGCGCAAAGTCCGCGATCGGATCATACGGCGCCTTCTTCAGCAACGGCGCCACCCAGAACGGGCTGCCGAGTACCAGCAGTGTATAGCCGTCGGCCGGCGCCTTCATGACAATTTCCGGGACGACGACGGTGTTACGGTTGTCGACGATTACCGGCTGGCCCAGGCCGGCGGTAATGCCCTGCGCGATCAAACGCGATGTGAAGTCATTCCCGCCACCGGCACCTGAAGTCACGATGCGTATAGGCTTGGCTGGAAACTCCTGCGCCTGCGCTGCGACGCCAGCAAGACCGTATACAAGCACCGCAGTGAGCAGCATAGTTGGGCAACCGGACATAAATATTCTCCTGACACACACTAATCTACGCGCAGATTCGCTTCCTTAATGAGCTTGGCCAGGCTACTCATCTCCGCCTTGATAACGGCGGCGAATTCAGCCGGTGTGCTGCCGATCACCTCAGTACCGTTGGCAAGAAAACGCGTTTTCGTTTCTTCCTTTTTCAGCGTTTGCACGACTTCCTGATGCACGCGATTGATGATGGCTGTGGAAGTCTTCGCCGGCGCAAATATCCCCCACAAGGTTTCAGCCTTGAACCCAGTCAGCCCTGCCGACGCTATGGTGGGCAGTTCTGGAAACAATGCGGAAGGCTGGCTGCTCGTTACGGCCAGTCCCCGCAATCGGCCTGATTTCATGTGACCGGTTACCACGCCCGGCGTGCCGAACGTCATCTGCACCTCGCCCGCCAGCAAGTCGGTAATCGCAGATGGCACGACCTTGTAACTGACGCGCACGATCTTGATGCCGGCCATGGCATTAAAAAGTTCGGCGGCGAGGTGCGCCGCGGTGCCGGCGCCGCCGGACGCGTAGTTCAACGCCCCCGGCCTGGCCTTCGCCAGCGCAATCAATTCCCTGGTTGTTTTCACCGGTAACGCCGGATGTATGACCAGAATCTGCGGCGCGCCGACCGCCAGCGTGATGGGCGCGAAGTCCCGCACCGGGTCGAAAGGCGTTTTCTGAAACAGCGGCCCCACCCAGAAGCTGGTGCCGGTTACCAGCAGCGTGTAGCCGTCCGGCGCCGCCTTGGCCACAATCTCGCCGGTTGCGATCGCGCTCGCGCGATTGTCCACCACCACCGACTGCCCCATCGACGCTGCAATACCCTGACCGATGACACGCGACATGAAATCGGTGGAACTCCCGATCCCGGTGGTCACAAAATGTATGGGCTTCTGGGGATACTCCTGTCCGCAAACCGCGCCACCGCCCAAGGCGATGAATATGCCCGACACTCCACACGCTAATCGCATTTTTCCCCCGTGATGGTTGGTGCTTTGCGCCTTGCAGCTCTCTCTAAAGAGTAATGCAAAGATTGTAACCAGCATCCACATCAAGACGGCTGTCGGGCAGTATCACGGTCGTCGACTCGCGTTCTTCGATCAACGCCGGCCCCTCTATCCTCGTCCCGGGACTCAGCGATTCACGCCGGTAAACGGGACAGCTAACGAAGCCGTTCCTTTCGGGGAAATACGCAAGCCGCGATTGATACGGCCCCTGATCTATGCCCGCACCGCTTTTCGGCGCAGGCAATTCAACTTTGGGTTTGGGTCCCGAGGCAAGTATTTCCCAGTTCAGTGCTTCGACTTCTATGTTGCGATTGCTGCGCCCATACACCTGCGCGAACTGTTCGTGAAAACGCTCTTCCAGTTCCTGCATTTGCCGGGGACCCAGCTCGCCGGGTGGCAGCGCGACAGTGAGCTCAGATCCCTGACCGCTGTAACGCAACGACGCGTAGCGATTGATCGTCATTTCATTTTGCGGGACTGCAGCCTGTTGCAGAAAAGCTCGTCCCTCTTTCTCAAGACCGCCGTAGACATTACGCAGGTGAGCAAAATCTATATTACCGATCTCCGTCGGATACGCCTGCAACAAGGTAATTGCGATGGGTGCGACCAAAAAGCCAAACGCCGATGCCACACCCGCGCCATGCGGCACGATGACCTCCTTCATCCCCACCTTGCGCGCCAGCCGGCACGCATGCAACGGCCCTGCCCCTCCAAATGCCAGCATCGCAAATACCCGCGGATCGGCACCCCGTTCCATCAGATGCATGCGCGCCGCCTGCGCCATGTCCTCGGTGACAATTTCGTGTATGCCCCATGCCGCGCGTATCAGATCCAACCCGAGCGACTGCGCCAGATTGCCTATCGCCGTTTTCGCGGCATCGACCGACAACGGCATCTGACCGCCGAGAAAATAATCCGGATTCAGATAGCCCAGAACGAGGTTCGCATCTGTTACCGTCGGCAGCGTGCCACCACGGTCGTAACAGGCAGGCCCGGGGTCCGCGCCGGCACTTTGCGGACCGACGCGCAGCAACCCGACGTCGTCTATGCACGCGATACCACCGCCGCCGGCGCCTATCTCCATCATCTGCACCACCGGGATGCGGATCGGCAAACCGCTGCCGCGCTTGAAACGATGATGCCGGGCCACTTCCAGTTCCGGCGCCTTGACGATCTCGCCGCCGGCGATGAAAGACACCTTGGCCGTCGTACCCCCCATATCGAATGCCACCAGATCAGGCCGGCCCAACTGCTCTGAGAAATAACGCGCCGCGACCGAACCTCCCGCCGGGCCGGACTCCATCAGACGAACTGGAAAACGCGCCGCCGATTTCCCGGTCACCAAACCGGCATCCGACTGGATCAGGTACAGATCATGCGAATATCCAATTTCCGCGAGGTCTTTCTCGACCCGTTGCAGATAGCCATGCACTACAGGTTGCGTATAGGCATTCGCGACCGTCGTCAGCGTGCGTTCAAACTCACGAATGTCCGGCGCGACCTCGGACGAAATGGACACCGCAATATCAGGAGCAAGCTCGCGTATCAGTTCCGCCGCACGCCGTTCGTGCGCTGAGTTCCGGTAGGCATGCAGAAAGGACACCGCAATTGCCTGCACCTTCATGTCCAACAATTCCTGTATGGCCTTGCGCGTCCCGGCATCGTCGAGCGGCACGAATGCAACGCCGTCCTTGCTCATGCGCTCCGGCGCTTCGCGCACCATGTCGCGTGACACCAGCGACGGCGGCACTTCTATCAGCAAATCATCCATATCGAAGCGGCGGCCCCTGCGCATCTCCAGTATGTCGGGAAATCCCGCGGTCGTGAGCAAGCCAGTACGGCAGCCCTTGCGCTCGATAATGGCGTTGACCACGAGTGTGGTGCCATGTATCACATGGCGCAACGACTGCGCGGGCAAACCGGCATCGGCCAGTATGCGTTTCACTCCGGTCATGAAACCTATGGCCGGATCGCTGGGTGTGGTCAACACCTTGTCCACGTAACGTGCGCCGCTTTCCGTATCCAGCAGGACAAAATCAGTAAACGTGCCGCCTATATCGATTCCAAGCTTAAACATTTTTGACTCGCCCCTGCTTGGCACGCGCTTTTCCGGATGCCAGCGCTCCGGATTTCGTCACCTTGATTCCGTAGTCCCGTTTTGCGCCTGCTGGCGTGAGTACCTTGTCGATCACGTCGCGAGCGACCGCATCGGCTGCACGCTGCGCCGGATCAAACATGCCGCCGCCGCCGGCAATGCCGATTTCCAGTACATCACCCCGATTGAGCGTCACCGTACATTTACCCGGCAGCTTCTTGCCATTCAGCCGGTTCATCCCCAGGCCTCCGGGCCCGCCGCCGATGTAACCCGCGGCCGGATTGTCCACCTTCATGTTCTGCACCATCATGATCATCGGCGCCTTAGCTTCCGCGCGTATCGCGAGTTCCTGCCCGGCGCCGCCGCGAAACCGGCCCGGACCGCCAGAGTCCGCGGTCAATCGTTTGTGCAATATGGTCACCGGCAACGAGTTTTCTATCATTTCCACCGGCGTTTCGCCGCCAGCGCCGGGGAATCCCATGCACGCAATGCCGTCTTTGGAATAGCGCGCGCCCAGTCCTCCCATGAAATGCGGTGTTTCGGCCAGTGCCCTGCCGTCGTCCCCCGTGGCAAAGCAGCGCAAGATACATTTGTTTCCCGATTCGGCCAGCACGCGCTCGGGTATCACTTTTGCCATCGCCCCAAAAATGGCAAACGGTATGAATGTTCCGGTGCTGGACTTCATGCGCACCGGCGCCGGATGGCGTGCGCTGAGTATGGATCCCAGCGGCGCCTTGATCTGTATCGGTATGAACAAGCCGGTGTTGATGGGGATATTCGGCGACACGAAACACCGCACGGCATAAAGCGACCAGGCGTAGGCGTATACCTCGGTGCAATTCACCGCTCGGCCGCTCTGTTTGGAAGTACCCGTATAGTCCACCGTAATCGAGTCGCCTTCCACTTTGATCGCGACCTGTATGGTCAACGGCTCATCCGCATCCATGCCGTCGAGCGCAAATGTGTTGGTATAGACGCCCGGCGGAATATTCTTGCGGATATTGGCGCGCGTCGCCTGCTCGGATTTGGAAATAATGAGATCCGCCAGCGACTGCAGGTCGGACGCCTGATACTGATCGAGAAAAGAGGACAACCGTCGTTCTATGGAATCAAGCGCGGCAATGAATGCCCGTACATCGCCTTCGAGTTGATTCGCCACGCGCACATTGCTGCGTATGATGTCCCATACTTCCTGATTGTCGCGCCCCTTCTCGATCAAACGAACCACGGGCAGGAACACCCCTTCTTCATACACTTCGCGGGAATTGTTGTTGAGGCTGCCGCCGACATCGGGTAGATGTCCGAAGCACTCCCCGAGCCCAACCAGTTTGCCGTGGTGAAACAGCGGTTTGATAACCGATACATCATAAAGATGGCCGCACACCAGCCACGGATCATTTGAGATCAGGATGTCGCCGGGATTCAGCGTATCCAGGGGATACTTTTTCAATGCGGCTTCCACCGTGCGCGGCGATGCGGCCAGTTTGCTGGATACGCCGGAATCCTGCGCCACCATGCGCCCCTGCCGGTCGTACAGCAGACATCCGAAATCGCCCCCTTCGCTGACGACCTTGGAAAACGCCGTGCGTATGACGGTCAGCGCCGATTCCGCGAGCAGAGAAATCAATCGCTGCCATTGAATTTCGAGATCTACTGCATCCATACTACTATCCTTCCACTGCCGCACCCTGCTGGTTTAACCGGACGACCGCACTGTGTCGTGCCTGGCGATAAGAATGCCAACGCAGCCGTTACAAGAAGAAATGCCGGGCTCTCGTTGGACAAATTTTG
>CANJQI010000138.1 GCA_947476215.1 Betaproteobacteria bacterium
AGCAAATACCCCAAACGGCGATACTGATTCATAGCCCGGCAGACCCGACGCTGCCACGGTTGGAACACAAACCATGCGTATCGGCTTGTTCGGATAGTCGCGTCCCGAGACGTTCGAGACGATCGAGACGTTCGAGACGTTCGAGACGATCGAGACGTTCGAGACGTTCGAGACGATCGAGACGTTCGAGACGTTCGAGACGTTCGTACCACTCGGCCCGGGGGCTTGCGCGCGTGCCGCGGTCGCAGTCAATGCGAGCAGTGCAAGCTCACAACGGCCAAGAGTCAGGCGGGACAACAGCATGTTACCTCTACGGACTTGCCAAGTGCGCTCAATATTGACATAAATCAAACCGGCCGGTTTGACTCACCGCCAGAATATTAGTTTGGTGTGTTCTTTTCAAGAAATGGGCGCTGCTGCGCGCAAGTTCGATGCATAAGATACACGCTGTAGGTGGAGCCGGAAATCCATCGTAACCAATACGCAAGCTGTTGGGAGAGCCCTATGTACAGCCAACTGGTCAAAACCGTAATGGAGCGAAAAAAACTGCTGACCGCCCCACCCGAGACCACCGTCAGCAAAGCCGCCAGATTAATGGCGCGCAGAAAAGTCGGCGCAGTGATGGTCGTCGAACACCAGCATTTGATCGGGATCTTTACCGAGCGCGACGCGCTGTATTCCGTCATCGCCCGCGACCTGGATACAAAAGCCACGACGCTTGCGGACGTCATGACACCCGATCCAGTAACCATCGGTCCCGAAAAATCGTTCGGATACGCGTTGCTGGTAATGTACGAGAATGGCTTTCGTCACTTGCCTGTGGTCAAGGATGGGCAGGTGGTAGGCATCGTATCCGCCCGCAATGCTCTGGATCCCGATCTCGAGGAATTTGTGGCGGAGTCGCAACGACGCGAACAGTTCCTGCGCGAGCGGGCTTGAGGAAAACGTAGCGACAGGCCGACATGGACGCACTTAATGCCTTTGCGTCTCGCCCTCCGGACGCAACCGCTTCAGAGCCAGAAAAAACAGCGAACCTGCCCCGGACATCAACGCCAGCACGGTGAATCCGCTGCGGTAGTTTCCGGTCAGGTCCGCGAAAACGCCGGCCACCATGGGTCCCGCAATCTGACCGACGGCGATAATCAACGCTGACAAGCCTATGATCATGCCTATCTGCCGGCGACCAAAATAGTCGGCACGCATCGCTGCCATGAACGGGCCACGCAGTCCCCACGCCACCCCATGCAATACGGCAAACGCGACCAGCATCACGGGCCCTGTAGCGTAGGCAAGCAATAACAGGCCGACCATGTGCGCCAGCATGCAGATTGCAGCGATGTAGCGCTTGTCGTAGCGCTCGCCTATCGCCCAGCCGACAAAAACGCCACCGACCTGAAACGCGAGCATTAACGTGAAGTAAAGTGCCGCCTCCGTGACCGAATATCCGAGACTTTCCTTGATATGCGTAATCGCATGCACGTTTATGGCCGATACCGCGAACAGTGCGAATGCATGCCCCAGCGCTATCAGCCAGAAAGCTCTGGTGCGCAACGCCTCGCGCGCCGTGTACCCATGCTGATGATCGGGCACACCTTCGGCATGTCCGTTTCTGGCCTTGGCGACCGGCAACCCGTCCACGGTTTCGCCGTGATCTTCCGGCCGGTTGCGCATCATGCCTGATAGCGGCCAGCACACCAATATGAAAATAATACCCGATGCAAATGCAGTGGGCCGCCACCCAAAACCGTGTATGGACCATGCCACCACAGGGACGATGATGCCCCCGGCGGCACCGCCGAGTGAAGCAGCTGACAGCGCACGGGCACGGTTCTTCTGGAACCAATGGATTATGACGACATTGAGCGGAAAGTGGCCGCCCAGGCTGGCGCCCACGGCAATGACCAGAAAAGCAAAATAGAGCTGCGGCAGCGTATCGATCTGGCTGAACAGCATAAAGCCAGTGCCGAACAACAATACGCCGGCACGTATCATGCGCTGCGGACCAAAGCGGTCCATCAACCATCCCAGAATCGGCCCAAGAAACGCGGCTTCCAGTGGTTGCATGGTAGCCGCGCCCGACAGCGCCGTCTTGCTCCAGCCGCGCTCCTCGGAAAGCGTGGCGAAATAAGCGCCGAATGACTGGCTCAGAAACCCGGCGAGCAACATGCTCATGACGCCACCCGCGGTGACGATGCGCCAACCGTAGAACATTTTCTCAGGGAAGATACGCATGTCAGAACCGCCGCAAACTTACAGTTTCCGCACTGGCTTTTTACAACGTCGGCCCAGGATGCCCCACCGCTTTTGCACTGACCAGCTGCGCGACGATCCAGTTGTAGGCTTCGTCCACCGAATCAGTTCTGAACATCAACTTGACGTCCTTGGCGCCTATCGTCCCGTAACGGGCCAGCGCGTCGAAGTTGATAACCTCTTCCCAGAATCGGGTACCAAATAATACGATCGGAAGCGGTTTGCGCATTTTGCCGGTCTGCACCAGGGTCAGAATTTCAAACAGTTCGTCCATGGTTCCATAGCCGCCAGGGAACACTATCACCGCCTTGGCCAGGTAAGCGAACCAGAACTTGCGCATGAAAAAATAATGGAAGTGCACCCCGAGGTCGGGCGTCAAGTACAGGTTGTCGAACTGCTCTATCGGAATCGAGATCGTCAACCCGATACTCACGCCGCCGGCATCAGCGGCGCCCCGGTTCGCGGCCTCCATGATGCCGGGCCCGCCGCCTGTGCACACCACAAAACGCTTGTGGTCGGAATCGAGGGCCATGGACCACGTCGTCAATTTGCGCGCCAACTCGCGTGCGGCTTCGTAGTATAAAGACAGTTCGCTTTCACCGCTGTCCGTGCCTCGCATCAAGTTCCGCTCCACGGGCGGAATAATGCGCGCGGACCCCATGAATACGATGGTATCCTCAATGTGATGTTGTGCAAACCGGCTTTGTGGCTCCAGATATTCCGACAGTATGCGCAATACGCGCGCATCCTTGCTGTTCAGAAAAGTCTGGTTGTGGTACGCCTTGGTGGATTGAGGTTTTTTCTCGCTCACGTGTAGTCGCTTTCCGTGCCATCCATTCTTGTCTGCATCCGGAAATAAGCGCCCAGAACGACGATATGGAAAGAGGTTACCTCAGGCTTCCGTGGTGCGCGACTCTTTGATTGCCAGTGTTGATTACCAGCTGGATCACGCCCATCCCACCAAGTTATGCACCGGCCACAATCGAATTAATTGCAGGTCGTGGAATTGCCCGCAAGCAGATCCTGCTCCGTGACGAGCCTGCGGTCCTCATCCTCGACCAGATGTATGCACACGCAATTCGCGCCGTGTTTGGTGAATCGATCAAGCTGGCCCGGTGTTGCGATGGGATCTCCGAGATTGCCGGTCTTGCCGATAAATATCGTTTCATGGTTTGCGCTGCGCATATAGTTTTTGTTCTCCATTGTTCGCCTGGTAACAAAAAAAACCGCACCCAGCGCTTTGAAGCGCGTTCCCAACGGCCAAGCATGGAAATAGTACTTTTGTCCCGACTTGCCCGTGAACGAAATCCGTCTGTAGGTTGCGATGCTCTTCTCCAAGTGCGCAGTACCGCCCCATGTTACGCGCAATGAGTCGCATTACCTAACGCACAACGCGTTACCTGAAATATTCCATACTGTGATCCGTCCAGGGGCTATACTGGCCACAGAGGTCAACAAAATGAAAAAAGCGGTAACAGGCAAGGTTCTGGTTCCCGGACGAGTGCTGATAGGCCCCAAGGAAGTAGGTTCCGGCTACGCGCGCATCGTTGCGCTCAAGGATGGATCAGGATCCATCGAATGCTTCAATACCGTGACCGGAAAATGGTCCGAGGCTCCAACCGACATGACGTTTAATGATGTATGGCATGGGGAAACCGTGGTCTCCCCGGAAGTACTGGCGCGCATCGACAAACGCTGATTACGTTTTCTCGAAATCGATACGTTCGTTCACGGGTAATCCCTGAAGGTATCGACGCAGGCAGTCCAGTCCGAGTTCCACCGCGCCCAAACGCACCCAATCGCGGCCGCCGACTACACGGCTGCGCCGTGACACCGCGTCGCGCTCGGTCGCGATCGCCAGGCAGACATTGCCCGCAAACTCGATTCGATCCGCACCCTCATCCACATCTATCAACACTGCCAACGCATGCGTGGCGCCCGTACTACGCCGGGCAGCGCGCGCGATTGCAGTCGCCGCCTCGATAGTGATCGCACCCACCGGGTCCGCGGCTTCAAGCCCGACCGCTGCCTGTACAACCCCAAGATCACGGGCAACGATACCCTGGCGAAAAACTCGCTCGGCGCCCGGAAGATGCGCGATGCGCGCAGCAATCTGACCGCTGGTGAACGTTTCAACTACCGTCAGCGTGGCATTAATGGACGTGAGCGCCGCAAGGATTACGCCCTCGAGCGTGTCATCGTCCTCCGCGAAGATGAAGTTACCAAACCGTTTGCGCACTTCCTGTTCACTGGGCGCCAGTTTGCCCCGTATTTCGGCGATGTCCCTGCCGCGCGCCGTGAGTTTGGTTTCGAGCTGCGGGTAGTGCGCGCGAAATCCCAGTTTGACGCTGCCATCGGTCACCAGCGCCTCTACCCCGGAGAGCAACGCATCCGCATGCGACTCGCCGATGCCATAGGAATGAAACCGCTTGAGATGGACTGCCGTCTGCCCGCCCGACGTCACGAGCAGCCGCGGAACTATCTGCTCTTCCAGCATGCGGCGCAACTCGCGAGGCACGCCCGGCGTGAAAAAAAACCGCGCCTTGCCGATATCCAGGGCAAAGCCGCACGCGGTGCCTATCGGGTTATCTATCATTTCGGCGCCGGCCGGCAGCATCGCCTGCTTGCGGTTATTGGGCGGCATCACACGGCTGCGCCGCTGAAAGAACGATTCCATAGCGGCAAACCAGGCTTCGTTCAGCACCAGGTCCACGCCGGCAGCGCGTGCCGCAGTTTCCTGCGAAAGATCGTCGACCGTCGGACCCAGTCCGCCATTGACGATAACTGCATCGGCTCGTTGTCCGGCTAGCTGAAATGCCAGCAACAGGCTGTCGCGATCGTCGCCCACCGTTGTTTCCCAACTGACCGAAAGGCCAAAATCCTCCAGCTTCTGGCTGATATAGCTGAAGTTGGTATTGACGACCTTGCCGGTGAGAACTTCATCCCCCGTACATATGACTTCGATGTGCATGTGTGTCTCTTAGTCCCTAGAGCTCGAGCGAACGGACGAACATTAGTAGAGTGGTGTCGCGCCTGTGCCAAATGCACGACCTCACGATTTCGAACGCTCATTTACGCTGACAATAGGCCCAGGCTCCGAAAACGCAGATAAAGCTCGCGGCACACCCAGGCGTCCGTCGCCGCATAAGCAATCTGTGCCGCGGACAATTGCGGCACGGACCAGTTCGTGGTCTTGGCGCCTTTGGGTATCCGTATACCCAGCAGGATGCCGGCAAGATTCCGCACGCCGGTCTGGCCTAGTCCGTTACGACGCGCAGCCACACCCAGATCGACCACATTTTCTTCCGCAAAGGGAAACACCTGCCTGAGTGTCCGCAGATCATTTGCCAGCCCCACGCCGGTCTTGGCTATACCGGAAGCAGCAAGCACGTCGATCAGCAAATCGTAACTCTCCGTTCGCGATAACTGGAACAGATAGACCATGCGTGCCGTGGCAATCTGCGCCAGGCATGGCGCATAAGCCTCGCCCTTGCGAAACGCAGGGCGCGTCTCGGTGTCAAACCCGACCACGCTTTCTTGCAGGAGATCGTCCCGCGCCAGATCCAGATCGCGCGGCGTTTTTACCAGACATACCTCGCCCTCGTAACAGCCGATCGGCAGGTTCGCCATGTCCTCCCTCGAAATGGTGCGAACCACGCCGTTTTGCAACACGTTAGCCGTCTCATTGTTCATAATTGCGACGAGCATAACGCATTTTCAGCGATGCGTTTTGACGATACTCCGCCGCTTTCAGATGTCGTGGGGGCGTCGGGAGGGGTCGCGAGTTCACCTGAGGAATTCTCCGCCATCATGAAGTCCGATATGGCGAAGCGGAGCAAGGTCATCAAGGATGCTAATATCCGCGCGGAATAGCGCCCGATCGACCGTATCGTGTCGGCCCAGCAACTGGCGCTTATCCGACCCGAACAATGGAACCCGCCCATCCAATAGTCCACAGAGGCATGATGTTAATTGCACACGCGTTGAAACTGATTTTTACTTCCGCCATAGTGTCGGCGTATTCGAGTGCTGTATTCGCACAGCAGTATCCCACCAAGCCGATACGCGTCATCTCATCGCTCCCGGGTGGCGTTACCGATTTCACGGCACGTGTGGTCGCGCAGGAGCTCACGCGTGCCCTGGGACAGCAGGTGATCGTGGATAGCCGGGGCAGCGGCGTGGTCACCGCGGAAATTGTCGCCAAGGCGCCGCCCGACGGCTACACGCTGTTGATAACGGGCAGCAGCTTCTGGATCGGTCCTCTGTTGCGCAAGACTTCCTACGACCCTATCAAGGACTTCCCGCCTGTTTCACTGTTGGTGAATTCGCCCAACATCCTGGTCGTGCATCCATCGCTGCCGGCCAAATCGGTGAAAGAGCTTATTGCCCTGGCCAGCGCCAAACCGGGCACTCTTAATTATGGTTCGACGGGGACCGGCGGGGCGATACATCTGCCGGCGGAACTGTTCAAGGCCATGACCGGCGTAAATATTGTGCATGTCCCGTACAAAGGCGCCGGCCCGGCGATCACCAGTGTCATAGGAGGGGAAGTGCAAATACTGTTCGCCCTCGCGGGCTCGGTACTGCAGCACATCAAATCCGGCAAACTGACCGCGCTTGCCGTGACGAGCGCTCAGCCTTCGTCGCTGGTACCGGGCTTGCCCACGGTGGCGTCTACCGTTCCCGGCTACGCAACAGGATCCGAGACGGTGATGTTCGCGTCGCCGGGTACATCCGCGGCCGTTATCAGCCGCCTGAGCCGCGAAGCCATGAGTTCTCTGAACCACGCGAACGTGAAGGAGAAATTTCTGTCCGTGGGTGCCGAGGTCGTGGCCAGTACCCCGAATGAATTCGCAGCGTGGCTGCGTTCCGAATCCACCAAATGGGGCAAGCTCATCAAGGACGCAGGCATACGCGAACAGTAAACCCGGCGAACCGACAGCATGGCCACCATAGCCGAGCAGTACTCCGAATACGCCGCAACGTTTGCGTGCAACGACATTCCTGAAGCGGTCAGGCGGCGCGCGTGTCATTTGATACTCGACAGCGCGGGTGTTGCGCTTGCCGCCAGCACCTACGACTTTGCGCACAGAACCGTCAATGCCCTGGCGGGCTTGGGCCGCGGGGATAGCGACGTCATCGGTATGTCCGTCAAACTGCCGTTACGCGACGCGGTGCTTGCCAACGGCGCCCTGATACATGGCATAGACTTCGACGATACGCACAAGCAAGGCAATATCCACATCACGTCGAGCTGTTTCCCGACGGCATTGGCAGTGGCCGCTCAGGCGGGAAAGTCCGGCCGCGACGTGCTGGAAGCCTACATACTCGGTGTCGAGTTGGCCACGCGGCTGGCGAAGGTTGCACGTCGCAGGTTCAATCCCGCCGGCTTTCACGCCACGGGTCTGGTCGCGGCGTTCGGTTGTGCCGTCATTGCGGGCAAGTTGTATGGACTTTCCCGCGAGCAATTCACCATGGCACAGGGCATCGTCTACAGCATGGCGGCGGGAACACGCGAATACAGTGCTAATTCCTCAGGTTCGAAACGGCTGCACCCGGGATGGGCAGGCGTGGCGGGCATCACTGCCGCAGTCCTCGCGCGTAGTGGCATCACCGGACCGCGCACCACCTACGAAGGGCGCTACGGGCTGTATGCGACGCACCTCGGCATGGATACGAACCCAGAAGACCTGGCGCTGGCAACCGCGGGGCTAGGCCACGGCTGGGAAACCATGCACATTTCCGTCAAACCGTTTCCCGCCTGCCAGCTCAGTATCGTATTCATCGAAGCGGCAATCAAAACCGCCATCGCGCATGACCTCAAAGCGAGCGACATCGCATCCGTGGAAGTCGTCGTGCCACCATCATCGGTGAACGTCATTTGCGAACCTGTTGCAGTGCGCAAACGTCCGATCAACAGCTATGCCACGCAATTCAGTCTGCAATTCGGATTGGCGTGCGGTCTTGCACGGCGAAAATTCGGCCTGACGGAACTGCAATCCCATGGCGACGCGGAACTGCTCGCACTGGCGGAAAAAGTAGATTATCGCGTCGATCCGGACCCAGCGTGCTCGCCACACGGGTCGGGAGAGATCGCCGTTACCCTGCGCAATGGCAAGGTATTGAAGGTTCGCGACGAACCCGCTGCGACAGGCAACGACCTGTCATTCAGCGAACCAAGCGTCGTATCCAAATATTGGGGAAATGCACGGATCGCCGTATCAAGCAGTCGTGCCGAAGCAATACGCGGTCAAATACTCGGCTTGGAAACGCAGTCACACGCACGGCACGTTGCGCGCCGCCTGTCTACTGACTAACCTTTTGGCGTTGCACTGATACAGCTGGGGATGAAATTTCCTTTCACCCTCGCCCGATATTGGCACAACACTTTGATTTATAACTATTTCTTTTCTGCCTTCTTAATGACTTTGCTCTTCGTCGCAGGTGGCTTGGGCCCCCTGGTGAAAACCCATGAGATTGCCCTCGGCGTCCTGAAACGCGCCTACCCAACCCATGCCCTTGCCGATTTCCATCATCGGCATGCACACTTTTCCGCCGGCGGCCACGACTTTCTTCAGGGCAGCGTCTACGGATGAAACTTCGATGTAGCTCATGAACGGCTGGCCCGGCATCTTGCCGCTTCATCAAGCCGCCGTTAATGCCATCTTCTCCCGCTTTACGTGTTTCGACAAAAAAATAGTCCATCTTCCACGGATCGCTGATCTTCCAGCCTAATGCTTTCTCGTCATGGTCAGCGTCGGTTCCGGCACACACAGCGCGCTGCCCTGCTGATAACCGCCCAGCGCGATGACCTGAAATCCGCATTGCTGCGCCAGCCGTGCGGTGATCGGATCATAAATATTGATGCCGCGTATCAACCCCGGTCCGTTGAACAGATTACGGAAAACTGTCGCGGGGTGGGGTTTTTGCCGGGCCATGAGGGTATCCGATCACGAAGTTGAAGATATATGAATTCTAGCGGGGCACGCCAGACTACGCACAATTGCACGGCAACTTCAAAAACCGGGCTTACCTGCGGTTGCCGTTATGCGCGGCTTGGTGGCATGATGTCGTTCATGGCACGCATGCATAAGGGCACCAAATGTTGACACGTCTTGCGGTTGCACTGATTTTCCCGGGCCTGCTCGCTGCAGGGACGCGCGACGTCGCGGCCCAGTCTTATCCGGTCAAACCCATACGAATATACGCGTCCGATGCCGGCGGCACAGTCGACCTGCTGGCGCGCATGATAGGCCCCGCACTGACATCCGCCTTGGGGCAGAGTGTGGTGGTGGAAAACCGCACGTCGATACTCACCATAGAAGCCGCATCCAAATCGGCGCCTGATGGTTATAGCCTGCTGGTCGCGGCGGGTACCCTGTGGATAGGGCCGCTGTTGCAGGTCATGCCTTACGATGCGTTTCGCGATTTCGCGCCGATCGCGGTGGCGACAACCGCGCCCAACGTGCTGGTCGTGCACCCTTCTTTGCCCATCAGATCCGTTAACGAGCTGATTGCGCTCGCCAGAAAACGACCGGGGGAACTGAATTATTCGTCGGGGCCGACCGGGAGTTATCCGTATCTTTCGGCGGAGCTGTTCAAAGCCATGACCGGCGTCAATATCGTGCGCATTCTTTACAAAGGCAGCGGTCCGGCGCTCACGGCGCTGATCGGGGGTGAAGTTCAGTTGACGTTCGGCACGCCCGGTTCCATGACAGCCCACCTTAAATCAAACCGGCTGCGCGCACTCGCGGTTACAGGCCCACAACCGTCTCCCCTCGCGCCCGGCCTGCCGACAGTCAGTGAATCGGGTGTGCCGGGGTATGAAGCTGTCGCTACTCAGGGCGCTTTTGCGCCTGCCGGCACACCTGCGGCGATCGTCAATCGGTTGCATCAGGAAATCGCACGTTTTCTGACGCGTCCGGACACGCGGGAGAAATTATTGAACAGCGGACTGGAAGCCGTGGGCGGCCCGCCGGATCAGCTTTCCGCGGTGATGAAATCCGAAGTCTCGCGACTCGGAAAAGCCATCAAGGACGCAGGCATCAAGGCAAATTAGTCGACTCAGAACGGATAACGCCGCAACCCCGCATCGACAGGTATCACCGTTCCACTGATGTAACGCGCGACGGGCGACGCCAGAAACACCACCAGGCAGGCGAGTTCCTCGGGTTCACCGAAGCGGCCGAGCGGAATATTTTTCTCCGCGAATTCCTTGCGTACCGGTTCTGGATTGTTGCGCCGGATCTGCTCGCTCAGTATGCGCCCCGGGGGTATGCTGTTGATGGTGATATTGTGCTTGCCGACTTCTTTGGATACGCCGTGAGCCCACGCGTGCACGCCGGCCTTGGCGGCGTGCGCGGCGTTGAGGCTCTCCGCTTCCGATTTACCGGTGATGTTGATGATGCGCCCCCATTTATGTTCGATCATGTCGGGCAAAACACACTGGGTAAGCTGCCTTACTCGCGTGAAGTTGAACGTCATCGCCTCGTACCACTTGTCTTCTCCGGCATCGAACGGCAACGGCCGGCTGCCGCCGGCATTGTTGACAAGTATATTGATCTGTCCCAACGCCTTCAGCGCCTCATCGGCAAGCTTGCGCGGGGTGTCGTCCTCCATAAGATCTGCGGCGATGATGTGCGGCTGCAACCCGCCCGCGGCAACGATTTCCTTGGCCAGCTCTTCCATCAGATTGCGCCGGCGCGCGGTAATGCAAAGTTTGACCCCTTCCGCCGCCAGCCCTTTGGCGATGGCGCGCCCTATGCCCGTGCTGGTGCCAGTTACCAGCGCCGTCTTCCCCTTCAGCTGCAAGTCCATGGTGATTCCCTTGTCAAAATATTGAACGGTTCACAAACGTATCACGCCTACGTCGCCCTCGGCCCTGATCTCCGTGCCAAACGGCTTGGACATCTTCTGGAATCTTTCCAGTATCCGTTTCCAGACTTCGCCGCCCGGTTCAGCCAACAGTGGCCGTCCGCGCTGCGGGCGCGGCGCGTTCATCCCGAGATCCACCGGATGCAACCTGACTTCCTTTAACTTTCCCGCCTTGAACTCAACCATGACCAGCGCAGTCTCCCAGTTCTTGGGATTGCCGCGCGCCTTCGTTCCGTTGCCCGCGCGCGCGTCGTACCAATCCGCCGGCGTGTTGTCCCATCCCAGCCCCATGCGGGTCATCGCCTCATAAGGCACTTTGAGCAGGGTATCGTTCTGCAGAATAAAGTCGCCCAGACTGTGCAGTATCAGCTTGTTCTTGTAGATTTCAATGCCGCGGTCCTGATGCGGTCCATGACCGATAAATACGTCGGCGCCCGCGTCTATGCAGGCGCGCGCGAACTGCTTGCCATGTTCGGCCGGCTCGTCCGAATTCGAACTCGCACCATGACTATGGAAACTCACCAGCACCCATTCAGCCATGCGCCGCGCGTCGCGCACCCATTTCAGGTTCTGCTCGATATCATCCTTGTGCGCGATGGTGGCCATGGAAAACTTGTCGCCCAGCACGTACCGCGCATCCATGAAGTGAAACACGGTATCGCTGTCCACATCGCGCTCCTCCGGTCCCCACAGCGAATGTCCGCCTTTCTCCTGTTCAAACCCGAGCTGCTGGCTGAGGCGGCGCAGTGCATCGAACGACGCCTTGTCGACGGTAAACACCGGCCGCTGACGTATCAGGTTGTAGCCGGGACGGCCCATCGAATAGGCGCTTTGCTCGCCCGCCATTACACCCATCGGAAACGGCCACGGCGTTCCCCCTTTGCCACGCGGCCCCCAGTCGGCGGCCGCGATCAGCGCGACCCGTCCTTTGGGCGTATCAACATACACCGGCGCACGCGCTTCCGTCATGTTGCGTCCACTGCCCGCGAAAGGCAGACCTGCCTCTTCGAGGTTTTTGATGTTGGTCAGCAAGCCCCCGTCGCCATAATCGGAACCATGGTTGTTGGCGGTGGACACGACATCAAAACCGGCCCACTGCAACTCCTTGATGATGCGCGGATCGGTGCCCATATAGGTTCCGGTAGCGGAACCGCCGCCCGCGGCCGAGTTGGGGGCATGTTCAAACTTGTGAAACAGACACTCCGCATTCGTGAAAGAAATATCCGCGTCTCTGATCATCTGCACCATCTTCAGAAACCGCGCTTCGCGAAATTTAGACAAGGTACGGCTGATCAGTGACTCTCCGGTGCACGCGATCTGAATGTCATTGCCTTCCGATTCGTAAAGCATGGTTCCTCCTTGTTGTGTATGGTTCTGGAATTGCAATCAATATACGGTCTTGACAGCCATCAGTAAAGGGAGCGTCGCATTCCGCCAGCCCGGCAGTCGAATGCAGGGCCGCACCTGGGGTTGAAATGGTAAAGTGCAAAATGCAATTTTATTCAAAACGCATGCTCGAGTCTTGCACGATCTTGCGCCAGCGCGGAACTTCGGCCGCGATCAGGCGCTGAAAGTGGTCCGGAGTACTGCCCACCGGCTCCACGCCGCCCTCTAGCAACGTCTTGCTGACATCCGCTGATTTGATGGCCCTCGTCAGCTCCACATTCAGTTTCCCGATAATTGTGGACGACACACCGGCAGGGGCTACCCAGCCGTTCCATGCGCTCACGTCGTAGTCACGCAGGCCCGATTCCGCGATGGTCGGAACCGCGGGCAATACCAGGGATCGCGCGCTCGTGCTGACCCCCAGCACACGCAGCCGGCCAGATTGAATATGCGGCAAATTGGCAAGCACACCGCCGAAAAGCAACTGTATCTGGCCGGCTATCGTATCCGTGGCCGGTTGCGATATGCCTTTATACGAAATGTACGTGAGCTTGATATTGGCCGCGGAAGCAAAGTAAGCCGTGGCGAGGTGGGTGCTACTGCCATTGTTAACGCCTGCGTCCATTGCACCGGGCCGGGCCTTCGCCATCGCGATCAATTCCCTGACCGATTTCACCGGAAGCGCTGGATGCACCAGCAGCAGGTACGGGGCCGACGTCGCAAGTGAAATCGGAACAAAATCCCGCAGCGGGTCGTAGGGGGCATCCTTGTGTAATGCGGGCGAGATCGTGAAAGTGGCCGACACCAGGAGCAGCGTATACCCATCGGGGGCCGATTTGGCCGCCAGCTCCGTGCCTATAAGACCGCCGGCGCCGGGCCTGGTATCAACCACGAACTGGCGCTTCAGGTTGTCGCCCAACTTGGCGGCAATCAACCGGCCCGCGATATCCAGCGTGCCGCCCGGCGCCGCTGCAACGATAACGCGAACCGTCTTGAGGGGGTAGTCAACCGTGCCTTGCGCGCCGGCCAGACCGCATACCATGGCGGTGGTAAGCGTAACAATAAAATGCATTTCAACATTGACCAATGGACTGCCCTCGCGAATTCCGCCACACAGTTGCATGCTGGAAATAATGCCTCAAAAAACAGTTGAAATCTACTATCTCGGTTCTGCGTGAATCGTTGGAATCCCCTCGCGGCAAAATCTGAAATGAAAAAAAACCGGCACCGACCGTCCGTAAGAACAAAGTTTCGACTAAGCGCGCCCAGTTATCGCGCAATGGTTCGACACTAAAGGTCGAACGAAACGGCCCGAAGAAACGCGCCTCGCCGTCAGGCAACACGCCAGGCAACCGCGATCAACGCTTGCGCTTTGTTGAACTACTGCTCGGTATTTCTCAAAAGCTGTCGGGCATGGACACACTGGACGAAGTCCTGACCGGGCTGGTCGAAGTGACCACCAGGGAACTCAATGCCGAGCGCGGATCGCAGTTCCTGAACGATCCGGCTTCGAACGAGTTGTATTCGCGCGTGGCCCAGGGTACTTTTCACCGCGAAATCCGCATACTCAATAACAGTGGCATTGCAGGCCATGTATTTAGCGTCGGTAAGGGTGTCATCATAGACGACGCTTACGCCGATCCGCGCTTTTATCGCAGCGTCGACGAACAAACCGGATTTGTCACACGCAGCATCCTGTGCGTGCCGGTACGCAC
>CANJQI010000139.1 GCA_947476215.1 Betaproteobacteria bacterium
CGGGACATTGTCGGGCAGGATGCAGCTTACGCACACAAATACGGTGGTCCACGTCAGCGACATCGTGGCATTGATGGCCCCCTGCACCTGCGGATCCGTACCCGTGAAGTCAAACCGCAAACGGTCGTCAAAAACCTCCAGACGGCACTTGATCTTGACCGGCTTGTTCAATTTGAAGCCGTCATGATCCATGTACTCTTCAAACTCATAACTACCGTTGGGGATGGCTGCAATCGCCGCCCTGGTCTTGCGTTCGGAATAGGCGATAAGCATTTCCATGGCCTCGGTCACGCCGGTGCTGCCGTAGCGGTCCAGCAGGTCGCCCAGCCGTTGCTCGCCCTTGAGCAAAGCGGCCTCCTGCGCGCGCAGATCTCCGATCATGATGTCGGGTTGACGCACATTGGCCCCGGATCAGATCGAACAGCATGGCGTTTTCCTGGCCGCCCTCGCATATCCTGATCGGCGGAATGATGAGACCTTCCTGATATAGCTCGGTCGCACGCACCGGGTTACTGCCCGGAGACATGCCGCCGACGTCGGTGTGATGTATCATGCAGCCCGTAAAAGCGACGCACTTGCCGTCGTAAAACACCGGACGGAACATGCCGATATCGGGCAGATGTCCACCGCCGCGGTACGGGTCGTTACTGATAAAGATGTCGCCAGCCCGCAGCGTCGCCAACAGATAGGTCTTCAACACCTCGGCGATCATGAATTTCAGTTGGACTGCATCAATTGCAGCGGAACCTTGACGCCGATGCGCGCGAGTTCATCGCTCATGCGCTGCAGGTAGCTCGCCACGTCCTTCGAGCAGGGAGTTGGAAGCGACCTTGGAAGCGTGGGTGAACTGACTTACCAAGCCAAGGTTGATGCCGAATTCGTCGCGCGCCCGTCTCACCGCCTGCAAAACCGCTTCGGACGGATCGCGCGGGGTGGAGGAAACTTTTAGGGTTTAGATTCCGCCGGTACTTTCATCAAGCACCACGAGATCCGTAAACGTGCCGCCGATGCCTATGCTCAGTCGAAACTTCGAATCACTCATGTCACTGTCCTGTTGATAGGCTAGGCGTCGACACCCCGCGGACGGTCAATCACATGAAATATATTGGTATTTCATGTAGTTACGCGCACCTGACTAAGCGCTGCTTAGCCTACGGCAGGTCGCCCAGGACTTTGATGATCTCGGTGTGATCCGCCTTGCCACCCAATGAGGTTTCCGCCCCTTTCCACAACTTCAGACAGGCATGTCCGAATTCCGCGGGAACATCCAGCGCCTCCGCCACTTCCATTGCGAGTCCGATATCCTTGGCCATCAGACCCAAACTGAACCCGGCGCTGTAGGTCTTGTTCAGTATGAATTGATTAAGTTTGTTTTCCGTGCTGTTGTTGCGACCCGTCGATGCGTTCAACACGCTGGTCAGTACTTCAGGTGCGATTCCGAAGCGCTGGCCGATGACTATGGCCTCCGACGCAGCGGCCAGTCCCGCCGCGGATACATAGTTGTTCAACGACTTCGCGGCATGCCCCGAGCCCAGGGACCCCACGTACAATCGACGTCCCATGACCGACAGCAACGCGTCGCATCGCTCGGCGAGACCGCGGTCGCCACCCATCAATATGGCCAGCGTGCCCGCGACCGCGCCTTTGACGCCGCCGGATACCGGCGCATCCATGAACAGCATGCCGCGCTGGCTGAGTTCCTCGCCGAGTTCCCGCGTACCCATGGGCGCGGATGAACTCATGTCCATGATGACGCTGCCCTTGGCCAATCCGCGCATGACGCAATCCCCGCTCGCCGTGCCGTCGCCCAGCAGGACTTTCCTGACGATATGGCCATCGAGCACCATCGCGATCACCACATTGGAATTGCGCCCGAGTTCCTCAAGGTTTGCCGCCGCCGATCCGCCGTTTTCGGACACAAACTTTTTTGTTTTTGCGGGATCGATGTCGAATACCTGCACGTTCCAGCCGGCCTTGATCAAACGGCTCGCCATGGGCTGCCCCATGTTGCCTATGCCTATCAGTCCTATTTTCGCGGTGCTCGCCGAGATGGCGCCATCAGGTAGGCTCACTGTGAATTCCTCCAATTGACGATAAGCTAATTTCCGGTGCCGCGGGTAACTACGGCTCGCGCACTGTGGGCGCATAGACTACACGCTCCGGCGCTACAAAACCATGCAGGACAGCGCGGCCAGGAGCATCTGCTTTGCCCCCTCGCCCGCGCCAGGCCATTGAACTGAAGTGCGGCCTCGTGCTCGCGACAAGGCCGCCGCCTGTCCTTACTTCTTGCGATTGGGCAGCAGGCGATCCATCCACCCGCTCGCCTCCAGGCGCGCACGAAACGCGGTTTTCTGTGCTTCGGTCAGATTCTTCATCGGCGGACGCACGGGTCCGGCGTTCATCCCCATCAATTCCATCCAGTACTTGATGTACGGCAACGGATGAGTTGCGCCCGTCTTGTCCCACAAAACTTCGTAAATTCCGTTCCAAACGTCGCGTAGCGGTTGCAGTTCATAGTACTTGCGCGACGCTTCTGCGGCCTTGCCCTGTCGGGCCAGGTCCCAATATTCCTGTATCGGCTGGTAATCCGGTGTCTGCATGAGGAATACCGATGTCGTGCCGAGCATGATCTGCTGCTTGAAATTCAGCGTCATGGTCAGCAGGTGATCCTCAAGCGGTTCACTGATGACGATCTGGTCACCGCACAGATCGATACACCGTACCGTGTGCGTCACATCATTGACGGCATCCTTCAAGGCGCACACATTGGGAATTTTCGCGAGCCGCGCAACGGTTTCCGGCGTCATGCCTATGCCCGAGTGATAGGTGTTGTAGACAAAAATCGCGATATCGACCTTGGACGCGACATACTCGTAATATTCGATCAACATTTCCTGCGACTTGGCCCATTCATAGGGCGCCCAGATCATCACGGCATCCGCGCCGATGGCCATGGCACGCTTGGTATAGTTGATCGTCTCTTCGACGCTGTGGTCGGTGGTATGCACATAAGCCGGGACGCGCTTGCGCACCGCGTCTGTTGCCACCTCGAATGCACGGATGCGCTCTTCATGCGAGCATACCCACGGCTCCGAAAATCCGAATCCCAGGCCCGTCGACTTGACCTTGAGCATGTATTCGACGTTGTTGCGTATGCCCTGTTCGTCAAGTTTGAAGTCCTGCGTGAACGGGTACATGGGGCTGGTCCACAGCCCCTTCATGTGTTCGCGTGCCCAGTCCTTTGCGTCTTTTCTGTTTGCCATGCTGATGCTCCTCGTGGAAAAGTAAAAGCTCTATTCTTAGTTACCCGATCTTACAATGATTCTGCCTCTATTTCTTGAACGGTCCGGGACCGATGAGGCCGCTGCTATCCGACGCGCAGCGCATCGACCAGTTCACGGATGTTGGGCAGGGTCTCAAGTTTCTGAACCAGCGCCACGACCTTGTCGGTTTTCTCCTTGCCGAGCACCGAGGTCGAGATCATCCTGAATTTCTTCTCGATATCCGCGTCGGTCGGCGTCAGATAGCGTCCATGCGCGCTGCGATCGTCTTCCTGCGAGAACGTCTTGCCGTTCTTCAATTTCAGCGTCACGCGCGCCTTGCTGTGCTTGGGATACTGCTGTTCGTAATCATCGTTTTCGGTAATACGTACCTTCTCGGCATTGGCCCAGATCGCCTTATCCTTGAGCATCTTGTCGGCGAACGCCGGCCCCAGCAGTTGCGCGGGGTCGCGCGTGCATACCGCGACGGCGAGACAATACGGCAGACTGGCGCGCGCGGCTATCTCGTTTTCCGGATGCACGGTATTGAAGATCGCGGTGCGCCGCATGCAGTCCGCATGTATCTCGACGATATCATCGGCAGCGATATTGTTCTTCGAGATCATGTCGAATGTCGCATCCAGGCATGTGGTCAGCGGCCCGACTGTCGCATAGTGCTTGGTTAAGATACCGCTGCAAAGCTCCCACTGCGTGAAAGAACCGTCGGGATTGATCCCCTCGCTGAGCCGCTCGGGAAAATTCTCATCGGAAATAACCGGCAGCCAGCCGCCCACCAAATCCCGCATGCCTTTGGTCCCGCGTGCCGCCATCTCCGCCGCCAGCAGACCGGTTGCGCACGCCTGACCGCCGATCAACCACTTGATGCTCTCGCCTTCTTCGTTGGCACGTGCCATGGACGTCGGGAGCAGATTGAGCGCGATGCCGATGGCGTTATCGAGACCGCTGGCGTCGAGCTTAAGCATATGCGCAGCGGTCACTGCCGAGCCTATGCCTCCGAACAGACCCGGCGTCCACCACCCGCGATAAAACGCGCTAGGAAACAACGCGCGGCCTATGCGTATCTCTATTTCATAGCCGGCCGCCACGGCCGCAACGATGGCGCCACCGCCTAGACCGCCGCGCTCCGCCAGCGCCATGGCGGTGGGTACTATCTCATTGCCGGGGTGCGCAGTACCGCGCGGCGCGGCATCCGACAATTCAAGGCCATGGATGTACGTTGCGTGCGCAAGACATGCGAGAGCCGCGGTCGTTTTCTGGCCGCCCGGCAGCAAAGTGACTTCGGGCGTTCCGCCCTGGGCTTGAACATAGGACCGAATCGCGTCTGATATTCCGGAACTGTAGCCCGCCACCAGGCAGCCTATGGTGTCCAGCACGCGCTGTTTCGAGCGCAGCAGAACTTCAGCCGGCAGACTCTCGGCACGGATGCCCGCGGCCGCCTTGCCATACAGCGCCAGAATGTCCTTGCTTGACTCTTTGTTCATTTAATTTCTCCTTGTCGTATAGTTATAGTTGCCATGCGCATCAATGATCCCCGCAACACAGACGGGCTCAGATCGCATAGGAATATTTTCTTGCTTACTCCGCGGATATCGCCAAGACATGCACCAACAACTCACCGGCGCAATTCCAACCAGCGATTTTTGTCCTGTGAACCGATGACACAAAACCGAACAGCGGCATGATACCGCAGGCTGGTATAGTACATGAAGAGCGGGAAAATTGTTACGCGAAATCAAATGACAGGGGTTGCAATGAGTCCGGAAATACCGCAGCAAATGCAGGTCGTGGAAATCACCAAACCGGGCGCGCCGGACGTTCTGAAGATCGCGACGCAATCCGTTGCTTTGCCGAAATCGGGCGAAGTGCTCATCAAGGTTGCGGCGGCAGGCATCAATCGGCCCGACATATTGCAACGGCAGGGGCGCTATCCGGTGCCCGCGGGCGCAAGTCCCCTGCCCGGCCTCGAAGTCGCGGGCGTAGTCGCCAGCCTGGGCGACGGCGTAACCACATGGCGGATCGGCGACCAGGTCTGCGCACTGACCCCGGGCGGAGGCTATGCCGAGTATTGCATTGCACCGGCTTCGAACTGCCTGCCGATACCCCAAGGACTCAACGCCATCGAAGCAGCTTCACTGCCGGAAACTTTTTTTACGGTTTGGAGTAACGTATTTGACCGCGGGGCGCTTAAAGCCGGCGAGACCTTGCTCGTCCAGGGGGGCTCCAGCGGCATCGGCGTTTCCGCGATCCAGATCGCCACCGCACTGGGTCACCGTGTCTTCGCCACCGCGGGAAGTCCGGAAAAATGCGCAGCCTGCGTGAAACTCGGTGCGGCGCGCGCCATCAACTACAAGAACGAAGATTTCGCCGAGATCATCAAAACAGAAACCGCCGGCAAAGGCGTGGACGTGATACTCGACATGGTCGGTGGCGACTACGTGGCACGCGAACTGAAAGCGCTCGCGGCGGAAGGCCGGCTCGTATTCATTGCGTTCCTCGGCGGCATCAAAGCCGAGATTAATATCAGCGACGTTATGCTGAAACGCCTCACGATCAGCGGTTCGACGCTGCGCCCGCGCGCAGCGGAATTCAAGGCGGACATTGCACGCGCGTTGCGCGAGCGGGTGTGGCCTTTGATCGAGTGCGGAAAAATCAGGCCTGTCATACACGCGACCTTCCCTCTGACCGACGCCCACAAAGCGCACGCGCTCATGGAGTCCGGGGCGCACATCGGGAAAATCGTACTAACCGTGTCCTGACGCGGGCACGCGAGCGGCAAGTATCGTCAGTTCATTCCGATTGTACGGAGCCCGGCGGTGGTGGTTGCCGCCGCAACTTCTCTATATCAGCGCGCTCCACAAGTTTGCGCGCGTAATTTACCGTATTCTGAATCGCTTCGAGATAGACGTTCTTGCCGCCAAAATGGTGCTCCACATAACGATGGACCGCCTCCAGATCACCATCGAGCCGGCGTGCGGCGTGTTCGAAAAATACCGGTGTCTTGAAAATCAGGTCGGCACCTGATTCGAACACGACTACTTTCTCGCCACGTTCATTCTTACGCGTCGCGATGCCGCCCAGCACGAATTCCGGAAACAGGCGTTCGTAACACTTCTCCAGGTAACACCGGTCCGCCATTTGCCCGAGAATGTCGGCGCTGCCCAGCAGATTGCCGATGACGGCAAATATGGGTTGCGGCACCTTGATCTTGTCTATAGGCACTTCAAAACCGGTATAGTGAACGACGCGCGCCGCGATCGGCGCGAGATCCGCCATGTCTAACTTGGGCAAGTACGATCTCAGCAGACGCCCGCTGCGAGTCACATGCGTCAGCGTGTATTCAGCGCCATTCTCGTGCCGTTTATCATTGCGATGCCGGATGTATCCGCTGTCATGATACAGGGCAAGTATCACGCCAAAACGAAACAGCCGCTCATCCAACGGCACCCGCGCGAAATGTTGATACCCATGGAGCAGGCGCGCCATGGCCAACGTAACATCGAGGACATGCTGGATATCGTGATAGCTGGTATCACAGCCGTGAAAATCGGGATTTTGACCGCGATAAAGGGTGGCAAAGTCCTTAAATGGCTGATCTAACTGGCCGACACCCGCTTTGCCATACAAATCAACATAGATACGCCTGACTTCAACAGTGACCGCTTCGGGACTGGTGGTCTGCACGCTGTCAGTTACATCGTAGTCACTGCGGCGCTTTTTCATGCCACCCCCGCCTCCCTACAGAGAAACTCTTTCATTTTTATAGATTTTAAAGGGTATTAAACTATAATGAAAGCTCGTGATCAGCTCCAAAAAGTGAACTCGCTCAATCCGCAGTCACCGCAGTTGAACATACACCGAAATTCTCCTCTGCCCCGATCCGCCGTTACGCGCAGAATTGATACAGACGCACAAGGCGCGCTGACCCGAAACCCACACTCGTCGCGCCGCAACCCTGAGCGCAGATACTTCTGAAGAAGCATGCACCCAAAGACCATATTCACTAAGACCGCCAAAGGCGTACTCGAAGTCAAGAACAAGACGATACGTCTGCCACGCGAACTCGGGCTGGTATTTCTGGCCGTCGATGGCAAGTCCGCTGTCGGCAGCTTGCCTGAAAAAGCGAAGATCTCGGAAGAAGCCCTTGATCAGGCCCTTGAGAAACTTCAGGCGGACGGCTACATCAAGATCTTCTACCAACCGCCCGAGGCGGGACAAGCTGCCAGCGTCGATCTTGATCTTGATTTCACGTCCCCCGCGCACTTGGCACAGCTCAACAGCGAAGCCGAGCGCAGCGCCAAGGCCGAAGCCGACGCCCGCGTCCGTGCCGAGGCCGCTGCGCGAGCAGCCTTGGAAGCAAGGTCCCGCCAGGAGTCGGAAACCAAGGCTCGTGTTCTAGCGGACGAAAATGCAAAGAAGGAAGCGCTCGCCAAGCAGCGCGCGGAGGCGCTTGCGCAAGCGGCTGGGCGAGCAAAGGCCAAGGCTGAAATGGAAGCCCAAGCCGCAACTGAGGCAAATGCCCGAACCGAAGCCGAGGCACGTCTGCGCATAGCGATGGAAGCCAAGACCAAGGCTGACACCGAGGCACAAGCGCGCGCCACCGCGGAAATAAAAGCCAAGATCGAAGCGCAAACCCAAGCGAGGGCGGAGACAAGCGCGCGCATCGAAGCCGAAGCGCGCGCGAAAGCGGAAGTCGAAGCAAAAGCGCGCGCCGCTGCCGAGGCGCGTGCGCGCGCGGCGGTGGAAACAAAAATGCGCGCGATGGAGCAGGCACTGAAGCAAGCCGAAGAACGCGCACAGGCGGAAGCCGCTGCGCGCGCGCGTTCCGAAGCTGAAGCGCTTGCAAAGGCGGAGGCCGAAGCCAAGGCGCGTGCCGAAGCCGAAGCGCGTGCCAACGCCGCCGAGCAAGCGATAGCTGAAGCACGCGCGATGGCCGAGGTCGCCGCTGCCGCAAGGATGGAAGCCGAGGCAAGGGCAAAAACCGAAACCGAAGCTCGCGCGGCGGCGGAAAGCCGGGCCACGGAACACGTCGGCGATCAGATCAAGGCCGAAGCCAATGCCATCGCACAAGCGGCCGAAGCGGCGCGAACCGAAGCACTCGCCAAGGTCGAACAGGCAGAACGCGCGCTGGCGGAAGCGCAGGCCAAAGCGGCAACTGAAGCAGCGGCGCGCGCGATTGCGGAAGCACAGGCCAAAACGGATGCTGAGCGGCGCACGCGGGACGAAGAAGAAAAGCTGCAGCGCGAAACCGAACTTCAGATTGCACGTGAAGAAGCAGAGGCAAAAACCCGCGCGGAAATGAAGGCGCTTGAAGAAAACATCCGCGATGCGCGCGAGGATGCACGACAGCGCGAGGAAACCGAACGTAAGGCGCGCGAGGAAGCCGAAGCCAGGGTGGCGGCGGAGCGCAAAGCGCGGGAAGAGGCCGAGGCTCGCGCCGCCATTGAAATAAAAGCGCGGGAAGAGGAAGTTGCCAGAACACGCGCCGAGGCCGAGGCCTTGGCCTTGGCCGAGCGCAAGGCGCGCACAGAGACGGAAGCTCGGGCCGCCGCCGAACTCAAGGCGCGCGACGAAGAACTCAGCCAGGCGCGGGCCGAGGCCGAAACCAAAGCACTGGCCGAACGCAGGGCACGAGAAGAAGCAGCAGCCAGCATCGCCAGCGAGCGCAAAGCGCGTTCGGAGGTCGAAGCGCAAATCGCGGCGGAACGCGAGTCACGCCAGGAAGAACTGAGCAAAGCCCGCCAGGAAGCCGAGCACAAAGCGCGCGCGGAAGTCGAGGCACGCGTCGACGTCGAACGCAAGGCGCGCGAGGAAGCCGAAGCGCGTGCTGAAGCCGAACGCAAGACACGTGAAGAAGCCGAGCAAAAAACGCAAGCCGAATTACAGGCAAGAATAGAAGCCGAGAGCAAGGCACGCGAGGAAGCCGAGCAAAGAACCCAGGCCACACTCCAGATCAGCGCCACTGCAGAAAAACTGGTGCGGGAAGCTGCCGAGAAACGCACCAGCGAAGCCGAAAAGGCGAGCACACAGGCGCAGAAACTGCTTGCGGGCGCACGACTTGCGCAAGAGCAGGCAGTTGCCAAAGCGCAGGCGGAAATGCAGGCGCGCGCGAAAGCCGAACAAAAAACGCTGACGGAAAAACGCGCACGGGCTGCGGCGGAGGATCGCGCCAAGCAAGAAGCTGTGGCACGCGTGATGCAGGAGCATCAATCGCGGCAACGTGCGGAACTGGAAATCAAGTCCAAGGTTGAGGCCGAACTCAGATCGCGCGAGCAGGCCGAACTGGAAGCCGACATCAAGGCGCGCACCGAAGCACAGGAGCGCGCCGATGCGGCCGCCGCGCGGCGCTCCAACGAACAGCAGGAATCCGCAGCTCAGGTCGCGGCAGTTCAGACCCGCAAGCCGGTCAAGTGGATCAGTATGGTGATGATAGCCCTGGTCGTGATCATCGCGATCGGGTTGGCGGCGTTGCAGGTCGTGCCGATGTCGGGTTACATCGGAAGCGTCGAAAAGCTCATGTCTGAGCGCTTACAGGAGCCGGTCAGTGTCGGCAACTTGCGCTTTACCTTGCTACCGTCGCCACAACTGCGGCTGGAGCGAGTCACGATAGGCAAGGCCCAGGATACAAAGATCGATTTCGTCGTCATTCCCATATCGTCACTGGGCTTTCTGGATGAGAACAAGGAGTTCGATGAAGTTCAGCTGACAACAGTCACCATCGATCAGGACACGGTTTCGCGGATGGGAACTTGGGTGCAACCACAGGCTGGCACTTCCAGATTGCGGATCAATCGCCTGAAGGCCACCGCTATTAAGATCATGACGCGCGAACTCGAACTGCCGGGAATTGAAGCCACGGTAAACCTGACTAAGGACGGTAGCCTCAAGAATGTACTGCTGCGCGACGCCAGGGTAAACGTGGAACTTACGCCCACGGAACAAGGCATCCTGGCAAAAGTCAGCGCCAAAAACTGGCAACCGCCTTTCGGACCGCCTGTCGAATTCTCGGAACTGACCTTGACTGCCAATATCGCACACGGAACAGCGGCCATCTCTGGCATCGAGGGCAGAATCTACAACGGCACGCTGACCGGCGACGCAACGCTCAAATGGGGCAAGGAACTCAGCGCAGAGGGACAACTCAACCTCAAGGGCACCGAGCTGACACAATTGATGTCCCGATTCACCAACGCATTCAGCGCCAGTGGAAACCTGGACTTAAACGCCAGGTTCTCCTCTCAGGGGCAGAAAGCCGAAGAACTTTTCGCGGCACCGCGCATCAACGCAACCTTCACGCTGCACAAGGGCGTGATCAACAACGTCGATCTGGTGCGCGCCATTCAGTCCCCGAGCCGCGCGCCGCAGCGTGGTGGAAAAACGCAATTTAATGAAATCTCAGGCGAGCTTCAGGTCGCAGGCAACCGTAGCATATATCGCAATCTCAAACTCGCATCCGGCCCCATGACCGCCAGCAGCGCATTTGATGTCGCCCCCGGTTCCGACCTGTCAGGGCGAGTGAGTGTCGTGTTGGGCACCCAAAGCGTGGTAGTCGCGCGCGGCACGCTGACCATAGGTGGAGATGTGAAAGACCCGCTACTCAGCCAGTAGCGGCACGGTTTTCTCGTCGCCGTTATCGCACAACGCGCGGTGCCGGCCGGAAGTATAATGTGTTGTCGTAATACTCCCTGCGTGCATTGTTCTCATCCCAACCCGGAATGCCGAATACTGGCACCGGGGCCAGTTCGCGAGTCGTCAAAAAGCACGTGCGGTCGTTAATGCGCGCGGCAACCTGCCGGTCAAGCAGCGCATGCTGCTCACCATGGGAGAGTCCAGAAAAATTCCCGTCGACTTCGACAACGACCGCGCGCCCCGTGACGCCGGAAAACGGCGCAAGTGCTTTTTCATACAGCGCGTGGCCAAACACAAAAAAAACCATGGAAACAGCAATTTCCGAACGACGATGCCAGAACAGTTCGGTCCACTGAAAATCCAGCAGCAATCGGGTCAGCGCAGGATTGGAGACCGCCACTATGAGGCCGCCCTCGTCAAACAAGGTGAGTGCATCCTGAACCGGTCCGCGATTGGCCGCGCCGGCCGCCCGCTGGCGCTCGATTTCAATGACATGGCGCCGGTTCAGCGCCGCTTTGCAGGCTGGAAACGTCATCCACACCAGCGCGTTAAAAAAATCGTGCCAGAAACATGCTCGAAACTGGACTTCACCACGATGAAAAATGCGCGGTTCAAACTTGTCTTCGGGACATTGCGGCCGGGGCAGCTGGTCGATGAATCGCAGCGGCAATCCGTTCGCGTTCAGGATCGGCTTCCCCGAAACCAGCGCGCGGTTCAGGTCTGCCGTACCCGGCCAGCATGATGTGCGAAACGCCTCGGCTACAGGGCGCAAGGGCTCAAACAGCGGCGATCGCCCGGCGAATTCCGGATCCCACAGATCGGCCATGCTTCGGGAATTCATTTTGAATGTGTAAATGATAGTATTGCAATGAAAGATCTTATGATACTACCCGACACATCATGGGACAGTTAAACAACGCGAGTCGACTACTCTTATCAGCAGGCATGACAGATGTCCGAAAAGATTGATTGCGCCGTCATCGGCGCCGGCGTGGTGGGACTCGCCATAGCGCGCGAATTCGCGCTGGCGGGTCGCGACGTCGTGATACTTGAATCCGAGAACGCGATCGGAACGCACACCAGCGCGCGCAACTCCGAAGTCATCCATGCCGGTATTTATTACGAAACAGGTTCGCTCAAGGCGCAGGTCTGCGTCGCCGGACGCAAGGCGCTATACCGTTACTGCGCAGAACGCGGCGTGAATCACAGGCGTATCGGGAAAATCATCGTTGCCACCGACGATACGCAACGGGACGGGCTCAGAAAACACAAGAGACAGGCCGAGATCAATGGCGTCGATGATTTACGTACCGTTTCCCGCGCCGAGCTGGCGGAACTCGAACCGGAAGTCGTCGGCGTCGAAGGATTTCTGTCGCCGTCCACCGGCATCATCGACAGCCACGGCCTCATGCTCGCCTATCTGGGCGATGCCGAAAATCATGGTGCATCGCTGGCGCTCAACAGCCCGGTTACCGGTGGCAGCGTTAATCACGAAGAAATTCTACTTAATATCGGCGGCGCCGAGCCTATGCAGCTCGCGTGCCGCACCGTCATCAATACCGCCGGTCATGGCGCGACGGCCGTATCCCGGGCGATCACCGGCATACCCGCGGCCACCATACCCCCAAACTACTATGCCATCGGCCACTACTACACGCTGTCCGGAAAATCACCGTTCCGCAGACTGGTGTACCCGGTAGGACGCCAGGACTGGCTGGGGGTGCACGTCACACTGGACTTGAACGGCCGCTGCCGGTTCGGGCCCGACTTTGACTGGGTGAACACGCTGGACTACCGGTTCGATGAAACCCGTGAAGCGCGCTTCTACGAAGCGATCCGACGCTATTACCCGGGGCTCAGCGATGGCGCACTGCAACCCGCATACACCGGAATTCGTCCAAGGATAACCGGCAAGGGGGAGCCTGCGGTCGATTTCATGATCCAGGGTCCCCAAGATCACGGGATTCCTGGCATGGTCAACCTCTACGGCATCGAGTCCCCTGGACTGACCTCTTCGATGGCCATCGCCGCGCACGTCCGTACCTTGCTTATGGCCTAGCCCTCAATCCAGTTCCAGTGCCGCCTCATCCATCGCGCTGCACTGTTCGCGCAGCGCCAGTATCTGATCCTGCCAGTATCGCTGGGTATTGAACCACGGAAAACTCGCCGGAAATGCGGGGTCATCCCAACGACGCGCCAGCCAGCCGGAATAATGAATCATGCGCAGCGTGCGCAATGCTTCAATCAGATTCAATTCCGCCCGATTAAAGTCATGAAACTCGCGGTATCCCTCGACCACATGCCGGAGCTGGCCGCTCATCTCCGCGTGATCGCCCGACAGCAACATCCATAAGTCCTGTACCGCAGGCCCGCTTCGGCAGTCATCGAGATCGACAAAATGTGGCCCCTCATCGGTCCAGAGTATATTTCCTGCGTGGCAATCACCGTGTAATCGGATATCGCGCACAGTGCCGGCGTTTCGGTAACAGTTTTTGACGCGCTGCAACGCATCTCTAACGATCGCCTTGTAGGCGTCGATCAGATCCGCAGGTACGAAGCCGTTCTTGACCACATAGTTTGCCGGGTCATCACCGAATTCCACGATATTCAGCTTCGGCCGATGACGGAATACTTGCAATGCGCCCACGGCGTGGATACGCCCGAGGAATCGGCCTATCCAGCGCAAGATATCCGGACTGTCGAGTTCCGGAGCACGCCCGGGTCTCTTGGGGAACAGCGCGAAACGGTAGCCTCCGTGCTCATGCAGCGTCGCGCCGTTTTCCGATGCCAGCGGCGCCACGACCGGAATCTCACGTGCCGCAAGATCCAGTGCAAACGCGTGCTCTTCCAGTATGGCTGCGTTGCTCCAGCGCTGAGGGCGATAAAACTTGACGACCAGCATCGGCCCATCATCGAGCCCAACCTGATAGACGCGGTTTTCATAACTGTTCAGCGCATGCTGGCGGCCGTCGCAGTGGTAACCGCAACTTTCCACGGCGTCGAGTATCAGGTCAGGGCTCAGATTCTGATATGCGGGACTCGGCATGGCTAATGCGACGACAGAGTAACACGTGCACTTTCCACATCGCGGACTGTCAGAAACCAGACATGACCCAATGCGTTCAACGCCGGTCGCACGCCCGGGACATAACGAACATCCGTCAGGCGACATCCGGCCAGCAATCCTGCAATTTCCGCCGTGACGGCATCCAGATCGTCGACAAGATCAAGCGGCCAGCGAAATCCCTCCACCATCGTATCGTCGAA
>CANJQI010000140.1 GCA_947476215.1 Betaproteobacteria bacterium
CGGAGTCGAGGCCGGCCTGATTGCATTCGAGCACCACGAATTCGCCGGCGCGCGGCTGCTCGACGACATAACCGCCGGCTTCGGCGATGCTGTTGATGGCCTGCGCCACGCTGACGTTGTGCAGATTGAGGGAAACGTTGCCGCTGACAGACGTTGTGTGCAATGTTTTAATAACCGTTAATTTTCACAGACCGTAGGATGGGTAGAGGCACGAAACCCATACAGCCGCTGTATGCCATAGCCGAGTTTGGTTGATGGGTGTCGCTGCGCTCGACCCATCCTACGCTGGCGGATTTGTTTTTCCCCGCGCTCCTCCGCGTCCCCTGCGTCCTGCGCGTTGAGCGTTTGAATTTGAAATTTTGGACGACGCGCCTATTTGCCGATTTCCCTGACATTGCGCTGGCGTTCGAGACTCATGATATAGCGCTGCATGGCGGCGAGCATGTTTTGGCGCAGATCGACAAACATGAACCCGCAGCGCTGCGCGATCTTGCCGTTGGGGAGATTCAGCATGAAGGCATTGCGCGCCTGCACGCGCGTGCGCAGCGCAGGCGCGCCCGGCAGATGTAACGCGCAATCAAATTGCGCGCCCAGTTCCGGCTTGAAAAGATTGGCCGGCGTCAGCACCGCGATTCCTCCGCAACTGATGTCCATCAGCGTCAGCTCAACGCTGCCACGCAGGTCGCTGTGCGGGATGGAAATCGTGCACTTGACCGGTTTCGCGATCGGCGTGGAGATGCGGTAATTTTCACGCCGCTGCAGGCGCATCAGGTCGCGCGGCAGCGCCGCCCTGAGCGCTTCGCGGTTGTTGCATATCGCAAGATTCAGGTCTTCACAGATAAACTGAATCTTGATCTTGTCGAGTGTGGTGTTACACAGCAGCCGCTGCCGTTTCAGCATGCGCGGCACGTGCTTGCTGTCGTGCTGGCATTCCAGCATCAGGTAGCCGTCTTCATCATCGACCGCGAGTATGGTAGTCAGGAAAAAGTCGTCGCTCCCGACCGCGGCGGTGATCAGCCCGGCATGGCGCATGACGCCCTTCAGGATCTGGCAGATTTCAAGACGCGACCCGATCGCGTACTGCTCGTAATCGGCGCCCGCCGATGTATCGTTGTCAACTGCGTTGCTTAGAGCCTGGCCCATAAATCCTCGTATGCTGATTTTGCGGATGAGTATAGGTATCTATGACTCGCGGGCTGTGTCGGAACAGATATGCAAATGCGCGCCTGTTTGATGCAATGACTGTCTGTTCATCGACCGCAACAGTGACGGCTTGGAAGCGGCGCGCTTTCGTAGGGCCGGCTAGCGCAGCGTAACCCGCCGTTTGCGGTATCCCCGCGATAGCGGTGGTTGCATGGACACGACACTGGCGTACGTAGACCGCCATGCGGCGCAATGCCCTTCGGTTACTGCGCCCTACCTAGGCCGGAATCGATGGGCGAGCGTCGTCGATGTGCGCTAACCATATGATGTAAATAGAGTTTACAGATCGTTATTGGTCAATTGCGGCAACGCGCAGCGCCATGCCATCATGCTCAAGCCGGTACAGCCACGCCAGCAGTTCCGCGACCGCGACATAGAGCGTGCCCGGGATATGCTCGTCGATATCGACTTGCATCAGCAACGCGACGAGCTCGGGCGATTCGTGAACGTAGATGCCGGAGGCGCGTGCGCGCGCGATGATTTCCTCCGCTGTGATGCCGCGTCCTTTTGCCGCAATCCGCGGCGCGCTTTGCTTGCCGTCATACACGAGCGCGACCGCGGTCTGCCGCTGCTCAGAGGTCGTCATCGCGGCGCACGGAAATGGCGGTTGCGTCAATACCTGCATTGCGCAGCGACTGTTGCAATGACGAGCGCTGCTCGGTCATTTCCGAGCGTGTTCCGGCGTCGGTGGCGCGCAGTGTGACGTTCACTGCGTTGCCGGCCACCACCAGGGTCGCGTCTATTTTCCCAAGGCGGGGCAGGGTGAGTCGCAGGCGTGTCCGCCATGGCGGCACGTCGGTGGTGGCGGATGCGTTGTCGGGTTGCCGGTCGACATCCCAGTCCAGCGGCTGACCGTGCCAGATCAGGCCGTGCCACGCGATGCGGCCGGATTCCAGTGTATCGAGTTGTTGTTTTATCATGGCAAGCGCATCGCGATGCACCGGCAACTCGGGCAGGCGCGGCGCCTTGTCCAGAATTACCACGGCAGGTTGTTCAGCGTCGCCGTCCGGCGCTGCTTGTGGCGGGTCCGCGCCCAGCGGTTTGAGCTGACCTTGCGGTTCGCGTCTGAGACTCTCAAGCTCGCGTTCGCCGGCCACCCACTGCGCCTGATGCGCCTCGTAAAAGACGCCGCTGTGCGCGAGCGTATTGCGCAGGGTGGAAGCGGTTTGGCGGCTGTCGTCGGGTAGTGCGGACAACAGCGGCGCTGAACTGGCCGCAAGCGGTGCGTGCGGCAGTTTTTCGGTTTCTCCGAGCAACGCCGTGATGAAGCGCGCCGTCTCGCTTATTTTCGTGGGTAATCCGGCGTAGTCTTCGCGCTTCACCATTGCGAATTTCATCTGCGGCTCGCGTTCCAGCACGCTGAGCTGCAGGATGTCCCCGGCGTGGGCCTCGAATGGCACGCTCAGCATAAACGGCTGGTTGCGGATGGTCGCGAGGAAGGTGCCGTCGGGCATGGCCGACTTGATGTAGGCGCGAACCTGGTCACCCGGTAACAGGTCGCTGAGCGCCGCCAGATTCGCGCCGCTGACAGGTTGCACCTGTTCGGTGGCGAATGTCCTCAGGCGTATCAGGTCCGAGAGGCGGTTGAGCATGATTTATGATCGCGGATCGGCAATCACCGGCCGATCATTGTTGGCAACGACCTACTCGGCGGGCCGGTATGTCTGCGCAAGACGATGCTGACGACCGCTGTGTCCGATCAGTTCGGACAAATGGGTCAGCCAGGGTTCGACCAGCAGGCGGATTTCGGCGTCATTGTCCAGTGCGCCGCGAATCAACTCGGCTTTGCGGCGCTGGAAATCATTGCTGCGCGGCACCTCCTGATCGTGGTTGAGCAGCTGCGCGAAAATTCCACTGCATTCGCGTTCGAGCGCCACCAGCGCATCCCATTCGCTGTTGCGCGCGACCGCCAGCATTTGTCCGGTCAGGCGCGAGATGTCCTGGTAAGCCGACAGTATCTGTTCTTCGATCATCGCCGGATTGCTCCGGGTGCGGCCGTGGCGCCGGGCTTTATCTGCTTCCACGACTCGCGCAGTTCGCCGAGCAGGCGGCTTACCTCGTCGACGATCTCCGGCCGGTTATGCAAGTTCGCGCGCAACAGGCGGTCGCACATGTAATCGTATAAGGCCGCGAGTTGTTCGCCGAGCTTGCCGCCGGCCTTGACATCAAGGCTTGCCTGAAGGCCGCTCTCGATGATCATGATGGCCTTGGAGATCGCGCGGCCTTTGGCGGCAATATCGCGGCGCGTCATGTGCAGTTTGGCATCCGCAAGTGCGAGTTCGGCGCCCTCGTACAACATCAGGACGAGCTGGTGCGGATCGGCGGCCATCACGCCGGTTTCGGCGCCGACCCTGGCATAGGCATTGAGGGCATGGTGAGTTGCGGTGTGCATGATGAGTTATTTGTTAAAGTTGTTCTGGACGGCAAGCTGCTGTTTCAGAAACGCGCTGGTCTGATTCATGCGGCTGACCATGGAGTCGAGCGCGGTAAACTGCGCGCGGTAGCGTTTTTCGATGTCAACCAGACGACGGTTCAAGCCATCGCGCTGATTGCCGATATCCTGGATGGACTTGCCGATGCCGTCGGTTCGGTTGCTCAGCGCGCCGCCACCTTCCAGCATGCTGCCGGCGAGGGCATCGAGCCGGTAAGCCAGGCCTTTCGAAAATCCCACCGATCCGCGTGCGCCGGTCCCGCCCCCCAGAATATCCAGTTTCAGGCCTTCACTGGCATCGCCGGACGCGCCGATCAGAGACTGCCCTACACCTGTCGCGGCAGCGCCGTTGATCGATCCGGCGGCATCGAGACCGGTGGTGGTGACAGGCGCCATGCCCAGCAGGTCGTTTTTGGCGTTGCCGCCGGTAATGCTGATACTGCCCGTGGCGCCGTAGTCACTGGAGACGAGAGTCATGGCGCCTGCCGACTCGGTTGCCGTGACTTTTACACCGCTCGCGGCAAAAGGAGTCGCGCTGTTGATCCTCGATTGCACCTCGGTCGCGAGCGCACTCGCCGAAGCGTAGACGCCGGGCGCCAGTGTTATGGTGGCGCTGACGCCGCCGAGGGTAACGTTGAGCGCATCATTGGTGCCGGCATAAATCGTGAGCGCGGCGGCGGCCGAGCCGGTCAACTGTCCCTTGGTGGCAAGCTGGGTAACGCCGACCGCGTAATTGCCCGGTTTGGTGGCGGTGACCGCGGCCGAGTAGCGTATCAGGCTGTCGGTGGGCGTGCCCGACACCGCGAACAGCGCGCCTATGCTTTTGGGGCTGGTGTCGATGGCGCTTTGCAGCTTGGCGGCATCGACCGCCATGGTGCCGTCCTTCAGGAATGACACCCCGATCGTGGACAGTGTCGTGTAATTCCCGGTGAGTCCGGTCAGATCCGAGTTGATCGTGGCGCGTAGCTGCGACTGCAGGGAACGCACGGTCACGTCACCGTTCAGTACCGCGCCTTTCTTGGTGGCGGCGTTATAGGCGGACAAGTCGCCGAGAGTACGATTGAGATCGTTGTATGATTTTGCAAATGTGTTTACCGCGGACGTAATCTGCGTTGTGTCGCGGTCCACGTTTACCTTGAGCGGGCTTCCGGTGTTGGTTTTTTGCAGGATCAGCGTGACACCGGGGATGGTCTGGCTAAGGGTGTTGGACGCGCTGCTGACGGTGACGCCATCGACCTTGAGGGCCGCATTCCGCGCCGAGATGGTTTCGGGCATGTGCTGCGTGGCCGCCGGGTCATGTGCAAGCAGAGTGGTGAGCGCCGCGTCGCCGCTGACCGAGACCTTTACGCTGTTGCTTAGGCCGGTGTTATTGCCGCTGATGAGCAGACGGTACGGAGCCGCACTGCCGTCATTGATGATGCTCGCGGTGACGCCGATTTTCGCGTTGTTGATGGCGTCGCGTATGCCGGCAAGCGTGTTATTGCTGCTGTCTATGTTTACCGTCTTGAGACCAGTACCGTTGCTCGTGAAAGCCGCTCCGCTATAGGTGCCGGACACAGAGTCGAAACTGCCGCCGCTGATGGCACCGAAATCAAAACTGAGCGTGGTTGTCGCGCCGCTGCCGATGGCGCTGGTGGTAGTCGTCTGTCCGGCGGCAGTCAGCTTTTGCGCCTGCGCCAGCGCGCTTATTTCGACCGCATAGCTGCCGGCAACGGCGGAGCTTCCTGCGCCGGCGACCACGGTTGCCGAATCCGTGGAATTCGCCGTAAAAACCTCGAATCTCGACAGGCTGGAGAGATTGCGCATGGCACTTTGGAATGATGATACGGCGCCTTTGATGCTGCCGTAGGCGCTCAACTGCGACTGAAACCTGGATTCCTTGGTGTCGTACAGCGTGAGCGGCCTGCTTTCGACCGTCATCAACTGGCTGACGATGCCGTTGACGTCGAGATTCGAAGCCAGGCCTGGAGCCGTAATCGCCATCCTGTCCTCTTATGCTTTTAACAGCAGTCCGTGCGCGCTTGCCTGTGCTGAAACAAAGGCAGCACTTGCGCCCGCCGCTGTCCCGGCCGGTGGGCGCAAGTGCGGCCGCTCTATTGCTGGAGCGGCCGGGATTGCGTTAGGTATCGAATCGGTTCTCATGGGGTTTGCGTTCGTTTCTGAAATCAGGCCGGGCTCGCGCCCGGCCTGAAGCGATGTTGCCTATTAGCCGCGCAGCAGTGCCAGCACCTGGTTCGGTACGGCGTTGGCTTGCGCCAGGATCGCCACACCAGCCTGCTGCAGAACCTGATTGCGCGTCAGGCTGGCCGTTTCGGCCGCGAAGTCGGCATCCTGAATACGGCTGCGCGATGCGGTCAGGTTGTCGGAGGTTTCCTGGACATTCGCTACGACGGAGGCGAAACGGTTCTGATACGCACCCAGTGATGAACGGCTGGAGCTGATGGTCGCCAGTGCCGCGTCGATCGAGGTTATCGCGGTATTGGCGCCGCTCACCGAGCTTATATCGAGCGCGGAAACCGCGGTTCCGGTTTGCGTCGAGCTTGCGCTCGTCGGCGAACCGATAATTGCAACCGTGCCGCCGGCGGTGATTCCTGAAGTGCCGGTCGAAGACAACGTGATGGTGCCGAGTGTAGTCGCGGCCGCGCCCACGCCCGTTGCAGCGGCGGTCAAAGTGGTGAACGAGTGCACGACGTTGCGTCCGTCGGCAGCCGCCAGCGTCACGCCGGTTGCATCCGCGCCGGTGTTGGTGGCAATGACACCGGTTGCGGCGCTGACCGCATTGATCGCCGAGGTAATCGCAATCCGGTCCGCTGCCAGTGTACCGCCGCCCACCGTGGTCGAGGCAGTGGTAACGCCGTTAATGGTGATCGTGCCCGTCAATGCGGCGGTGACCATGCTGGTGCCGGCGACCGCGGTGGCGTTCGCCGTGGCGGTGACCCCGGTGCCGCTGGTGGCGTTGATCGCCGTGGCTTTCGCCTTGGCGCTCGCCGTTGCGCTCGCCGTCGACACGCCGTCGCTGACGGAATCGACGATGGCGACGCCGTTGATCGTGACGTTGCCGGCGCTGATTGCCGTGGTGTTGACCGCGCTGCTGGTCGTCGTCGCGGAATAGCTCGCACCAAGCGCCGTGGTGCGCGAGCTGCTGATCGAGCTGATGCTGATCGTCTGGTTGGCATCGGCGCCGACCTGGAAGTTCTGGTTGGTGAACGTGCCGTCCAGCAGTTTCACGCCGTTGAACGCGGTGGTGGATCCAACACGGTCAATTTCCTGTATGAGTTGCGCGGTTTCAGCCTGCAACGCGGCGCGATCTGTCGAGCTGTTAGACGCATTGGCCGATTGCACGGCGAGTTCCCGTATGCGCTGCAGGTTGTTGGACACTTGCGAGAGTGCGCCTTCAGCGGTCTGCGCCAGTGAGATACCGTCGTTGGCGTTGCGTGCCGCCTGGTTCAAGCCGCGGATCTGCGCCGTGAAACGTTCGGAGATCGCGAGGCCGGCCGCGTCGTCCTTGGCGCTGTTGATTCGCAAGCCCGAAGACAGACGCTGCAGCGAGGTGGATAACGCGTTTTGCGAGCTGTTCAAATTACGCTGTGCCGTGAGTGACGCAACATTGGTGTTGATGATTTGAGGCATTTGAATCTCCTTTTCAGGGTGATTGATTAGCGGCTCTTTGCCGTGACTTTGGACCTGCGCGCACTATGGCGTGAGCCGCTGTCAGGACAATTTACGGATGCATGCAATGAAACTTTAGGCGTCTCGGAAAAATTTCAATAATGAAAGCGGCGGCGGACACACTCAGTCCGCGGAGACGGCCCTGTTCTTGCCCGAATCCTTCGCCCGGTACAGCGCCTGGTCGGCGCGCAGTATGACGGCATCGCGGGACTCTCCAAGCCGGCGTACGGCGATACCCGCGCTGAATGTAATCGGCAATTCGCGGCCCATATATATCAGCGGGGTGCGATTGAGGTCTTGCTGCAGCCGCGCCAGCGCACTCGCGGTCTGCGCGGGCCCCGAATCGGGCAGCAGGCACAGAAATTCCTCGCCACCGTATCGGACCACGACGTCGCTGGGACGCACCGTGTGCCGGATCACCTGCGCAAAGTGCACCAGCGCCGCGTCACCGGCCTGATGCCCATGGCGGTCATTCAGTTTTTTGAAATCGTCAATATCGAGCAGCGCGGTTCCCAGTGGCGTCTCGTTGCGATCGGCGCGCGCCGCCTCACGCATAAACGCCTGGTCGAGTCCGCCGCGATTCAGCGTGCCGGTCAGATGGTCTACGTGCACCATGCCACGCAGTTGTTCGAGTTCTCTTTTCAGTGCCTCGATTTTGCGTTCGGCATGAGCGAGCTTGGCCGGCGCCACGCGCGTCGCGGCATTGTCATTCAGGGCGCGGGTCTCGCCCAGTGCTTCCTCGATAATTCGGATGATGCCTGCAACGTCATTGGATGCGCGGATCTTGTGTGCATACCCTTCTATGCGGTGGTAGTAGTCGCGGGTTGCGGACGCGTCTCGCATGTCCAAGCCGCACCCCATGTCGGCAGCCCGACTATCCCTCAATCTGACCAGGTGCAACGGTTGCTTTGATTTGCTGGTTTGCATGGTACGAGTCCTGTGATTAACACGCTGGCGCGGACATAGTCGCGGGCGGCGTCGTGGCCCCCGATAGCGTCGCTGGGACAAGATAGCAAGTTATGCCCGGCGGAACTCCCGGAATAGGTGCAGGAAATCGCCGCATTTCACAAACCCTTAGGCACTCTTATGCCGCGGCGGCGCTGACCGCCGCGGTTGCGCCGAACCGTGGCTCACTCGGCTCAGCGGCAACCACGCGATTCTTTCCGGTGCGTTTGGCCTGATACAAAGCGCGGTCGGCACGCGCGATGACAGCGGCGCGTGAGTCACCGGGTTGGTAGGTGGCGATCCCGGCACTGAAAGTGATCAGCAGCTTGCCGTTTTCATTGAGAAAGAATGTTTTCGTGAGGTCGCGCTGCAGCCGGGTGATGACCGTCACGCCCTGAGCAGTATCCGAATCCGGCAGCACGATAATGAACTCTTCGCCGCCATAGCGCGCCACGCTGTCGCTGGGCCGCATGGTCTCCTTGATGACCTGCGAGAGATGCACAAGCGCATCGTCGCCGGCCTGGTGGCCGAGTTTGTCGTTGAGTTCCTTGAAGTTGTCTATGTCGAGCAGCGCGATGCTTAACGGTTTGCCGTGACGGTTGGCGACCGCGATCTCACGCTCGAACGCTACGTCAAGTCCGCGCCGGTTCAGCGTTCCGGTCAGATGATCGTGCAGCACCTTGTCGCTGATCTGCTCGATCTGGCTCTCGAGCTCCTTGATTTTGAGTTCGGCGGTGTGTACCTGTTCGCGCGCGCGCAGCACTTCCTTGCGTGATTCCAGCGTGCTGGCCTGCACGCTGCGCGTTTCGCGCAGCACTTCCTCGAGCAACACATTGAGCTGGTTGACATCCTCGGTCTGGCGTATCTGCTGCGCGAGCCCTTCGATGGAGTCGTGGTAGTCGCCGGTGGCGGTGGACAGTTTTCCGAGTTCGTCGATAAACGACGAGACCATTTCCTTGAGCGTGCTCTTGGTTGCATTGAGGCTCTGCTTAAGCAGCCCCTGTTGCTTGATCACATTGCGCAGGTTGCGTTGCGCCTCTTCGATGGCCACGAGATCGAGCGGCCCGGAGATGACCTTGGCTACCACACCGATCTGGCCGCGCAGCCACTGATCGTCGGCGACGAGTTCACCGATGTTGTCGACGAGCAGTCTGAGCAACTGTAATAGACCCTGCTGGATACCGTCGCGCTCCTTGTTGCGCAGCCCGACGTCGCGCCACAGCGTCTTGAGTTGCGCCTGCAAAGCGGACATTTCGAGCGCCGCCGGAGCGCGCAACGTCTGTGCGATCGATTGTGCTTCGTTGACGAGGTCCGGCGCGTCTATCAGCGCCGCGCCTATGGCCTGGTCGAGCGTGCCGGCCAGCAATTCGCGCAGCTCCGCGGTGATCGGCCCGGATCCGCCGTGCCCGTCATTGGCGGCGCGCGCGGCGCCGCCGGTATGGACTTCCAGCGCCGGTGTTGCCGTGGCCCATTTCTGCGCCAGGGTGAAGAACTGCCCGTACATCAACTGCGTGGTGGTGCTTTCCTTGAGTGCTTTTTCGAGCTCGGCTTGCCTCTCGGCGCACAGTCCGGGCGGCGACTGGGCGCTCAGCAGTCGTGCCAGTTCGCGCAGCAGTGTGCTCCATTCGGTGGCGGACACGGTGTCGCTTTGCTGACGCGCAAAGTTGATGATCGCGCGGTGGCCCACCTCCCATTTGCGATTGGCATGCGCTTCGGACAGCGCGGCGCCGAGGCGCGCGAGTTCGGGCGTGCTGCGCGGAATTTCCGCGGCCAGACGCTGCAGTATGGGCTCTATCGTCGCGGCGGCGTTGTCCTCGGCTTCCACTCCTCCGATCTCGCAGTACAAGCGCGCATAGTTTTCCGGCGTCGGCGCCTGCTTGCGCATGACCAGCATACGCAACGTTTCCCGCGCGATGTCGGTGGGCTTGCTCAGAACCGTCATGTATTCCTCTTGGGCAGACTGCCGTATCAGGCGACAGGCTATCCCGGCTGCGTTTCTACTAATGCGTCAGAATCGAGGAAAACATCGGCATATTCGGGTCAAACTTTAGTTTCGGTTGCGGAAAGGCGTTTTACCGCCACCACGCCAAGAACGCCAGGAAAAAACTTGAATGAAGCAGGACGGGAAGAGGAACGAAACCCATCAGCCGCTGCTCGTCGATGAGGGGATCTGCTAAACGGTAACGTTGCACTCAACCCATCCTACGCCGCGACGATCGTGTAAACCTCTTAACGCGGAGGGAGCGGAGGACGCAGGGGATCGCAGAGAAATGCCCGTGCCTCACGTGCTGCGCGTATTGTGCTGTCCGTCGTTTTTTATTCGCTTTCCCCCGCGCACCCCCCGCGTCCCCTGCGCCCTCCGCGTTGAGCGTTAGGAAGTGCCATAAATTGCATCAATAATCAGAGTGTTGCAATGAGTAAGGGGGGGTTACTCCACGATCTGGTTTCTGATCGCGTAATGCGTTAGTTCGGCGTTGTTTTTCAACTGCATTTTCTCCAGCACGCGCGAGCGGTAGACGCTGACGGTTTTGATGCTGATCGACATCTGCCGCGCGATATCGGTGAGGTTTTTTCCGGAGGCGATCAGGCATAGCGTCTGATATTCGCGTATCGACAGCGAGTGATGCGTCGGCATGTCAAAGTCGTGGCCCGCGAATTTGGCGAGTTCCTCGGCGACGGCCGGGGTCACGTACTTGCGGCCCTCCTGGACCTGGCGGATGGCGGTGACGAGCTGTGACGGCGCGCTCTGCTTGGTCAGGTAGCCCGCCGCCCCGGCTCGCAGTGCACGCACGGCGTACTGATTTTCAGGGTGCATCGACAGAATGAGCACGCGCAGGCTGGGGGACTCTTTGCGTATCAGTTTCAATGTTTCTATGCCATTGCGATCCGGCAGCGAGATATCGAGCAAAACCACGTCGCACGGCTTGGCGCGCAGCAGATGCATCGCCGCGGAACTGGTGTCGGCTTCACCGACGACCTCCATGTCCTCGCTCTCTTCTATGATCTGTGTCAGACCGCGCCGCAGGATCGCATGATCGTCGACAATAACAACTCGTATCTTCATAATTCTATTGATAATAAGGCTTCGGCGGAGTGCGTAAACGGGGCGAGTGGCAGGACCGCGGTGATGGTGGTTCCTTTGTTTGGCTGACCTTCGAAGCGCATCTCCCCGCCCAAATTTCGCGCTCGTTCGAGCATGCCGCGCAGGCCGAACGAACCTCTTTTCAGCAGATCCGTATGCGTCATGCCGCGACCATTGTCCAGAATACGCATGGTCAGCATGATGTCATTGATGCCCAATTCGACTTCAACTTTTGTTGCCGCCGCATGCTTGGATATATTGGTCAGTATCTCGCGAAATATGCTGAATGCGGCGTTTCCAAGGTCGGGATCGACGGCGAGATCTTCGCTCAGGCACGTCACGACGCACGGAATCTCCATGCGTTTCTCAAACTCCGCCGCTTCCCACTCGATCGCCGCTACCAGGCCGAGCTCCAGCAGCGGCGGTCGCAGGTCGCGTGCGATGCGGGAGGTGATCTCCATGGTGCGGTCGACCAGCGTTTCGAGCGAGCGCGCTTTGTCGAGCAGATCCCCGCGGTTCTTGTCGATGCGGTTGTTCAGCCACAACAGGTCGATCTTCAGGGCGGTCAGATTGCCGCCGATATCGTCATGCACCTCGCGTGCAATGCGCGTGCGCTCGATTTCCTTGGCCTTTTGAAGATGGACGGAAAGCGCCGAAAGCTGCTGGCGCGATCGCATGAGCTCGGTCTCGGCTTGCTTGCGTTGCGAGATGTTTTCCATGATGCCATCCCACTGCACCACGCCCGCGTCGAGCAGGCGCGGTCTCATCCGAATTTCGATCCACTTGCCGATGTCGTCGCTCGCAACCTGGATGCGGCATTCCCAGCTCATCGGTTGCATGTGTTGCGCCGATTCCTGTATGCGCCTGTGCAGCGCCGCGGCATCGCTCCCGCGCACCATGTCCCAGAACAGGCTGCTGTCGTTCTGAAGGTGCGTCGGTGTCAGTTCCAGCAACTGGTTGCTGCCGTCGCTGATATACGGAAACCGGTAACCATCGTTGCCATTTTGCTGAAGCTGAAAGACCACACCCGGAATATTGGAGACTATGGCGCGATAACGCGCCTCGTTTTCCTCGATCTCGCGTTGCGCATGGCGGCCGGTGCGGCGCACTACGCTCTCGCGCAATTCGCGTTCAATCGCCGGCATCAAGCGCGACAGATTGCTCTTCATGATGTAATCGTGAGCACCCGCGCGCATGGCGTCGACCGCGACGTCCTCGCCGATAGTGCCGGAATTGATGATAAAGGGCAGATCCGGGTCGTGCCGCTGCACCATTTCCAGTGCCATCTGCCCGTTGAACTGGGGCATGGTGTAGTCGCAGATGACGATGTCCCACAAGTCGCTGTTCAGCGCGTGCTGCGTCTCCACCGCGGTATCGACGCGACGGTAAACGGGCTCATAGCCGCCGTCGCGGATTTCGGCTAGCAGCAACTCGGCATCGTCCTCGGAGTCCTCGATCAGCAATAATCGCAGCGGTAGCGGCATGAGACGGCGTCGAAAGGCGTTACGGTAATCGGGGGCTGGACGACACGGGGAATATGATAAGCCTGTTTGGGCTTGGATGTCATCACGATGTACCCGTCGGGGTGCGATTCAAACTGATGTGTGAAATGGCTCAAGCGGACCACTTCGAATCGCTCGCCTGGCACGGGTAGCCCGGAGCAAGCGCAGCGTACTGCGGGGTCATCGTCCCAGACCGGGCACGATCCCCGGATTCCACTTCGTTACATCCGGGCTACGAGATTCAGGCACATCACTTTGAATCGCACCCTACCCGTCGAGTGCAATTCAAAGGATCGCACACGCGCAGCACGCAGGATGGGTAGAGCGTAGCGAAACCCATCGATCTGTCAGTACGGCGATGAGCGGTGGATGATGGGTTTCGTGCCTCAACCCATCCTGCCGTGAATTCCACCCTATCCAACTGCCAGACTAAAGAATTTCCCCTTCGCGGCCGTTACAAGCATGCCGCCACAACTGACAACCAAACTGTGTTTGACGACGGCGGCGGAAGCGCAAAAGAACCCTTTTTGCATTTCTAATCGAGACAATGAATCATCCCTGCGGGAATTAATCTTTCGTCCTGCAGGATTCATACCCATAGCACCCGGCAGCACAGGCGCTGCAAGTAAAGGACTATCTTGGCGAATAGCGGCAAGCTCAACAAACTGGTCAATATCGGTGCGCTCACAACTATAGCCGCTGCGTTCGGCGCGGCATGGCTGTGCGGCTCGGCCAGCAGTGCGTTGCCGGTGTTGATGGTGGGCGCGTGCTGGATCGGGCTGATGCTCGCCCATGACAGGCAGATGCGGCGGGAACGCGACGAGCGTATTGCGCAATTGCGCGCCCGCTCCGACACGCTGGTGGGCAACCTCGGTATCGCGTTTGCGCGATGCGCCGGCGAATTCAATACTCAGCTGGCAACTTCGAAAAGCGAGCTCGAGCAGGCGCAGGGACTGTTCATGGATGCCATACAAAAGCTGATTGGGAGTTTCACCAATATTAATTCCCAGACGCAGGCCCAGCAGGCACTGACGTTGACCATAACCCAGGGCCATGCCAGCAGCAGCGACATCGAGACACCCGCGCAAGGCGGTTTCGAAGGCTTTGTCGCCGAGACGTCAAATACGTTGAAGTTCTTTGTCGACAATAC
>CANJQI010000141.1 GCA_947476215.1 Betaproteobacteria bacterium
CGGCGCGCCCTGCCCCGACCAGCACACCTTTGCAGCGTTACGGCGAAGCGGAGGAAATCGCGAGCGTGGTGCGCTTTCTGTCCGGCCCGGGCGCAACGTTCGTCACCGGGCAGACACTGCACGTCAACGGCGGCGCGATGATGTTTTAGGGGGCTATAATGCGGGCTTTTTGCAATTGGCGCCATGAAGCTGGAGGCACTTCCACCCGGGCAGAAAAGCAGGATGGGCCCGTTTCACGGTTCGGCCGACGCACTCGCGATCGCCGAACTGGCGGGCAAGGTACGTCCACTGCTCGTGATCAGCGCCACTGCCGCGGATGCGCAGCGGCTACTGGAAGAAATCCCGTTTTTCAATCCGGCGCTCAAGGTGCACCTGCTGCCCGACTGGGAAACGCTGCCCTACGACACTTTTTCACCACATCATGACCTGGTGTCGGAACGACTGGCAACGCTGTATCAGATCACGCAGCAGGCTTTTGATGTTGCCATCGTACCCGTCACCACGGCGCTATATCGTTTAACACCCACCGAATACCTCGCGGCACGCACGTTTTTCTTCAAACAGGGCGAACGCCTTGCGGGTCATGAACTGCGCAAGCAACTCACCACCGCCGGTTACACGCACGTCACCCAGGTACTTTCGCCGGGCGAGTACAGCTTTCGCGGCGGCCTCATCGATTTGTTTCCGATGGGCAGTGCCGTGCCATACCGGATTGATCTGTTCGACGACCAGATTGATTCCATACGCAGCTTTGACGTGGACACCCAGCGCAGCATCTACAAGGTCAATGAAGTTCGCCTGCTACCGGCACGCGAGTTTCCGATTGATGAAGATGGCCAAACCGTATTCCGCCGCAACTTCCGGGCGCGCTTTGAGGGTGATCCGTCCCGTTCGCGTCTCTATAAGGACGTCAGCAATGGTATCGCCCCCGCCGGGATCGAATACTATCTGCCGCTGTTTTTCGACCATACCGCGACACTAACCGACTACCTGCCGCCTGAAACCACCATCGTCATCCACCATGATGTGCAACCCGCGATAGAGCATTTCTGGCAGGACACACAAACGCGCTACGACCTGCTGGGCGGCGACCGCAGCCAACCTCTCTTGCCGCCGCGCGATCTGTTCCTCGCCGCCGACGCATTTTTTGGCGCGATCAAACCCTACGCCCGCGTCGAGATTCGCGCATTGGAAGATACCGACTCATCCCTCATTCCTCATCCCTCATCCCTCACATCAGCGCCACTTCCTTTGCTGGCGGTAGACCGCCGCGCCGACAATCCAGTCACCGCAATGCAGAAATTCCTGGCGGAGTTTCCGGGCCGCGCGCTCCTGCTGGCGGAAAGCATGGGACGGCGCGAAACCATGCTCGAGTACTTGCGCGAACATGGAGTCAAACCGGTGCCGTGCGCGAGTTACGCCGAGTTTCTCAGCAGCGAAGCGCCGGTGATGCTCGGTGTTTCTACCCTCGCGGCTGGCTACGCGCTGCCGGAGCACAAGATTGCGGTCATCACCGAAAATGAGCTTTATGCATCACAGGTACGCACTCGCCGCGAACGCGAAGCACGCAAAACCACCAGCGAAGGCATGCTGCGCGACCTGTCCGAGGTCAAACCCGGCGACCCGGTGGTGCACGAACAACACGGCATAGGCCGCTACCTCGGGCTACAGAATCTCGACTTCGGCGACGGCGCAACGGAGTTCCTGACACTCGAATACACACGCGGCGACAAACTCTATGTGCCGGTGTCGCAATTGCATCTGATCAGCCGCTACAGTGGCGCGCCCGCCGAAACTGCCCCGTTGCACGACCTGGGCAGTGGTCAATGGGACAAGGCCAAGAAAAAGGCCGCCAAACAGGTGCGCGATACCGCCGCCGAACTGCTCAATCTTTATGCCCAGCGCGCGCTGCGCCAAGGACACGCGTTTGGTCTCAACCAGCATGATTACGATGCTTTTTCCGATGCCTTTCCGTTCGAGGAAACACCCGACCAGTTGGCGGCAATAACCGCCACGCTCAACGATCTACGGCAGGGCAAACCCATGGACCGGCTGATCTGCGGCGACGTCGGTTTCGGAAAAACCGAAGTCGCGTTGCGTGCCGCATTCGTGGCGGTCAATGAGGGCAAGCAGGTTGGGATCCTGGTGCCGACGACGCTGCTTGCCGAGCAACACTTCAACACATTCTCGGACCGCTTTGCTGGCTGGCCGGTGAAAGTCGCCGAACTGTCCCGGTTTCGCTCGCAGAAGCAGGTCAACGCAACTCTGGCTGGGCTCGGCGAAGGCAAGGTGGATATCGTCATCGGCACCCACAAACTGCTGCAATCCGATATCAAGTTCAAGAATCTGGGTCTGGTGATCATCGACGAAGAACACCGCTTCGGCGTGCGTCAGAAAGAGCGCCTCAAGGCGTTGCGCGCGGAAGTTGATGTGCTGACGCTGACTGCCACTCCGATCCCGCGCACGCTCGGCATGGCGCTTGAGGGCCTGCGCGACTTCTCGGTGATTGCCACCGCGCCGCAACGGCGACTCGCGATCAAGACTTTCGTCGCACGTTACAGCAAGGGCCTGATGCGTGAAGCCATCCTGCGCGAGCTCAAGCGCGGCGGACAGATTTACTTTCTGCACAACGACATCGACACCATAGTCCAGATCGAAGAGAACCTGACGCGACTGGTACCGGAAGCGCGCATACGGATAGCACACGGACAGATGCGCGAACGCGAACTCGAAATGGCGATGCGTGATTTCTATCAACAGCATTTCAACATACTGCTGTGCACCACCATCATCGAAACCGGTATTGACGTGCCCACGGCCAACACCATTATCATCAACCGTGCCGACCGCTTCGGCCTCGCGCAGCTACACCAGTTGCGCGGCCGTGTCGGCCGATCGCATCATCAGGCCTACGCCTATCTGCTGCTGCCGGACGAGGGCGAAATCACCACTCAGGCCAAGAAACGCCTCGAAGCCATCCAGTCCATGGAGGAACTCGGTTCCGGCTTTTTCCTCGCCATGCACGACTTAGAAATCCGCGGCGCGGGCGAGGTGCTCGGCGATTCGCAGTCGGGCGAAATGCAGGAAGTCGGCTTCAATTTATATTGCTCCATGCTCGATGCCGCCGTGAAGTCCCTCAAGCTCGGCCACGAGCCCGACCTGTCCGCGCCGCTCGGCGTCACCACTGAAATCAACCTGCACGCGCCGGCGCTGCTGCCGGATGGCTACTGCAATGACATCCATGAACGCCTGGTGCTCTACAAACGCCTGGCCAATTGCGACAACGCCGACGAGCTCGAGAAAATGCACGAAGAGCTCATCGATCGTTTCGGCTTGCCGCCGCCGCATGCCAAGACGTTGCTCGACTGTCATAGGCTGCGCCTGCTCGGCAAGCCGCTGGGTATCGCGCGCATAGACGCGTCGGAAAACGGCGTGCAACTGCAATTTATCCCCAATCCGCCGATCGATGCCGCCAAGGTCATGAAACTGATACACAAGAACAAGCACTACAAGCTCGCCGGACCCGACAAGATCAAGGTCAGTGCGGACTTGTACGAGGTCAGTGAGCGCGTGATGAAAGTGAAGCAGATATTTGGCGAGTTGACGGGGTGATCAATCGATACGCACGACCACTTTCCCGATCTGCGCGCTTGAATCGACGTAAGCCTTGGCCATCGGCAGCTGGTCGAACGGGAATACACGGTCGATGACCGGCACGATGCGTCCATCGATGATCGCGGGCATGACGTCGCGCTTGAAACCACGCGTCGCTTCGGCGCGCATCGCCTCCGTCAACGGGGCGTTCGAAACGCCAAATATCTCCAAACGCTTGCCGTGCGTGGCCTCGAGATCAAACTCGGACTTCATGACGCCGTCGACGTAACCGACCACCGCCAGCCGCCCGAAATTCGCGAGCGATCTCTGGCATGCCGTGAACACCGTGCCTCCGACAAGATTCACTGCGAGATCAACACCTTTGCCGCCGTTCGCACTCAGCACCTGCGCACTGAAATCAACGCCACCCGCACATACGCCGGCGTCCATCCCGATGGTTCGCAACTTCTCGAACTTCTGCGCGGAACGCGTAACGCCGATTACTCTGGCGCCGAGCACCTTGCCCAACTGGATCGATGCCACACCCACACCGGATGATGCGCCTACAACCAGCAGCGTTTCCCCGGTCTTGAGGTGACCATACTCCACCAGCGCTTCCCACGCGGTCAGATAGGAGACGGAAACCGCCCCCGCCTGCTCCCACGAGAGTTGGCGCGGGACCGACGTGGCAAGCCGGGCATCGACCACGACAAACTCGGCAAAGCAGCCGCGACCGCGCGCCATGACACGGTCACCGCACGTGAATTCGGTAACGCCCTCGCCCATGGCCAAAACCTCACCCGCCGCCTCGACGCCTGCCGGCCGGCCTTGCGGCGCGCGATGAAATGCGATGGCGCCGAGCAGATCACCACGGTTCAGTGAGGTGGCGCGCACGCGCAGCAACAACTGCCCCGGGCCCGGTACGGGAATTGGGCTCTCGTGCATGTCGAGAACAGCACCGCCGGCTTCATGCCTGATCCAGTAAGATTTCATGTGTTGCCCGGGTAATGGTAGTCTTTGTATTATCGATCAAACTTTATCCTCACGCCATGACTCCACGGCACGCCATGCAAATCAAACGACAGACGATGGCCGCGATCGCGATGTTAATTTCCGCGTGTGCGACAGCTGCCCAGCCCCGTACCGACTATCCCCACCATCCGGTACGCTTCATCATCGCGCAGACCACTGGCGGAAATGCGGACTTCGTCGGGCGCCTGCTTGCGGATGCACTGGCCAAACGCCTGGGGCAGCCATTCGTCGTCGACAACCGGGCGGGTGCGAGCGGCATCATCGCCGGCGAGATCACGGCGAAAGCAGCGCCCGACGGTTATACGCTTTTGCTCGCCACCACGGGCTTTGTCGTCAACCCGGGACTGTACAAGTCCATGCCCTACGATACGCTGGCGGATCTCGCACCCATCACGCAGATTGCGTACGCACCGCAGATTCTCGTCGTAGGCACCGCCTTGCCGGTGCAGTCGGTCAAGGACCTGATCGCACTCGCGCGCGCCAAACCCGGCGAACTCAACTACGGTACTTCCAGTGTCGCCGGCGCCACCCAGCTTGCGGCCGAACTGTTCAACCTCAGAGCCAAGATCAAGATGACGATGATTCCTTACAAGGGTGCGCCGGCCATGCTGGTGGACATCATCGGCGGTCGGATCGACCTGTCGTTTGCGACCATGCCATCGGCCATGCCGCACGTGCGCACCGGAAAACTGCGCGGCGTCGCGGTGACCAGCATCAAGCGCTCCGCGCTCGTGCCCGACGTTCAGACGGTTGCGGAGGGCGGCGTGCCCGGATACGAAATGGTCGCCTGGCAGGGACTGCTCGCACCGAAACGAACACCGCCATCTCTGGTTCAGTTCCTCAATCGTGAAACCGCAGCGCTGCTGCAGCAGGCTGAACTGAAAAAACAGTTGTCGGCGGAAGGGGGCGAACCGGTCGGCAATTCACCAGACGAATTTGCACGATGGCTGAAAGCGGAAATTGCAAAGTGGACGCAAGTCGTGAAGGAAGCCAACATCAAGGCAGAATAGGAAGAATCGGCACCAAGATGTTCATCGTGCTTTGAGTGCGCATATTGATCTCTCCATAACCCGTAAAATACTCCCGTCATTCCGGTGAAAACCGAAATCCAGAAAGTAACTCGCAGTTCTCTGCCCCGGAACGACAATGCCTGAAGACAGACCTGCCACGAAGTCTGAAAATATCAGTAATTTGGGAGATCGACGCATATGGATCTTGAGTTAAAAGAGAAAACCGCACTCGTCACCGGCGCCAGCAGTCAGGGCATAGGCCGGGCGATAGCGCAGGCATTGGCGACTGAAGGCGTGCGGGTTTGTATCGCCGCCAGAAGACGCAGTCTGCTCGAAGAACTCGCGAAGGAAATCGTCGCCGACGACGGAAAGAGACCGCACGTCGTTGCGCTCGACATCATGGATGAAGACGGGCCGCGCAGACTGGCACAGTAAGCCGCGGCCGGTTTGGGCCGCATCGACATACTCGCCAACTGCGCTGGCGGCGGCGGCGGAAAATTCGCGATCGATACGACCGAGGATACATGGCTCAGGGAAATCACGCTCAACTACACGCGGGTGCGCCAGCTATCCCTGGCTGTCATACCCGGCATGATCGAGCACAAATGGGGCCGCATCATCAACATTACCGGCAAGTCTGAACCGCCGCGCGGACTTTTCGGCGCAACCGCGCCCAAGGCGGCACTGCACGGTTTTTCCAAGGGCTTATCGAATGAAGTCGGCAAGCACGGCATCACCGTGAATTGTCTGGCGCCCGGGAAAATCATGAGCGAGCAGATACGCCGCAAACACGATGCGCAGGGTCGCGACCAGTTCGCCGTGAATGAAATTCCAATGGGACGCTTCGGTACGCCCGAGGAACTGGCCCGCCTCGCGGTGTTTCTCGCCTCGCCGCATGCCGGCTTCATCACCGGCACGGTGATACCGGTGGACGGCGGATTGCGGCGCTACGCTTTCTGACTAGGCCCGTGGCGCGAACGTGCGGCGTGCCGCGTTAATACTCAATACAATGCCAGTAGAAAAGTCAGTGCCAGCACGCCGCTAATATTTTTTCAGACGTTTGAGCCGCCATGCCGCGATTGTCGACGATGACCTGCCGCTTGAGCACATCCGTCAATCCCGTCGCAGTCAATGGCGCCGCGTAGTTACCGCCCCCACCGCGGCCCGAAACCACCATGCACGCCGTTTTATTGGGACAATCCTGCGCGCACGTCGCGCCGGCGCAAATGCCGAGTAAGGCCGCCCGCAACTTTGCACTTTACGCATACGCCGTATAATCTAGCCCTCTTCCAGATACGCACACCGCATCGCTCATGAACACCAGCGCGCAAGACACCGCACCGGCCTCGGCCTCGAACGACAACGAGGGCACGCGCTTTCGCGTCCTCGGTGCGCTGAGTTTTTCGCACTTTCTCAACGACATGATGCAGTCGCTGATGCTCGCGCTGTATCCGATGCTCAAGGGCGATTTCGATTTGTCGTTCGCGCAGATCGGTTTCATAACGCTGATGTTCCAGTTCACCGCTTCGCTGCTGCAGCCGCTGGTGGGGCTATACACCGACCGCCACCCGCAGCCGTACGCGCTCTCGGTAGGCATGTCCTTCACGCTGGTGGGACTGCTGGTGCTGTCTGTGGCGCCCAGCTATGGCTTCGTGCTGCTCGCTGCCGCGCTCATCGGCACCGGTTCGGCGGTGTTCCACCCCGAGTCCTCGCGCATGGCGCGCCTTGCTTCAGGCGGACGGCACGGTATCGCGCAATCCATCTTCCAGGTCGGCGGCAGTGCCGGGCAGTCGACCGGCCCGCTGATGGCGGCATGGGTCATCATTCCGTTCGGACGCCACATCGTCGCCGCCTTCGCCGCCGCCGCATTGATCGCCGCCGGCATCCTGTGGGCTATAGGCAACTGGTACCGCGCCCACCGCCTCGCGGCCAGGAACAAGCCTGCCGTGCCAGTGCAGAAAAGCGGGCTGACGAAATCGGTAGTCGTCACCACCATGACCATCCTGATCGTGCTCGTGCTGTCGAAAACCTTCTACATCACCAGCCTCAACAGCTACCTGACCTTCTATCTGATCGACAAATTCGAGGTCAGCGTGCCGTCCGCGCAGATGTACCTTTTCGCGCTGCTGTTTTCAGTCGCGGTCGGAACCATCGTCGGCGGCCTGCTCACCGACCGTGTCGGCCGCAAGGCGGTAATCTGGTTCTCCATCCTCGGCGCCGCGCCGTTCACGCTCGCGCTGCCCTATGTGGGCCTGGAGCTGAGCGGCATATTCATCGTATTCATCGGCCTCATCATCGCCGCCGCCTCACCGGCGATGATGGTCTACGCGCAGGACATCCTGCCCGGCCGCGTCGGCCTCGTTGCCGGCCTGTTCTTCGGCCTCGCCTTCGGCATTGGCGGCCTGGGCGCGGCTGTGCTCGGCAAGGTCGCAGATATGACCAGCATAGGCTTCGTTTACCAGGTGTGCTCGTTCATTCCGCTGATAGGGCTGCTGGCGGCATTTTTGCCGAATATCGAGAAGAAACCGCACTGAGGCTGATCTTTTCGAGTTTCGCGATTACGACTGTCACGATCATGGCTGAAGCCTCCTCGAAGTATGGGAAGAAATTGGAGTAGGGTTTTTCCATACACAGGGCAACTACAAGTGTTCAACGTAAAGGAGAAGCGCTTATGAAAAGAGCAAGCATCAAAGAGCAGCTGTCGGTCGGCGGCCAGCCGACCGAGGATGATTTGCGCGCACTCACGAGTGAGGGCTATGCGGCGGTGATCAACCTGCGGCGCGATGGCGAGTCCAGCGACCCGTTCGATGCGGCGGGTGAGGGGCAGGCGGCGACTAAGGCCGGTCTCAAGTATTTCCACATTCCGGTCAATTCCACGGATCCCAAACGCGAGCAGGTGGACGCAGTACGTGCGGCAATCAGCGAAGCGCGCGGCCCGGTCTACGTGCATTGAGCGGGCGGCGGTCGCGCGTGCGCGATCTCGCTGCTGGCCTCGGCCCCCGCTTCGGGTTACAGCTCGAAAGTCATGATGGCGGATGCCGAAAAGGCCGGCTTTCCGGTGACCAACTCGGCGATGCAGGAGTTCGTTGCCGGAATACTCGACGTCAAGAGCTGACGCAGCTTGACCGCCCTATTAGATGGTATTACTATATTAATACCTCAATAGTGAAATCCTTGGCCCATGCCAGTTACCAGTCTCAAGCTGTCCGAATCGCTGAAAAAGCGCGTTCATGCACTGATCAAGGGGCGTGAGATAAGCGCCCACGCGTTCATGCTCGCAGCCATAGAGCGTGCAGCCGCGAATGAAGAACTACGACGGCGCTTTGGCGCGGAGGCGGCTGAAGCAGAGGCGGAGACCGAGCATTCCGGCAAGGCCTACGAGGCGTCCGAGGTTTTCGATTACCTTGAAGCGCGCGCACTTGGTAAAAAATCCCTGCGGCCACGGCCCAAAGCATGGCGTCGGTCAGGCTGAGCAGCCGCGCGTTCCGCGATCTGGAACGCATTTTCGAATTTGTCGCCGAGAGTGACCCCGGGCGGGCGCTTCAAACTGTGCAGCACATACGCGAGGCGGTCATGATCCTCGCGCGTCATCCCCTGATCGGTCGAGTCGTCGACGATGGGCACCGCGAACTCGTGATCTCGCACGGCCGCATGACTTACCTTGCACGTTATCGCTGGTACGCGGGTTCGGATACCGTGCTGGTGCTCGCGGCCCGCCATGCGCGCGAGGCAGGCTACTCAGGCGAATAACGGGGCCGCAGTCCGGCTATACTTCAACCATATCGGCATCGGCCTTGCTCGCGCCGCAATTCGGACACGTCCAGGTCTCCGGCAGGTCCTGCCAGCGCGCGCCGGAAGCAACACCTTTGTCCGGCATGCCGAGCGCTTCGTCATTGGCAAAAGCGCACAGCATGCACTGCCACTTCTTGGTGCCGCTGGCCTTCGTTTGCATCGTTTGATACAACGCTCGGTGCGCACGTTATCAGTTGTGTATTCGTACCGCGTATTGCATACCCATTCGCACACCTTTACGGTTGGTCCTTTGCACGACATTGATGCAATCCCCTTTAAACACGAATTCCGCGACCAGTGACAGGCAGACGACTACTTTTGCAACAGTGGCACCAGCTCGGTCATGGATTTGATCGATTCCAGACTGTTCACCATCTGCATGATCGCTTCAACACGTTCGCGCGGCAGCACAACCTGCGTCAAGGTGCGGAATTTGTCGGCCATGATTTCGTCGCTGAAGGGGACGTCCTCTTCGCCGGGCGTATAGTCCAGTTCACCCGCGAGCACCTTGCCGTTTTTCAGCGTAATCTCGACCTTTGAATAGCGCGGAAAATCCGGTTTGGTGACCGCATAAGGTTCGACCCGGTCCACGATGGAAAGAATTTCCGAGTCGCTCCACATTGCGGGATCGATATACATTTCGAGCGTGTTGGCGCCCTTTGCCAGCCTCACCGCCAGACTGTAGGCGAGACTGGCCTGCGCGCTGATAACGTCATGCGGCCGCTTGACCGAACCCACGTGCAGCAAACCGCGCTCATACACACCGACACGCACATGCTCCACGTCGCGATAGTGGAAAGCGTGTTCCTTCATCAGGTTGCTTACGATGGCAATCGGGCTGTGACTGGTTCCTATGGCCGGATAAATGCGGTAGCGGCAGCGGGTGATGCAGTACGGATTGCCGAATTCGGTAAACAACGTTTCAGGCCGCGAAGGCTGGGCTCCGCCAAACGCGGCAAAGAATCCGTGACGTCCTTCAAACGCCGACAGGGGTCCCGTGAGCCCCAACCGGGCCTGCATGGCAGCCTGCATGCCGCTGCGCACGCCCATCGCGCCATGCGTACGCTTTTCCTCGCCGCCTGCCGAATCGTATTCGAGCAGACCGGAGGCGAGGTTGGCGGCAATCGCGAAGGCGTGCGTCTGCTGCTCTTCGGTGAGCCCCAGCAACTTGCCGGCAGCAGCAGCGGCGCCGAATACGCCCACCATCCCCTGCAGATGGAAGTGGCGCTCCTTGGCACGGTAATGGCGCGGGAACTCAGCTGTGTAGATGGCATCACCCAGGAGCCCCTGCGCCTCGTAGGCGGCCGCCATGGCGGTAATAATGTCCTTGCCGCTGGCGCCTAGCTGTTCGCCCAGCGCCTGCACCACCGGGACGACGATGACACCAACATGGGCGCTGCCAGGCGAGCCATGATGCTGCAGTTCGCAACTGTAACTGAACACGGAATTGGCGTACGCGGCATACGGCGCATGCACGCGCTCGCCGTGATACGAAATGGTTGCAACGTCGTTGCCGCCTATCGACCGCGCATACAGGTAGGCGGGCTGAACCCACGGCAGCGTGGCGCCGCGCAATTGCACGCCCAGCGTATCCAGCACGCAGCGCTTGGCATGGTAGATTGCGTCTGGCGTCAAATCTTCGTAACGTAGCGCGACCACCCAGCGCGCCAGTCGTTGTGCCGCGGTTTGCTGCGTCATGTCATGCCCTTTCTTCTGATCGACTATTGGAACATTAATCCGGAACCGGATTTTGCCTTATTTCTAACACGTCGAACCAGTTGACGCGGCGCCACGTTACCCGGCAATTCATGCAACAGGAATCCTCATCTGCTGCGCGATATTTGCTACGGTCTTGGATGACTCCCGCAGTCGCTTTATTCCTGGCCTTCGCGTATTCCCACGTCGCTGATGACCTTGCCCAGTCGCGCAATCTCGGATTTGATGGTTGCTGCAAACTCGTCAGGCGAATTACCCACGGCCTCCAGCCCATTGCTCAGCAAGCGCGCGCGCGTTTCCACGGCGCGGGGAAATCGCGCCACCACCTGGTTGAGCTTGCGGATGATAGCCACCGGCGTTTTGGCCGGCGCGAACAAACCGTTCATGGACCCAGCTTCGAATCCGGGCAGATTGACCGCCACGGTAGGCAGGCCAGGAAACAACGGTGATGGTTGCAGGCTGGCGAGCGCCAGCGACCTCAACCTGCCCGCAGTGATATGTGGCGCGGTCGCGCTTGCGTTGCCGAACATCAACTGAACCTGGCCTCCGATGATGGCGGTGACGGTCGGTCCGGTGCCTTTGAACGGAATACGCACTATGTTGAGGCCGGCCATCGACTTAAACAGTTCTCCGGCCAGGTGATTGGCCGTGCCCGCGAGACCGGAACCGTAGTTAAGCTCACCAGGCCTGTTCCTCGCCAGCGCCATCAATTCCTTGACGGACTTGGCCGGCACGGTGGATGCACAACCAGCACGCTGGGCGCGCGCGTGAGGAGGGAGATGGGCGCGTAGTCCTTCACAACATCGTAGCGCATTTTTTGCAGCAGCGGCGCGGTCCAGAAGGGCGTACCACCACCCAGCAGGGTATAACCATCGGGAGTTTCCCTGGCCACCAGTTCACCCGAAAGCGCGAACACGCGGTTGTCCACCACGACGTTTTGGCCCAGGGGACCCGAGATTCCTTGCGCGAGCGCGCGAGCCACGACGTCGGTGCCTCCGCCGGACTCAGACGTGATGATGCGTATCGGTTTCGTGGGATATGCCCGCGCCGTATCCTGTACAACGGATTGTGCCGACACCACGCCGGGCGCGAGCGTCATCATGACTATTCAGGTCATCCATGTAGCATGATGCAGCCGCATAATCATTCCTGTTAAAGCGATTATGTAACTATTCAATCCATATGAAAGAAACCGCTGATCCTTCGCCTTCGCTCCGGTTAGCCCTGAACGTAGCCCGGAAGAAGGCCATGGTTTCTTCATGGCCCTATTCCGGGGAAGCACAGAAGTGGTCCCGCTTGTTTGAACAACTTTCCCCGATTTATAAGTGGAATCCGGGCGGGTTAAATACGGTACGGAGAACGTCACCTGAGAGCAACGCGCATTCGTAGTGAACAACTCGGAGCGCACCGAAGATTTTATTCTTCGCCGCTTTTGCCATTTGTGGTAACAAAGCGAGGTAGGCCTTCTCAGGGGTGAGGTTATCGAGGCTCGAATGTAGGCGTGCCGTGTTATACCAGTGGAAGTAGTCAGCAATGTCGGCGCGCGCTGCGCTCACGCTGTCGTAGGCTTTGAGGTAGACGCGTTCATACTTCACGCTGCGCCACAAACGTTCGACAAAGACATTGTCACGCCATGCACCGCGCCCGTCCATCGACAACTGACAGCCCTTGGCCAGCACCGAATCCGTGAACTCGGTGGCCGTGAATTGGCTACCCTGGTCGGTATTGACGATCTCCGGCGTGCCATACCGCGCGAAGGCGTGCTCGACGACCTCTCGGGCATGGCATGCCTCCAGGGATATACATACCTTGTGGGCAAGCGTTTTGCGGCTGGGGACATCCACCACAGCAACGAGGTAAACGAAGCCGCAAGCCATCGGAATGTAGGTCGTATCCAGCGCCCAAACCTGATTGGCACGAACAATCGCCACGTTGCGCAGCAGATACGGATATATCTTGTGCCCAGGCTTCGCCTTGCTGGTGCCTGGCTGCGGCGCCAATGCCTCAATGCCCATGCGACGCATGAGCGTGGCGATGTGGCGCCGACCAGCGTAGATGCCTTCGGCGGCCAGCTGGCGGCGCAGCATGCGCGAACCCATGAAAGGATGCTTCAGATGCATCTCGTCAATTGCGCGCATCAGAGCCCGATCAGCATCGCTGACCGGTCGCGGTAGGTAGTACACCATGCCTCGGATCATGCCCAGAAGTGCCGCTTGACGCGTATTAGTCAGATCGTGGGAATAATCGATCATGGTTTTGCGCTCAGCAATCCCGCCTTGGTGAGCGCGCCTTCCAAAAAATCATTCTCCAATGCCAGTTGACCGATCTTGGCGTGCAGTGGCGCCAAATCCACCGGCTCGGGAATATCGGCACCACCAAAGACATCGGCCGCATGCGCAACCAACCGTTGCTTCCAATCGGAGATCTAGTTGGAATGCACCTCGAATTGCTTGCATAGCTCGGCCAATGTGCGATCCTCTCGCAGAGCCGCCAGAGCTACTCGTGCCTTGAATAAAGGGTTGTGGGTGCGGCGAGTGCGCCGCGCTGATTTCTTGACCATTTAAAACTCCTTCTCGCCAGACCGTCTACGGCCCGGCATTGTGCCCGGAGTTTCCACTTATAGCGCTGTTCAATTTTTCGCGACCACTTCTTGGATGACCGGCACCATGACCATGGTCATTATTTTGGTCAACTTAAC
>CANJQI010000142.1 GCA_947476215.1 Betaproteobacteria bacterium
GACGGAACTCGCCGGATGTTGCACGCGGCTCGAGCAAGCCATCCGCCAGCCTGAAAGTGATCCGCAAATCGAGCGTTGGCTGGTGCTGCGCATCGAATCACTGCTTGGCGCCGTGCTGAGCGCGTTACAGACGGAACTTCTGGATCAGGTGGCCTGAGGCCCAAGGCTCAGCTTTTTCGAGTCTGGGTCAGTTCAAACGCGCAACGCGGAGGACGCTGGGGACGCGGAGGGCGCAGAGGAAACCCATATTTCTGTCCGATCTTTTCCCCTGCGCTCCTCTGTGTCCTCCATGTCTTCTGCGTTGAGCGGTTGCGGTTCTGGAAATAACGTAAGCGCACGCAGGCCTCGCTGTCCAATTCTATCCAGGCACCCACATTCAAGGATTTCCGGCGCACGCCGTTACTGGTGCACATGGCTGGGGTTCGTGCTGCCGCTTGATCAAGAGGGCGGACCTGCGGTCCAAATTTCGCTGAGCACGGTATCCGGAACACTGCTTTGTCGGCATGTTCCATGGAAGCGAAATCAATCTGAAGGTAGGGCATGCGGTATCGATTTCGATTTCATGCTGCACGACTGGCGCGCTTGCCGTTCGATTTGTGCGCAGCCTGCCTGAGTTTGATATCATGAGCCGCGAAAGCGCCATCGCGCGCCTGTTGATCGTCGACGACGATCTGCCCGTTCGTACGCTGGCCGCCGAATCCCTGAAGGCTGCGGGCTTTGACGTCAGTGAAGCGGATAACGGAATCAGCGGACTCGCGCAGATCGAACAGTGCCGTCCGGATCTGATCTTGCTGGACGTGATGATGCCGGAAATGGACGGCTGCGAAGTATGCCGCACACTGCGCAGTCGACCGGGCATGGAGCGCATTCCGCTCATCATGCTCACCGGTTTGGACGATACGACTTCCATCGAGGCCGCGTATGAGTCCGGAGCAACGGACTTCATTGCCAAACCCATCGACGCCACCCTGCTCGATCACCGTGTGCGTTATGCATTGCGCGCGGCGCGAATGGTGGACGTAATAGAACAGCACCGCGGGCGGCTCGCCAATGCGCAACGCATAGCGCGGCTGGGCAGTTGGACTTGGCAGCCAAACTCCGCGAAATTCGAGTGTTCCACCGAGTATCTTGATGTCATCGGCGGGCATGCGCTGAGCCCGGATCACCAGTGGCGGGACGTTCTGCGCTACGTGCATCCTGATGATGTGGCTTTTGTTGCCGAGGCGGTAAATCTGGCGATCGCCCACGGACATCCGTATTCCATGGCTTTCCGCATATTGCGCAATGACGGCGTGGTACGCACGGTTTACGAACAGATCGAGGTATTTCGCGACCAAGCCGGACTTGTCAAACGCATTGAAGGCACAACCCAGGACATTACCGAACGGGTGGAGGCCGAAGACCGCATTCGGCAACTCGCCGACTATGACCCGCTGACCGGGCTGGCGAAGCGCAAACTGTTTTCCGAAATCATGCAGCATGGACTGAATCGCTCGCGGCGCCAGAATGCGAATGCCGCGGTGCTCGATATCCACATCGACCGCTTTAAGCGCATCAACGAAACGCTCGGACATGCGGTTGGGGACCAGTTGCTGAAGGAAATTGCCCGCCGCATGGTGGAGTGTTTGCGCGCCAGCGATCTCGCAAGCACAACTCAGGATGTACACGGCGCCGGCGTGACGGCGCGCATGAGCGGCGACGGTTTTGCGATATTTCTGGCGGAAATCAAGCGTGCCGAAGACGCTGCCGTGATCGCGCGCCGCCTCGCTGCCGCCATTTCCCAGCCCTTTCAATGCGGTGAGCATGCGCTGGCACTGACCGCCAGCATAGGCATCGCGGTGTTTCCCGATAACGGCGATGAGGTCGGCATGCTGCTCAAGAACGCCGAGGCCGCCCTGCACGAAGCCACGCTGCGGAACACCGGCACGCGGTGTTTTTTCACGCACGAGATGAACACGCACGCGCTGTCAAAACTCGATACCGAGAACGATCTGCGCGCGGCCATCGATCGCGACGAACTCATGTTGTTCTATCAACCGCGCGTCGATGCCACCACCGGACGGCTCGCCGGAGCGGAAGCGCTGGTCAGATGGCAGCATCCGCGACGCGGCCTGGTGGCGCCGAACGAATTCATCTCAATCGCCGAAGAAAGCGGCCTCATCATTCCGCTCACGGCGTGGGTGGTGCGCGCCGCGTGTCGTCAGCTTGGTCAGTGGAAGAGTGCCGGCCTGATGGTGCTTCCGGTGTCGATCAATTTCTCTGCGCATAGTTTTCGTGAAGATGGTCTGGGCGATGTGATATCGAGTGCACTGCGCGAATTCGGTGTCGCGCCTTCCCTGATCGAAGGCGAGATTACCGAAAGCATGCTGATGGAGGATGTCGAGCGCGCGGTAAGCCGCCTGCACGCCTTGCGCGCGCTGGGCGTCGAGCAGGCTATGGACGATTTCGGCACAGGCTACTCCTCGCTTGCCTACCTCAAACGCTTTCCGCTCAATGTGCTCAAGATCGACCGTTCTTTCGTCAAGGACGTGCTGACTGACGGCCATGATGCCGCTATCGCGGCGACTATCATCACTCGCGGCAAGGCGATGGGTCTGGAAGTGGTTGCCGTAGGCATGGAACTGGTTGAACAGGCGAATTTCCTGCGCGCGCGCGGCTGCCGGCTCATGCAGGGTTTTTTATTTTCGCGACCGCTGCCCGCGGATGCTTTCACGGAAGTTTTTCGTTCCGGCATCAAGATGCCGCCCGGCCTGCGCGTCGAAGCATCGCTGGCCGGCGTCGACCAGAAATCCGCGGCGATATTGTGGGCGGTGGCGGGCGGACGGCGCGTACCGTTGGTCGCATCCATCTGACTTTTTTCACCGACCGTAACGTAAACAGAAAATCCGCGGCACGCAGAATGTCAGCGCAAAACATGCAAGACTGCAATCCTGTCGCCATCGCGCGTTATGCGTTGATGGAACTGGTCCGCACGTCTGTTCCGCCGACACCGGAAAATTATTCGCGTGAATACCGGCGTGCGGCAGGGCTGTCTGCCAGCACCCATGCCAATTCGCCAGCGCAGGTTGCCGCCTCCGAAGGCGCCGGAGTCCTGCTTAATCTGGCTGAAACGATAGGGCAGACCGCGGCCGGATTGACGGTCGGCATCGAACGTTTTGGCAGTGATCTGAAGGCCATGTTTGGCGAGGTCGATCAACTGGGCCCGGATGGTGTGCGTGGTCTGATCGAAGGGTTGACCGCGTCCGGGCTTGCGATGCAGAAAACCATAGAAACGTCGCGCAACGAACTCGAATCCACGCGTACGCGTCTTGAACAGGTAACGACCGAACTGGAAAAAACACGTGCCCAGGTTCGCACCGACCCGTTGACCGGATCCACCAACCGCCGCGGGATGGAAGAGATCCTCGGCCGCGAGATCGCGCGCGCCGCACTAAATCGACCCTGTCCGTGGCCATACTCGACATTGATCATTTCAAACGCATCAACGATGAACATGGGCACGATGTCGGCGATCAGGCACTCGTGCACTTTTCCAAAATCATCAAGCTGGCGGTGCGTGAGACTGACGTGCTATGCCGGTTTGGCGGCGAGGAATTCGTGGTCGCCCTTCCGGACACCGCCACGCAGCTGGCGTTTTACGTGGTGGACCGTCTGCGTTTGAAGCTGGATACCGAGCGGCTGCCGATTGCCGGTGGTGAACTGCAGATTCGCTTCAGCGCCGGCATCGCCGAGATGTACGGCGAGGACGATCAGGCGGCGCTGCTCAAACGCGCCGACGAAGCCATGTACGCGGCGAAACGCGCGCGGCGCAATCGCGTGCTGGTGGCACGCCGCCCGGCGTCTGCCGCGTCTGCGGAGGTTGCAAATGCTTGAGGATCCGCTCGCGAAATACGCGGAGGCGCTTGCCGAGGATGATCCCTATACAGCGACGCTGGCGGCGCGATTAAACGGTGTGCAGCCGCTCACCGAAGGTGAAGAGGAGTCCGGCTCAAAGCAGGCGGTATTGTGGCCGCGGTGTTAGCGCCCGCCGTGCCGACAGAGCAGTGACTACAAGCGCGTAACGCCGCGCCGCTGCACGGTGACTAAAAGGAGACGACGGTGGATATAAAACATTTTCTAAGCAACAGGATAGGTTTAATACCGGCCGTGTTCGGCATGGCGGTTTCAGCACTGGCGGACACTGGCACCGTACAGGAAGCAGCGCTCGTCGTTGCGACGGCGCCCGTGGTTCAGGTTCCGGTGCGCAGTCCGACGCTGACCCTGGGTGGTGTGAAGAACGGCACGGTAATGGTCATCAGTGAAGGCGGCGCGGCAAGTGTCACCCTCGCGCAGCTCAGGCAGCTTTAAAGTCCGAAACCATCGCCATTTTCGGATTTCTGCAGGGTACAATAAGCCGCCACGCACGGGCGTGGGGCAGGGTCAGTCACGGCATAGGATGGGTCGAGCGCAGCCACACCCATCAAACAGCCGCCGTTGCAACATGCCGTAGCTGATGGGTTTCATGCCTCTACCCATCCGACACGGGCGAAGATGTGTAGAAACGTGTGGCGTACGGGGGCAGGATCAGTTGAAAAAACCGCATGATCCCAATTCCTGGATCAGAGCCCGATAGTCGCGCGCACCCGGACTCGATGGCGCAAATGCATAGATGTCCTGGCCGTGCATAGGACTCTCGGCAAGGCAGACGTTCTCGACGATGCGCGTGGCACACAGCGACGCGCCATATCGACTCTTCAGTTCGTCGTAGATGGTGAAGGACAGTTTGCGCCGGGCGTCGAACCGGGTTACCACCACGCGCCTCGGAATCTTTCGACCGAATTTCGTTTCGAGCACGTTAAGCGCACGGTCGAGGCGATCCACACCCTGCAGTGACAGATAGTCCGCTGATACCGGTATCAGTACACGGTCGGCGGCGATGAGCGCATTGAGGGTGAGCACGCTCAGCATCGGACAACAGTCGATGATCACCGGCGCTTTACTGTCGCCAAACCCGCTGCGTAGGCCTTCCTTCAGGCGCATCGCGATTTGCGGGTTCCCGCCGTGCAGTGCATCGACTTTGCTTAACTCGAGCGTCGCCGCGATAAGGCGGCGTCCTGACGGCATATGCTGCATCACTTCGGAAAGTGGCAGATTCTGATCGAAGAATGCATAGACACTGTGCTTGGCAGCGACGGATTTGACGCCGAATGCCAGCGTCAGATGTCCCTGCGGGTCGAGGTCGATCGCCAGCGGATCAGATTTCAGCAATGCCAATCCCGCGCACACGTTTAGAGCCGTGGTGGTCTTGCCCACGCCGCCTTTTTGATTGAAAACCGCGATGACCGCCATTTAAATATCGTCTGTCCGAAACAATCGAATAACTCGGACAGCTTACGTGGTGAGGGCTCAATGCGACTGCTGGAGTAACCAGAGAAATGCCGCCTTGTTCGTGCCTTCGGCCTGGACCCGGTCAGTGGCGCGCCTGCTGCCTGATTGGGGCACTCCATGCTCCGGGAATGCGGCGCATGTAGGAATCCTTCCTACACGCCATGCTGTCAAATGTACACGGCATTTAATGGAAGTATTCCTCTTAAGGACGAGCCCCACCATCGGCATACTCCATACCGTAGCATCTGATATCAATTGTCTAACGGAGGTCTGAAATGAGTAATGAACAACTGCTGGGCGAAATCCGTGAAACCAATCTTGCCTACCTGCTGCTCGCGCAACAGATGATCAGACTGGACAAGGCCACTGGCATCTTTCGTCTCGGCATAAGCCAGGAGGTTGCCGACATACTCGAACAGTTGTCGCCGGGTCAGGTTTTAAAGATGGCGGCGTCCAACATGTTGCTGTGCCGGTTCCGTGTGGATGACCGCCTGTTGCTGGGTCTGTTGACCGATCATGGCAAAGTCAAACCGATGGCGCCGTCGCATGCCGCGGTGCTGATGGCCGGACAATCCGCCGCAGGGTTGGTCTGATAGTCGCGGGAATACGCTGGAAACACCGGAGAAACGCATGCGCAACAAAAGTGTCGTTACGGAAGCAAAACAGATCAACCTGGCAGTCGAACTGGTAAAACTCGGCGCGCGCCTGCAGGTGCTGGAATCGGAGACGAATCTCAGCCGCGAGCGTCTGCTCAAGCTTTACAAGGAGGTCAAAGGCGTTTCGCCCCCGAAAGGGATGCTGCCGTTCTCCACAGACTGGTTCCTGAGCTGGCAACCGAATATTCATTCATCGTTGTTTATCGATATTTACCGGTACCTTGGAAAAAATGCCGGCGTCCACGGCATCGAAGCAATTATCAAGGCATACCGCCTGTATCTTGAGCACGTAGAGGTGAACCGGCTCGAATGCGTATTGAGCCTGACCCGTGCATGGAGTCTGGTACGTTTTTTCGACGCCAAGATGTTGAGCGCCGTTCCATGCAACGAGTGCGGTGGTCACTTCATCATGGATGCGATGGATCTGCACAGAAATTATGTTTGCGGCATGTGCCATGTTCCGTCGCGCGCCGGCAAGACGCGCAAAGCGGCCGCCGAGGCTGCCGCGCTCGCGCCTGCGCCGGTGCCGTCTCGGAAATTCGACAACGTCATAGGCGTCGGGTCGGACGTACGCTCCGCGCGGTCGCGGCAGACGGCATAAATTCCTCCCTACGATTACGCACGCAAACGAAGTTGGAGCAGGCGGCAATAGAAGGTGGTCGTCAACCCTTTGGCGACAACGGACTGCTCAGCGCATCCACAAACAGCGCGGTTTTTCACTTCCTATTCGCGCCTTCGACGCTAGCTTCACGGTGCTAGTCTGCAAAGGTCACGGTCCCGGACGTGGATTGTCAAAACAACCAGGAGGTCGTAAGTGCTGGTAATCGGTGGATATATCATAGTGATTGTGTCCGTGTTCGGCGGATTCGCGCTGGCGGGGGGACATCTGTCATCACTGCTTCAACCGGTCGAATTGCTGATGATAGGCGGCGCCGCGGTGGGTGCATTTCTCGTCGGCAATTCCGGAAAAGCCATCAAGGCCACCCTCAAGACACTGCCGACTGTTCTCCAGGGATCGCGCTACAGCAAAGCGATGTACATGGACCTTATGGCCTTGCTGTACGACGTCCTTGCCAAGGTTCGCAAGGAAGGGCTGATGACCATAGAAAGCGACGTTGAAAACCCCGAGCAGAGTCCGCTGTTCGCGAAATATCCGAGCATACTCGCCGACCATCATATTCTAGAGTTCATAACCGATTACCTGCGGCTCATGGTGGGTGGAAATCTCAATGCCTTCGAGATCGAGAATCTGATGGACAATGAAATCGGCACCCACCATCACGAGGGCGAGATGCCTATACACAGCGTCGCCAAGCTCGGCGACGGCTTGCCGGCATTCGGCATCGTGGCGGCGGTCATGGGCGTGGTGCATACGATGGCATCGGTGGGCATACCGCCGTCGGAACTCGGCATGTTGATTGCCAACGCTCTTGTTGGAACTTTCCTCGGCATTTTGCTTGCCTATGGTTTCGTCGGTCCGTTGGCGAGCGTGCTTGAACAGAAGCTCGATGAGTCGACCAAGATGTTCGAGTGCGTCAAGGTGACGCTGCTCGCCAGCCTGAACGGATACTCGCCGGCCCTGGCTGTGGAGTTCGGCCGCAAGGTTCTGTACTCGACGGAACGGCCGTCGTTCACCGAGCTCGAAGTGCACGTCAAGCAAAAGAAATGATAGTTCAATACGCGGTTTGCGGATGACACCCACATGGCCGACGATACCCAGCGCCCGATCGTTATAAAGCGCATCAAGAAGAGCTCCGGCGGGCATCATGGCGGCGCGTGGAAAATCGCGTATGCCGACTTCGTGACCGCCATGATGGCATTCTTTCTTCTGATGTGGTTGCTCGGCGCGACCACCAAGGGCGAACTGCAGGGCATCGCTGAATACTTCCAGTCACCGCTCAAGGTTTCTCTGTCGGGGGGCAGCGGGGCAGGCGACAGGACGAGCGCGATCAACGCCGGCGGGCGTGATCTTACCCGCAGCGACGACCTGCAGATGCGGCGCGGCGAAGTGAAGGAGGCGAGGCGGCGCATCAGTCCGCGCGAGGCGCAGGCCGAAGTGGCGCGCGGCGAGATCGCCAAGCTCAAGGGCCTGAAGGCGCGGCTTGAAGAGCTGATTGCCGCCAACGAATTGCTGCAGCAATACCGCAACCAGTTGATGATAGACATGACATCCGAGGGGCTGCGCATACAGATCATGGATGCGCTGAATCGTCCGATGTTTGATCTGGGCAGTGCACAGCTAAAACCGTATGCGAGGGATATTTTGCTCGCTCTCAGCAAACCGCTGAACGAGGTCGAGAACCGGCTGAGTCTCGTCGGGCATACGGATGCCACGCCGTATGCCGCGGGAGAGCGCGGCTACAGCAACTGGGAGCTGTCGGCGGAGCGCGCCAATACATCGCGCCGCGTGCTGGTAAGCGGCGGCATCTCGGACGGCAAGATCAAGCGCGTGGTGGGTATGGCATCCGCGGTATTGTTCGACGCAAACGATCCGACGAGCCCGGCCAATCGGCGCATTGCGATCATCGTCTTGTCCCGCGACGCGGAGGAGTCTCTCAACCGCGTCAGCGGCGGTGTCACGGTCGCCAACGACAAGGGTGCCGCCAAGGACACGCCGGATGATAAAAGCCGCTGAACTATTGAGCGTTTCACAATAGATGAAAGTCGGAGTGCTCAATCCCTCACTTGCAGCGCGCGCACCTGCTTGCAAGCAGGTGCCGCTCAAACGGCACGGGCCATGGCCCGCGAATTCCCGTTCTCGCCCCCGCCGTCTCGCGGAAGGAGAGGGTGAGTATGGACCTGTTTCGCTGATGCGAATCACGGAAAATTCAATGATTCCGTCCCGGGAACCGTTGCCGGTGTGGGCGATCGCGGCGCTGGTGATCGCCGCACGCGCGCCGGATTTTCTGCCGGGCAGCGCCTGGTGCCGGATGGAAGGCGGCAGCGCGGCCATGCCTGGCGTGTTTGGCGGCCTGCCGGTGTGGTGGTTGCCGATCACTGTGCTGTTCGTGCCGGCGCTGCCTGCGTTGCAGGAATGGCAGATCTCGCTGGCGGTATACCTGGTGGCATTCATTCATGTCGCCGTGGTCAATGGCGCGGCTTGGCGGCATCGCGTGCCGCTGTTTCTGACCACTACCGGCGTGAACCGGGCCGTGGCGCAACTGCTGCCGAAACGGCGTGGCGTGCGATTTCTCGATTTGGGTTGTGGAACCGGATCCGTGCTGTTGGACATGGCGCGCCTGGTTCCGGGCGGACACTATGACGGCATAGAGACGGCTCCATTGTCGTATCTCGTGAGCCGTTGGCGCGTGCGTGGGCACGCCGCGGTGCGTGTCAGTTGCGGGAATTGCTGGTCCGAGGACTTTTCAAGCTACGACGTCGTTTATGCCTGTCTGTCGCCGCAGCCGATGGCGCGTCTGTGGCACAAGGCGTGCAGCGAAATGCGTCCCGGCAGCCTGCTGATCAGCAATACATTTGATGCTCCCGGCGTTGAGCCCAGCTGCACGATTCCGGTCGCTGACTGCATGCATTCGGTGCTTTACGTGTGGCGCATGGAGGAGCATTGCTCGTGACCACCGCATTGCAGCACTGGGTGGGCATGTTGAGGGAGATCAAGCTTCCGGTGCTCGCGCATACGGCCAACGAACTGACCGTCCTGCAGCAGGCTGGCGACGCCGCGACACCGAAGCGCATTTCGCAGGTCGTCCTGCACGATCCGCTGATGACCGTCCAGGTGCTGCAGTATCTGCAACAACATCGTAGTCGCCACCGCACGGCAGATATCACGACCATTGCGCATGCCCTGATGATGCTGGGCACGACACCGTTCTTCGCGCACTTCGTCGGACACTCGACGATAGAGGCCAGATTAAGCGGCGCGGGGAACGCGCTGGACGGCCTGCGCAAGGTCATGAGCCGTGCGCGCCATGCCGCGCTATACGCGCAGGACTGGGCACAGCGCCGGCACGATGTTGATCCACAGGAAATCATGATCGCGGCCTTGCTGCATGACATCGCGGAAATGATGCTGTGGTGTTACGCACCGGCACTGGCGCTGGAGATCGCCGGGACGCAACAGCTCGACCGCACACTGCGCAGCGAGGATGTGCAGCGCGATGTCATCGGTTTTCGTTTGCTGGATCTGCAGCTCGAACTGATCGCGGCGTGGCAACTGCCGGCGCTGCTGCGCAACCTGATGGATGAAACGCGTATGCAGAATCCGCGTGTGCAGATCGTCGCCCGGGCCGCGGCGCTGGCCAGGCATTCCGCGCACGGTTGGGACAATCTCGCGCTGCCGTACGATTACGAACGGATTTCGGAGTTGCTCAACATTTCCTGCGATGAAGCGGCGGAACGCGTCGCCGCGGTTGCCCGTGAAGCCGACGCCGACTGGACGTGGTACGGAGTACCGCCGCTCGAACGCAAACCCGTGGCCGAGGCCGCGAACTTCTTCTGACGCGGCTGCGCCTCTAACCAGTAGGATGGGGTGCGGCACGAAACCCATCAAGCGCTGTATGCCATAGCCGAGTTCGTTTGATGGGTGTCGCTGCGCTCGATCCATTCTACGCCGCTACGCCGCTACGCCGCTACGCCGCTGCTGCGGTACACCTTCTAACGGAGAGGACGCAGGGGATCGCAGAGGAATACCCGTGCCAGGCATGTTGTGTCTATCGCCTGCACGATCTATTTCCGATTTCCTCCGCGCCCCCCGCGTCCTCTGCGTTGAGAGTTTATAAATCCGAAACCTTGCATCGCGCGAATAACAACTGTTATGTGCGTTTACTCGCCGCTTCGTGATCGTCCGCGAACGCCGATACTGATCGTCTACCACATTGAATTCCCATGGCCGAACCGAACGACTCCGAACGCACAGAATCCGCGACCCCGCGGCGCCTCGAAAAGGCGCGCGAGGAAGGGCATCTCGCACGTTCTCACGAGCTGACGACCTTTGCCATGCTCATGGCAGGCGGTGGTGGTCTGTGGTGGCTGGGCGCGCACCTTTTCGAACAGATGCGCGCCATGTTGAGCCGCGGCCTGCAGCTCGATACCTCGGACGCATCTGATCCGGCGCAGATGACGGTGCGCCTGCAGGACCTGGCGTGGGACGGGATGTTCGCGATGGCGCCGTTTCTGGCGGTGCTGTTGATCGTCGCGTTTGCCGCGCCGCAACTTCTCAGCGGATGGAATTTGAGCACCGAGGCCTTGCGTATCGACTGGAATCGTCTTGATCCTGTCGCCGGGTTCGGTCGCCTGTTCTCGTGGCACGGTGTCGCGGAACTCCTAAAGGCTCTTGTGAAATCGGCCCTGATCACAGTGGTGGCGGTGGCGGTGATGTGGCACTACCAGGAACCCCTGCTGCAACTCGTCACAGTGACGCCCGCCGCCGCCATCGCGCGCACCGCACAGATCGCAGGCATCGCGTTTCTGATCATAGGCGGCGCATTGGTCGTGGTCGCGGCCGCCGACGTGCCGTTCCAGTTGTGGCGGCATGGCGACGATCTGAAGATGTCACGCGAGGAAGTGCGCCAGGAGCACAAGGAAAGCGAAGGCGATCCGCAGATCAAGCAGGCGATCCGCAATCAGCAGCGCGCGATGGCACGCCGGCGCATGATGTCGGAAGTGCCCAAAGCCAGCGTGATCGTCACCAACCCCACGCACTATGCGGTCGCCCTGAGTTATGAAGACCGCAAGATGCGCGCGCCGCGGGTGGTGGCCAAAGGCGCGGATCTGGTGGCGGCACGCATCCGCGAACTGGGGGCGCAACATCAGGTTCCGGTGCTTGAGTCTCCGGCGCTGGCGCGCGCGATCTATCATCACACCGAGATCGGCGAGGAGATTCCGGAAGCGCTGTACACGTCGGTGGCCGAAATACTGGCCTACGTGTTCCAGTTGCGCCGCCACCGCGAATTCGGCGATATCGCGCTGGCGCCATTGCCGACGATAGTGGTGCCGCCCGGTCTTGATCCGCGCGAGGTCTCGTCATGATGGCTGTGCTGCAGCGGATGCGGCCCGGTTCCGCCGAGTTCGCGCGCGGACTCGCGGCGCCGCTGCTCATCATCATGCTGTTGTCGATGATGGTGCTGCCGCTGCCGCCATTCGTACTCGACATATTTTTCACTTTCAACATCGCCTTCTCCATCATGGTGTTGCTGGTCGGCATGTACACGGTGAAACCGCTCGACTTCGCGGTATTTCCGACCGTTCTGCTGCTCACGACGCTGTTGCGCCTGTCGCTGAACATCGCCTCGACGCGCGTGGTGCTGCTCGAAGGCCATACCGGTCCGGCCGCAGCCGGAAAAGTGATCGAATCGTTCGGACATTTTCTGGTCGGCGACAACTATGCGGTGGGTCTGGTGGTGTTCGTCATCATGGTGGTGATCAACTTCGTCGTCATCACCAAGGGCGCCGGCCGCATCGCGGAAGTCGGTGCGCGCTTCACCCTGGATGCGATGCCGGGCAAGCAGATGGCAATCGATGCCGACCTCAACGCCGGCCTGATCGGCGAGGAAGACGCGCGCAAGCGTCGCGCGGTGATAGCCCAGGAGGCCGACTTCTTTGGCTCCATGGATGGCGCCAGCAAGTTCGTGCGCGGCGATGCCGTGGCCGGCATCATCATACTGTTCATCAACATTTTCGGCGGTTTGGTGGTGGGCGTGGTTCAGCACGACATGGATATCGCAAGCGCCGCCAAGGTTTACACGCTGCTCACCATCGGAGACGGACTGGTCGCGCAGATTCCGGCGCTGATCATTTCCACCGCCGCCGGCCTGGTGGTGAGCCGCGTCAGCACCGATCAGGACACCGGACAGCAGTTGGTGTCGCAGATGTTCGACAAGCCCCAGGCCCTGGCATTGACCGGCGGCATCATTGGCATCATGGGTATGGTGCCCGGCATGCCGCACATTGCGTTCCTGCTGCTTGCGGCGGCGCTTGGCGGTGTTGCTTACCTGGTGCAAAAGCGCAATCTCGCGCAAAAGGAAATTGCCGCTGCACCGCCGCCACCAAAGGTGGTGGAATCGGAGGACGTCAGCTGGAATGACGTCACGCAGGTCGACACGCTCGGTCTGGAAGTGGGCTACCGGCTGATACCTCTGGTCGACAAGGGGCAGGACGGAGAACTGCTGCGGCGTATCAAGGCCATCCGGCGCAAGTTCGCCCAGGAAATCGGTTTTCTGCCGCCGGCGGTACACATCCGTGACAATCTTGAATTGCGGCCCAACGGCTATCGGATCACCCTGAAAGGCGTGGAGATCGGCCAGCATGAATCTCATGCCGGCATGCTGCTTGCGATCAATCCCGGCCGCGTTACGGCCCAGTTGCCGGGAACGGCAACCGTGGATCCTGCGTTCGGCATGCCGGCCGTGTGGGTCGCCGCGGAGATGCGCGATCACGCGCATCAATCCGGCTATACCGTGGTGGACGCCGGCACGGTGGTCGCAACGCATCTGAGCCAGCTTATCAATGAGCACGCCGCCGACCTGCTGGGCCGTCAGGAACTGCAACAGTTGCTTGATCACCTGTCGCGCGACATGCCCAAGCTCGTCGAGGACGTGGTTCCGAAGATGCTGCCGATGGCGACCTTGCAACAGGTGCTGCAGAACCTGCTTGAGGAGGCCGTGCATATCCGCGACATGCGTACGATCATCGAGGTGATCGCGGCGCACGCCGGGCGCACGCAGGATGCCGGGGAACTGACGGCGCAGGTGCGGGTCGCGCTTGGGCGCGCCATCGTGCAGGAGATTTACCCGGGGAAAACGGAACTGCAGGTCATAGCGCTCGACCCGGCGTTGGAGCGCCTGCTGCTGCAGAC
>CANJQI010000143.1 GCA_947476215.1 Betaproteobacteria bacterium
CCGCCAGCAACATGCGCCCGGCGCGCAACCGCTTCTTTGTTGCTTCGTTCAACCGCTTCTTTGCCATGCCCATCATCTCCAATCAACCCTATGGAAATGTAACGCATGAGCGAACGATCGGTTGTCATGTATTTAGGAAAGATCAATAAGGCGATTGACGATAGCCGCAAGCGTCTGCGCGGGCGCAAACACGCCATATGTCGACTCGGCTTCATAGCCAGGCACCCCGGACGATGCAACGGTCGGCATGCCGGGGGAAAAAAACGGACGGTTGCGCGGAGGTGACCGCCAGCGCTTTGAGTCGGCCCGATTTGAGCTGGCCCGTGACCGAGCCCGCCGGCGCGAAACTCAGTTGCACTTCACCGGTTAACAGCGCATTCAATGCGAGCGCGCTGCCCTTATAGGGAACGGCGACAATATTGACGCGTGCCATGGATTTGAAAAGTTCGCCGGCAAGATGATTGGTCGAACCTATCTGCGCCGCTGCGTAATTCATCTTTCCGCTCCGGCTCTTTGCCAGGACAATCAGCTCGCGCACCGATTTGACCGGCATCGACGGATGCACGACCAGTATGGTCGGCGAGGTCGCCACCAAATTAATGGGCGAGAAATCCCTGACCGGGTCATACGACGTGTCCTGCAACAGCGGACTGATCCACAGGCTGGCGCTCATCATGAGCAGCGTATAACCGTCGCGTGGCGACTTGGCAACAACATCTCCGGTGATGGCGGCGCTGGCGCGATTGTCGACGATGACTTGCTGTCCCATACTTTCCGTCAAGCCCTGCGCAATCAGGCGCGAAGCAAAATCAGTGGCGCCTCCGACACCCGTGGTCAGTATGCGTATCGGCTTGACCGGGTAGATCGACACAGATCCCGCCGATGAGGTCTGGCTGCATGCGCTACCGGCATGAATGGCCACCAGCGCCGAGCAATACATCACTACCGCAAACCGAACCATGGGCCACCTCTTCGAGTATTGCTCTGACTCATACGGATCATGCGGCACACGTTAGAGCCGATCGCGTTATTCAACGCGTATGCCGGCATCCTTGATCACCTTGCCCAGCCGCACCATTTCCGATTTCATTTTAACGGCAAGCATCGCCGGTGAACTGGCCACGATTTCCACGCCGACGTTCGCCAGTCTGCTCCTGACTTCGGTTGCATTCAGGACCAGCACAATTTCGCGATTCAGGCGCTCCACCAGCATCGTGGGTGTTCTCGCCGGAGCAAAAATAGCGACCGCCTGCACGGACTCATAGCCCGGCACGCCGGATGCGGCCAGCGTCGGCAAACCCGGAGTCAACGCCGACGGCTCCGCGCTGCCGGTGGCCAGCGCTTTCAGCCTGCCCGCGCTGACCTGTGTGGCCACCGAAGCGGCATTGGTAAATGCGAGATGTGATTCCCCGGTCAGCAAGCCATTGAGCGCTGGGCCGGCGCCCTTGTAATTGATCTGCACAATATCAACGCCTGCGATGGCACGAAACAACTCAGCCGCAAGATGCGACGACGACCCCATGGACGAGGACGCATAGTTGAGCTTGCCGGGACGGGCTTTGCAATACTCGATCAATTCCCTGACCGTGCCGACTGGCAACGAGGCGTTCACGACGAGGATATTGGCCACCGTTCCCGCAAGCGTGATGGGCGCGAAGTCCGTCACCGGGTTATAAGGCGTTTTGGACTGCAGCAATGGTCCGGTCCAGAGTATGCCGCTGGTGAAAAGCAGCGTGTATCCATCGGGTTGCGCCTTGGACACGGTTTCCCCCGGCACCACGCCGCTGGATCGATTATCGACGATCACCTGCTGGCCCAGCGATGCCGTCAATCCCGCCGCCGTGAGGCGCGCCACGATGTCCGGGCTGCCGCCTACGCCCGATGTCACGAAGCGTATGGGCTTCGTGGGATAGTTTTGACCATAGACTGATGTGACGCCAAGAGCAATGATGCCCGCGAGCCTATGCAATAACGATGGCGACAACCGCATAATCCCTCCACATCACGCGTGCCATTTTTGCCACGCCGCGTAACCTTACCATACTGATAAAAGATCTCGCGTTGAGCCGGTGGACGATACACAGCACACGGTGATCATGCAGAACCAGGGTGGAGCCAGTGGCGTAGTGGCGGCGCGGGCAACACGCCGGATGGCTACACGCTGCTCTTTACTTTCCAGCGCAGATAGCGCAAACGTGCGCTGCGCTACTCGCCGCGTATGCGCCCTTCCTTCACCAATTGTCCAACCACGGCGATTTCAGCCTTGATCCTGGCGGCAAACTGTTCGGGCGAGCTTGCGACGACCTCAGACCCTATACTGCTGAACTTCTGTTTGATATCGGGTCCGCTCAGCGCCCGCATTGCTTCCTGGTTAAGCCGCCGAATGATCGCATCCGGCGTGCGTGCCGGGGCGAGCAATCCACCATAGGACGCCGACTCGTAGCCCGGTAACGTGGCCGCGACCGTGGGGAGCCGCGGAAATGCCTCCGAGGGCTGCACAGTACTGATCGCCAGCGCGCGCAGCCGTCCTGACTTCAGATGCGCTGCAGTCGTCGTAGTCGTTGCAAATGCGATCTGCACCTGGCCGGCGACGATATCGATCATGCCCGCGCCTATACCCTTGTAGCCTATGCGCACGATATCGACGTTAGCCATCGACTTGAGCAGTTCCATGGCAATGTGATTGGAGGTACCGACCGCGGCCGAGGCGTAATTGAGTTGCCCGGGCCGCGCCTTGGCGAGGGTGATCAATTCCTTGACCGAAGCGACCGGCAGCGACGGGTGGACCACCAGGATGTTGGGTGAGGTGACGGCCTGCACGATGGGAACGAAGTCACGCACCGTATCGTACGGCACATTCTTCTGCATCAGCGGTAACAACCACAGCGTGTTGGCGTAAAAAATCAGCGTATACCCGTCGGGCGCCGATTTGGAAACGAAATCCCCGGCGATCACGCCACCGGCACGGTTGTCGACCACGATTGGTTGCCCCAACGCCGCCGACATGGCGGGAGCAATGGTGCGCACGATGACATCGCTGCCGCCGCCGGGATCCGAGGTCACGATGCGTACCGGCTTGATGGGAAAGGTCTGCGCCTGCAATGCCGAAGCGCCGCCGACCATCATGAAGGTCCCGACGACGCTACGAATGACAAGTGACAGGGTCATGACTCGCTCCGCTTAAATGGCGGCTTGATGTCGCCCCTTTGGAAGACGAAAAACAGAGGGAAGCTCATTTTTTCAATGACTCGTTTTGCGTGCGGCGCCAACTACCTTTGCGTCAATGAACCCCGCGACGCGCCACAAGACTGTCTATTTCCCGCCACTCATTCGGATAACAATTCAGCAACTCGCGCTTACGGCGTTCCAGCGCGCTGAAGTCCGTAGCATTCATCTCTGCGGTGATTTCGTCCATGTGTTCGTGGAGGACAGTCGAATTCCTGTCGAGGTTGCTTACCAGCGCCAGCCCAGTCGGTCCTGTTGCTATAGTGTGGATTTTCAGATCAGGGCGGTATTTCTTTAACGCGACAATGCTCTTCCATACGTCACCGCTCCAGAATTTGGTTAGCTGCACGTTTGTTGCAGATTCACGGTCCGTCGGATAACAGTCGTGGATCAGCACGACCGAACTCGCATCGCAATATTTCTCGATCGCCCTGAAATCGCGCAATACAAATTCGTAGCGATGCATGCCATCGATAAAAGCCATGTTTATGGAGCGCCCCTGCAGCACGGACTGCGCATTTTCGTTGCCGAAAAACTCATCGCTGGTCATTTTGAAAATCTTGGTGTTCGGCCCCAGTGCCACGTTGATGACGGGATTAGGGTCGATTCCAACGGCACTTGTCGAGCGCGCGGCGAGGCACAGGGTATGGCCCGCCGCCACCCCGACTTCAAGATAGGTCGATGGCCGCAAAGTATCATGCAGATGCGCGAGAACTTCCATGTAGCCGGGGCCGGGTAACTCGATATCGCAGAGTAGCGCACGTGCGGGGTTGAAGTTAGGGTCCTGTGCGAGCAGCACTTTACATAAAAGCGCCGCTTCTTCGTCATTGCCTAGGCGATGGTGACACTCTCCGATCTTCAGACGGTAGCATGGATTCGCGGGTGCATAGTCGCTGGCCTTTTGATACGCTGCCAGCGCCGCCATATGGTCACCCCTGCGCCATTCAATTTCGCCCTGGAGGAACCACAATTCCGGTTCATTTACATTGTGCTTTATGGTTTTACGCAAGATTCGGGATGCGGCGTCAAGGTGTCCCGCCGTTAAAGCCATGCGGCATTTCTCCGCATCACTCACCGGCGCTTGCCTCTGCGTTTGAAACAGCAATGCCTTTAGTAGATTGAGCAACATCGAGTTGATGATACCGTTAACGATGTGCACTGCTCAAGCTGCCAATGCGGGGGATCATTTCGATCATTCGTGATGGGCGCCGACCCCTCTGTTAAAATGTGGGCTGTTTCGCATGCATTTCTGTGTGGGCGGCACGCCCCGGTCTTATATTGTGAATTCCGTATTGGAGCAATATCTTGCAAGTATCATCCGGGGCCATTGACACTCGTGGTGTGTAGCAAGTACGCAATCGGTTAACCCGGGCCGACCAATCATCATGTCCGCTACGGAGCCCAGCATCGTTCGCAAGATCGCCGATCTTGGATGGCGGATCGCGGCGTGCTTGCCCGGCCACGCCTACTTGGCCCGAGCCTTTTACCGCCGCGGCAATGCGCTGCTGGAGGCACAGCGCCCGCTCGATGCACTGGCGAACTATGATTGCGCATTGCGGCTCCGCTCGGACTACGCCGATGCACACTACAACTGTGGACTCGCGCTGCAGCATATGGGGCAAGCGGCCGCGGCAATTGCGAGCTACGATCGCGCGCTCGCGATAAAGCCTGACGATTGCGAGGCGCTGAACAATCGTGGGAACGCGCTCCTCGATCTGCACCGTCCCGACGCGGCGCTCGCGAGCTATGATCGCGCAATCGCGATAAAGGCGGACTATGCCGACGCCTGCGTCAATCGCGGCAATGCCTTGCGCGATCTCACTCGTCCGCAAGACGCCGTCGCCAGCTATGACCGCGCGCTTGCCATAGACCCAGGCCACGCCGACGCACTTTACAATCGCGGAAACGCCCTGGGTGATGTCGGACAACTGGATGCCGCGATCGCCTCCTACCGGCAGGCCATCGCGACCATTCCTGACAGCTCCGAGGCACGCTGGTGTCTGGTAATGGCATGGGCGGCAAAACTCGCCGTCGTCCCGGATGATATTGATGCCGCAAAAGCACGAGCAGAATTCATGCGGGGGTTGCGCGAGCTTGAGGATTATTTTGATTCGCGGCAACTCGACGGCGCACATTTCATTGGCGTCATGACACCATTCAGTCTCGCCTATCATGAAAGTAACCATCGGGACTTGCTCATTGCTTATGGACGGCTTTGCGCAAAGCTCATGCAACGCTGGCATGATAAACAGCCGGTAGCGTATGTCCCAATTGCTCCCGACAGCGTCGTTGTCAAGGTCGGCATAGTCAGCGCTTTTGTGCGTGATCATTCAGTATGGCACGCGATCGTCAAAGGATGGATACGGCAATTCGACCCCGCCGTGATAGAGGTTCACGTCTTCTGTCTTTCGCTCCATACCGATGGAGAAACGGAGATTGCAAAATCACTCGCGGCTTCGTTTACTTACGGAAAGCATGGATTGGGCGAGTGGGTTGCCGCGATCGCCGACAAGAGGCCCGACATATTGATCTATCCGGAAATCGGCATGGACCCGATGACCGCAAAGCTCGCCAGCCTGCGCCTTGCCACCACACAAATGACGACGTGGGGGCATCCGGAAACGAGCGGCTTGCCGACCATAGACTATTACATCTCGGCCGCCGCTCTGGAGCCGCCCCGTCAGCGTGAAAATTACAGTGAAAAATTAATCATGCTGCCAAACTTGGGGGTCTACCACGAACAGGTTCCGGTTGAGGCCGGGAAACCGGATCTCGCGCGCATGGGTATAAGATTGGACGTGCCGATGTTTTTTTGCGCCGGCGCGCCCTTCAAGTATGCGCCGCGACACGACTATGTCTACGTTGAAATCGCACGCCGTCTCGGAGCGTGCCAGTTCGTATTTTTTACATGGCAGGTGCCGGCTCTGTCGGAGCTGTTGAAGAATAGGCTCATCGCCGCATTCGCCGCGGCGCATATGAATTATTCGGATTATGTTGTGTTTGTTCCGTGGCAGTCCAAGCGGGAGTTTTATGGTTTGATGAATTGTGCCGATGCCTATCTGGATACTTTGGGATTTTCCGGATTCAATACCACGCTTCAGGCAATTGAATGCAATCTTCCGGTCGCGGCCTATGATGGGCGATTCATGCGCGGAAGACTGGCGAGCGGAATCCTGCGAAGAATGGGCATTGAAGACCTTATCGCGCGGAATGTGGAGGATTTTGTCCGGTTGGTGGTACGTCTGGGCCAGGACGCAGCGTTTCGTCATCGAATGCGCGAGCGCATGCGTGAAACGCAGGGATTATTATTCGACGATGTGTCGGCGGTGCACGCACTACAGGTAAAACTCGTGGAGCTCGCCGGCACGAATCGCGCCGGCACGGCGACTGCGGTTTGATACGGTCAGACTGTGTGATTGGGGAGCGCAGGGCTGGCATACGCCATCTTGCCGGCGTTGCCACTCCTGTCAATGTTGGTTTGACGCAGCGACAACGACGTATGAATCCCGCTGCGTGCAACCAAGGCTCGTGGGATTGGGGTTGTGGGTGGCACCGTCCGCAAACTATAATCGGTCGCGTTGTTGGTACCTTGCTTGCCGTCGCCGGCGCACTGCCGAATGGCCGAAAAATGCGAATACGAGTGCTTACTTTGTTGATGGCCGCGCCCGGCCTGATGTTACAGGCAGTCTGCGCATGCGCGGCGACCACCGCCGATTATCCTAACAGACCCATTCGTGTTGTGACCGGCGGTGTCGGCGGTGGCAGCGATTTCGCGGCGCGCTTGATCGCTCAGGGGCTCACCGGCAGGTTGGGCCAATTGATGGTCATCGACAACCGCGGCAGCGGCATGATCCCGTGCGAAATTGTTGCGCAGGCGCCGGCCGATGGTCATACCCTGCTGCTGTTCGCAAACGCGCTCTGGATCGCGCCGCTCATGCACAAGACTCAGTTCGATCCCATGAAAGATTTCGCGCCCATCACCCTCGCGGTGACCGCACCCAACATACTCGTTGTGCATCCGACGCTGCAGGCACGTTCTGTCAAGGAGTTGATCGCCCTGGCCAAGGCCAGACCGGGCGCACTCAACTATTCATCATCGGCGGCGGGCGCATCCAACCATCTGGCGGCGGAGTTGTTCAAGACCATGGCGGGCGTCAATATCACGCGCATTCCCTACAACAACGGTGCGACGCAAATGGCGGATCTGGTTGCCGGGCAGGTGCAACTGACGTTTGCCACCGGCGGCACCGTCATGCCCCACGCCAAGTCAGGCAAACTGATCGCGCTGGCCGTCACCAGCGCGAAACCTTCGCAGATCTTTCCCCATCTTCCGACGATAGCGGCCGCGGGCCTGCCGGGTTACGAATCGGCGGGCTACTTCGCGGTATTTGCGCCAACCAGGACACCCTCCGTCATACTGGAAAGACTCAACCGCGAAATCGTGCATACACTGAAAGAACCCGACGTCAGGGAGAAGTTTTTCAACATGGGCATAGAACCCGTCGGCAGCACGCCCAGCGAAATCACGGCCATCATGAGCGCTGAAATCACGCGCCTGGGCAAGGTCATCAGGGACGCCGGCATACGCGCTGATTAACGTCGATAGCAAACCAACAACCATCAAGACCAGGGAACATCCTCATGGAGAATATCACCTTCGCAGTCGCGGCCGACGTCAGCACCGGACATGAACCGCCCGACAGTGCGTTCGAACATGTGCTTGAGCCATTGCGCAGCGCGGATCTGCGGTTCGCGCAGGTCGAACGCCTGTATTCGGAGCGCGGCAGTTTTCAGGAACAGGGCGGCCACTCGGCGAAGCCGGCGCGCCAGCATCCACGCATTGCGCAGGTCTTCAAGAACGTTCCCTTCGACGTGGTATCGCTGGCCTCCAACCATACGGGAGACTGGGGGCCGGAGGCCGCTGAAGATACGGTGGAAACGTTCCAGCGACTAGGTATTTCCACCATAGGCGCGGGACGCAATATCGCGGAAGCACGCAAGCCCGCCATACTTGAGTGCAAGGGCATACGCATCGCCATGCTCGGTTATGTATCGACCACGCTGCCCCAGTTCTGGGCCACGGAATCGCGCGCCGGCAGCGTGCCGATGCGCGCGCACACGTTCTACGAACCTTACGAGTATCAACCCGGTGCACCGGCCCGCGTCGTCACCACGCCACACGCCGCGGATCTGGAACATCTCGTTGCCGACGTCAAACTGGCGAAACAGAACGCCGATCTCGTTTTCGTGTCGCTGCACTGGGGCGTGCACTATGTGCCGCGCCCGTGCGACTATCAGCCGGTAGTGGCGCATGCCGCGATCGATGCCGGGGCGAGCGTGATACTGGGCCACCACCCGCACCAGCCGCAAGGCATTGAGGTCTACAAGGATGCGGTGATTTTCTACAGCATAGGAAATTTCTCGTTTCCACCACGCAAACGCGGGCACTCGTACGCAATGCCGCTGGGCGAGCACCTGCAGCAGGATATTTATTCAGTGGAGCCGGACCCGGGAATCATGTTCGACTACCGCCGGCACTTCAATGAAGGCGGCATCGTGTTCATCGAAGCGGACAATACCGCTGTCAAACGTATCACCTACCAGCCCACGCTGATGAATGCCGCCGGACAACCCGAACCGCTAAAAGCCGGACAACCTCAATTTGACAAATCGCTGACCTATCTGAACTGGGCAGGGAAATTCATCAAGGGCGGATTGACCGACATGAAGGCGGATGGAAATCGATATGAGGTTTTTGTTCGGGGTTGAAGCTGCAACAACGCCCCCCAACCTCCTCCTTGAAGGCATGCGTATCCACACATCTTTTCCCTTACTTGCGCACGCAGTCACGGTGTAGGATGGGTCGAGCGCAGCGACACCCATCAAACAGTCTGCGTAGCGACATGCAGCAGTTGATGGGTTTCGTGCGTCAACCCATCCTACAGGAGCGAAGATCTGTAGATACGCATGCCTTAAAGGGGAAGGAATCGGAAAGTTTAACGCTTATGCCCTCTACACCCCTCCGCGTCATGCCCAAGGGGGGAATTCGCAGCGCAATTCCTGCTATTCCTCTCGTATACCCGCGTCTCTGAGCACTTTGCCCATCCTCGCCATTTCAGATGTCACCGTGGCCGCCAGTTGTTCGGGCGTACTGGCAACAACTTCTGATCCGGCGGTGAACAGTTTGTCCTTTACGTCCGCGCTGGTCAGCACCCGCACCATCTCCTGATTTAATCGATTGAGTATGGGTGCCGGGGTCCTGGCCGGAGCGAATATTCCAAGTATTGAGACCGCTTCATATCCGGGCAGTCCCGAGGATGTCACTGTTGGCAAGCCCGGGGCAAGCGCTGTCGGCTGCGCACTGGTGACGGCGATCGCCCTCAGCCGCCCGGCCCTGACATGCATCATGCCCGCCGCTGCGTTGGCGAATGACAATTGCACCTGACCGCTGATCAAATCGTTGACCGCCGCGCCCGTGCCCTTGTAATTGATGCGCACGATGTTGACGCCGGCCATGGCCTTGAACAGTTCCGCCGACAGGTGATTTGACGTCCCTGTCCCCGATGAACTGTAGTTGAGTTCACCCGGCCTTGCCTTGGCCAAAGCGATCAACTCCCTGACGGACTTGATTGGAACCGAAGGATGTACTGCAATCATGTTGGGCGTGCGCACCGCCTGCGTGATCGGCGCGAAATCCCTCTCCACATCCCATGCCACTTTATTGCGCAGAAAATGCAGCAACCACAGCGTGCTGCCATTCAAGAGCAGCGTGTAACCATCAGCCGGCGCCCTCAACACCACTTCCGACGCGACCGCACCGTCTTTTTGATTGTCGACTATCACCGGTTGGCCGAAGGTAACCGAAAGTCCCTGCGCGACCAGGCGCGCGGCTATATCGTTACTGCCTCCCACGCCGGCGGTTACGATGCGCACCGACTTTGTCGGGTAAAGGACCCCTTGGGCAAATGCCGTGAGAGGTATCAAACTAAGTGCCGCAAAAAAGACTTTATCCAAGGCTCTTTTCATCACGCACCCTTTCCCAAACACCCCAACACTGGCAAGTAACACCGTCAACGTGCACCAATCGCGACGTAAACCTGCTTCCTTGATCACTTTTCCCAATTTCAAAATATCAGCCTTGATCACAGCGGCGAATTCCTCCGGCGATCCCACGACTGCCTCTACACCGGAAGCCAGCAGTCGCTGCTTTAGCTGACCACGACCTCGTTGTCCTCAACCACAAACTTGTGGCTGAAATCGTCCGAAATGGTGTCCATGTAGTTGACCGCGTCGTCGAAACGCGGGTCGCCACGACGCAGGATCTCGGGGCGCAGCTGTTTGTCGATCAATGCCGGAAGGAAGGAAACCTTGCGCACGCCTTCGGTCGTGATGATCGCTTTGGCGACGAGACTGCGCTTGGCGTCGGTGCCATAGGGCAGGCGCGGATAGTCCGGGTCGAGGACACTGGCACTGCCATAGCGCCGGACATGCGCGGCCGCCTGTTTGGGCGTCTTTTCCTCCGCCGACATGATGAAATTGCTCAGACTGTAGAAACAGACTTTGCCGTCGTGGACGCCGATCGCCTTGGGCAGATGGGCATGATGGCCAAGGATGAGGTCCGCGCCCGCCGCGAACGCCGCCTTCGCAACTATCGGCTGATACTCGGCGATCAACTTGTAAATGTGATGCACGCCCCAGTGCAGCGACACCACCACCGAATGAGCGACCTTCTTTGCGGCCGCAATGTCATCGGCCATCGCCTGCAGGTCTTCCGCGTAGGGCACCGTAACGACTCTGGGCGGTATGCCGGCCTGATACTCTATCGGCTCGAAGTACGAGTGTACGCGCATCGGCGCCACGCCGGGTTTCTTCTTTTCGGCATGGAATCCGTCCTTAAGTATTGAACAGTACGCAAGCATGGCGACCCGGACACCATTCTTCTCGACGATAGCCGGCTTGCGTGCCTCTTCGAGATTGCGTCCTCCGCCTATGGTCTGTATACCCTTGTCGCGCAGCAGGTCTATGGTATCGAGGAACGCATCGTTTCCCCAATCCATGGCGTGATTGCTGGCGACCGACACGACATTGAATCCGCAGTCGCTGAAAACTTCCGCCATGTGGGGATCCAGGCGGCTGTGCGAGCTGCCGTGGACCTGTTGGGATCCGCGCTTTGAATAAACGCGTTCACATTGCGCAAACCGGATATCGCCGCCTGCCAGCACGGAACGTGCAAGGGTGCTATACGTTGCTATAGGCTCGTGTATGGGTCCAACGTCGCCGCATCCCAGTAATGTCATTGCATTGGTCGTCATAGGGTTACCTGTTCTTGATTGATGAAATTTCCCTGGCGAAAACTTCAAGGGTTGGCGATATTATGGCCGATAGCGCCGCAGGAGTGCCGGTATTGTCGCGTTTTTTCGGAGTAAATTGAAGCTTTAGCGAAACTCGGTGAAACGCATGTCCGGTATCGGCTAGAATAAATTGAAATATCCTTATCATGCGACTTTCCGGCATAACCAATCCGACTACGCTCGTCGCCTGTTACTGTCAGACGATGCTTGTGCGCCTGCTGTGCATGGCCGGCACATCCCTGCTCGCCGTAGTCGGCGCGTCGGCCCAAACCTACCCGAACAAACCGATACGCATCGTCACCAATGAGGTGGGCGGGGGCGCTGATTTTGTGTCGCGCCTGATCGCACAAGGCCTCACCGTGTCGCTGGGCCAGCAGGTGATCGTCGACAATCGCGGCAATATCGCCGGAGAACTGGCAGCCAAAGCGACGCCTGATGCCTACACCCTGCTACTCAACGGGGGAACGCTGTGGCTCATGCCCTTTCTGCGCGACAACATGTCCTATGATCCGGTCAAGGATTTATCGCCGATTTCCTTGACCAGCATGATACCCACGGTTCTTGTTGTGCATCCTTCGGTCGCGGCCAATTCCGTCAAGGAGTTGATCGCGCTGGCCAGGGCCAATCCGGGAAAACTTAACTATGGCTCAGGCTCGTCGTCCGCTCCCACGCACCTCGCTGCGGAATTGTTCAAATCGATGGCGAATCTGAACATCGTGCGCATTCCGTTCCGTGGCAGCGGACCGGCCTTGAACGGTCTGATCGGCGGCGAAGTGCAGATGATGTTTCCGAACGCAGCCGCCGCTCAACCGCACATCAAGAGCGGACGGCTAAAAGCACTGGCGGTCGCCAGTTCGCAGCCGTCGGCGCTTGCGCCCGGCCTGCCGACGGTCGCGGCGACCGTTCCCGGATTTGAATCGGCATCGCTGATGGGCATGTTCGCGCCGGCCCGAACGCCCGCCAAACTGGTTCAATTTCTCAACCAGGAAATTGTTCGCGTGCTTAATCGGGCAGAGGTACGGCAAAAGCTTTTCGCGGCGGGCGTGGACAGCGTAGGCACGACGCCAGAACAGTTTGCCGTCACCATCAAATCGGAAATGGCTCGTCTTGGAAAAGTGATCCGGGACGGCGGCATACGGGCCGAATGAAATGATTCATCGCATACGCGCTCAAACGGTTATTGTGGCGCTGGGTTTATTGAGTGCGCTGAGTTCAGGCACGGTATCGGCGCAGGAATTCCAGAATAAACCGGTACGGATTGTCACCTCCGAATCGGGCGGCGGCAACGATCTTGCGGCAAGACTGGTCGCACAGGGGCTCACCGCCGGATTGGGCCGGCAGGTGGTGGTCGAAAATCGCGGCGGCGCCGGCGGCTCGATTGCGGCGGAACTGGTCGCGAAGGCTGCCCCCGATGGGCATACGCTGCTTTTCTACGGCAGCGCTATCTGGCTAATGCCGTATCTGCGCGACGACATACCCTATGATCCGGTCAGGGACTTCGCACCGGTTACGCTAGCGGTGCAGTCGCCCAATATACTGATCGTGCATCCGTCGTTGCCGGTCAGGACGGTAAGGGATTTGATCAGCGTCGCGAAAACGCGGCCGGGCGCCCTCAACTACGGCTCCGGTCAAACAGGGTCGTCAACGCATCTGGCCGCGGAACTGTTCAAGACCATGGCAGGTGTCGATATCACTCGCATCGTATATAAAGGCGGAGGACTGGTCATCAATGATCTGATCAGCGGCGAATTACAGTTGATGTTCATTACCGCAGGGTCCGTGGCACGGCATCTCAAGTCCGGAAAGATACGCGCGATCGCGATAACCAGCGCGCGCCCTTCATCCTTGCTTCCCGACCTGCCTACCATAGCAGCCACCGGTGTGCCGGGCTACGAAGCGGTCTCCATGCTGGGGCTGTTTGTGCCGGCGAAAACACCGCCCCCACTGGTTTACCGGCTTAACCAGGAGATCGTGCGCGTACTGGCTCGACCGGAAATCAAGGAGCGCTTCTTCAACACGGGTGTCGAGACCGTAGGCAGTACACCCGGTGAATTCGCGGCCACCATCAAATCCGAGATGACCCGGATGGGAAAAGTCATCAAGGATGCGGGCATACAGGCACATTGATTCGTAATGATGTAAACGAAGGGAAAAGCATGAAGGCGCAGGGCAATCAAACCACGAACAGGGCAGTAGACCGCATCCAGAAGCAACTGACCGAATACGC
>CANJQI010000144.1 GCA_947476215.1 Betaproteobacteria bacterium
GAAATTCGCCTTCCAGCTCCAGTGGCGGCTCCATCATACCCATCATCAATGCGGTCATTTTTCCCTCTGTGTCATTGTTGGAAGTTTCGAAGACAATATACGCGATAGTTCAGCTAGCGCATCTCCCTGTACATTACCCCGCACATGCGCCAGTTCAACCGCGACCGCACCCAGCTTACGGTAGATATCCGCAATATCAGGTTGCCACCGCGTCAATGCCTCAAGCTGGCGCGCAACCACGGCATGATCGCCGCGTGCAATCGGCCCCGTCAACGCCGCGGCGGTGCCCAGCCTGAAAACATTATCCAGCGTTTCGCGCACCAGCGGTTCCATGACTTGCAGCGCGATCTCGCGTTCCAAACCAGCTTTTTCGTAACAGCGCGCGCCGGTCTCGATCAACGCCGTCAGATAATTACACACGATAACGCTCGCGGCGTGATATATCGTCTTGCCTTCAGGGTCGATATTAAACATGCGCGCGCCCAAGGCCTCAAACGCGGGCTTGAGCACCGCGAGCGCCACGGCATCACCTTCCGCGCCACACCACGTGCCGGCAAACGACTGCACGGCCTGCGCCGGATCGGCGATGCTTTTCACAGGATGTACGCTCGCCACCATTGCGCCGGCGCGCGTCGCGGCCACCAACACGCTTGCAGCCTTCGAACCGCAGCAGTGGAATACCACATCGCCTGCACGCAGGCGCCCGCAAGCGGCCAGCGCGGTGCAACATTCGACGATACGATCATCACTCGGAGTCAGCATCCAGACATCCGCCGCACGTGTCTGTTCCATAGCTTCAGCGACGCGGCCGGCGCCGATAAACGCCACCGCCGCAGCCGCGCTGTTGGTGCGCGCCGCCATGACGTCCTGCACATTGAATATGCCGTTCCGCGCCCATAAACGGCCCAAGGTGCGCCCAAGTTTTCCGGCTCCGATGATGTTTAGAGTGCTTACCATGACGAAACGCGTGTGTTCTCTATCGAGAGTTTGTCCAGCTTCATGAAGGTATATTATTATGTTTTCGAGCAAACCATCTGAACGAGGAAAATCATGGCCCTGCAACAGGAAGGCAAAAGCATCAATCTGACGATGGACGCAAGCAGCGTTTACCGTGAAGACGTTTACACGGACCGCAAGATAGGCACCATACGATGCCTGACCCCTGTAAAAAGCGATGGCTCGCCGGATGCGGCACGCAATGCCGTCTATGTCGGTGAAGCTCAAATCATGACACCCATGGGCGCTTTGCCGGTGAGCTTTGAAATCGACGGCCCCACGCTGGCCGATGCGATCAGCAATTACGCCGCGGCCGCCAAGGAAGGCGTCGAGCGTACGGTGAAAGAAATACAGGATATGCGTCGCCAGGCCGCTTCTTCCATCGTCATCCCTCAAGGGGGAGCGAGCGGATTGCCGCCCGGCGCACTGGGAGGCGGCAAGATACAGTTCCCGTAAGCGGAATAGCCGCCCAGGACCCCCGCTGGACGCCGGTCCCGCGCGGCCTGTTCCGGGTTCGAAATATGACTTCCAAATAGTTTTGCCCCGATCAGGGTATTGGTGTATAAAGGAGGAGCAGGATACTCAGGTTGTGAATGGTTAGTCCGTCGTGGCCGCACAGTGCGGTGCCCCTCAGGTCGTCGCTTTCTCCTCCTTGAATCTCCCGCTTTCGGGCGCAAGCCTTTTTTTAATTTTTCAGGGATAGCTGAATATGGGTACCGGTACTGTTAAATGGTTCAACGATGCAAAGGGTTTTGGATTTATCACTCCCGATGATGGCGGCAAGGATCTCTTTGCGCACTTTTCGGCAATTCAGGCGGGCGGCTTCAAGAGCCTGCGTGAAAACCAGAAGGTTTCTTTCGATGTCACGGCCGGCCCCAAGGGCGACCAGGCGACGAATATCAAGCCGCTGGACTAATCGCACTCGCTGTTGAAAAAAGCCCGGGGAACCGGGCTTTTTTACGCCACGCGAGCGACGCGTGGCACCATGGTCACCAACCATCCAAAGGGTAATTATCAATGGACGCAGCATTGGCCAGCGACGAAGTAACCGATCAGATTGCATTCATCGAAATGCACCGCCAGGAAAGGCAGAAAGAGGCGGGACTGACGGCAGCATGCAATGAAGCACTGCAAAAGCTCAATGAACTTCTTGCAAGCGAAAAAGCCGCCCTTCAGTCACCGGGACCGGAGCACGGGCACCCCGCGAACGTCGAAGCGATCATGCGCCATGTCCAGCGCGTCAGAAGCTTCATGTCGGGCGGCAACAATCAGAGCAAACCCGGGCACCAGCGCTTAGGTCAGCAACGCACGGGCCGACCAGGCGGCGAGATGCGCACTCCGCAACGCAACAAAGGCCGCAGAGCGCAAGGACGTCGCGGCGACCGTTAGACCTCAACGCACAGGTTCTAGAAACCCAACATCTCAACGCAGAGGTGCGCGGGGTAAGACATCGAGCCAAGCCAACAATGGGTTTTCCTCTGCGATCCTCCGCCCCCCCCGCGTCCTATGCGTTTGGCGTTTGAATTGGCAAAGGTTTCCCATGTGGTGTCATACGGTCAGGCGCCGTACCGCTTCAGAACTTCCCGATTGAACTTGATGCCAAGGCCGGGCTTGTCGGGCACGGCGAGCTCTCCTTTATCGGGCATCGGCACTTCCTCGTAGAGTTTCGATGACCACGGCATGTATTCGACCGTGAGTCCGTTCGGAACCGCCGCGACCAGGTGCACCGAAATTTCAGGATATAAATGGTTGACGACGGGCAGATTAAACGCCTCCGCCATCGCGGCAATTTTCAGCCACTGCGTAATACCGCCCGCGCGCAGCACGTCGACCATCACGATATCGATGGAACGCGCCTCCAGCATGTGACGAAACGGCACCAGGCCGTAGACATATTCGCCTGCGGCTATCGGCGTCGCCAGTGCCGCAGCGACGCTGGCCAGCCCTGGATAGTCGTCGGGCGCGACGACATCCTCCAGCCAGAACAGATGATATTGCTCGATGCGTTGACCTATCGATATCGCCTGCCGCACGTCCCAGCGCTGATTGATGTCGCACATCAGATCAATGTCGTCGCCCACCGATTCGCGGATCAGGCGTATGCGTTCGACTTCGCGCTCGGGATTGGCGTCGCCACCGAGTGCTAATTGCGTCTTCATCTGTTTGAATCCGGACTCAACCAGCCTGCGCCCGGCCTTGAGCACGTGATCGAGCGGAAAATTGCGCATCAACGCGCCACTGGCATACGTCGGAACGCGCGTGCGAAAACCGCCGATCAAACTGGCCAGCGGCAAATTGAATGCCTTGCCACGAATGTCCCACAGCGCAATGTCTATGGCGGCCAGCGCCATGGTGAAAATTCCTCCAGGGCCGCTGGCACCCGCGGCCGCACGCAACTTGTCGGCGATGGCTTCGACGCGCAGCGGGTCCTCACCCTTCGTAAGCTCGCCTAGAGCATCCACCGCGGCTTTTAGCGCCGACGTCATCGTGCCGCCGCACGAAGTAATGCCTATGCCCTCAATGCCCGCATCGGTCCCCACGGTCAAGGTCACGAAATCGCGCGTCGCACCACGCGTAACCGGACCGTCGGCCAGCGGTTCGTCGACCGGCAATCGTACGAGCTGCGATTGAATATGAGTGATCTTCATTTTCTTTTCCCTCCACGATATGAGAGCAACTGGGCTGTGTCGCTGCGTGCCACACAGTTTAGTGGATTGCCTCCACAACCGCGAGAGCCGCCGCCCGCCACACCCAATGGCGTAGATTGACCGTCCATTTGCTTGATACCCCCGGACCGGCGACGTAAACTGCCGGCATAACATGTCTTTGGGAGATGAGCATGGAACTCACGATCTGGTGCGCGAGGGCAATCAAGACGGTGCTGGCCGAAGTCGGTGCCGAATTCGAGTGCAGCTCAGGCTGCAAACTCAATGTAGTCTCCGACCCGGGATTGCAGAGTGCCTACATCAAGCGCCTGCAGGCAGGAGAAACGTTCGACGTATTTGTATTTCCACCCGGATTGATCGACACATGGATCAAGGAAGGGAAGATCGTTGCGGAAACCCGCACGCCCATCGTGCGCGCCGGCATAGGGGTAGCGGTTCGGACTGGCGCACCCAAGCCCGACGTCAGCACGGTCGATGCATTCAAGCGCGCGCTGCTGGCCGCCAAGTCCATCGCCTATCTAAACGTAGGCGCAAGCGGCGTGCAGGTCGCCGACATGCTCAAGAGGATAGGCATCGCCGACGCGATCGCGTCCAAACTGGCGCGGCCCGAGGCGGACATGGTTTCGCAGATGGTCGCCACTGACGAAATCGAGCTGGGGCTCGTGATCGCAACGCAGATCCTGACCACGCCCGGCGTCGATCTTGCCGGCATGCTGCCTGCCGAACTGCAGTCCTATGTGACGTTCGTGGGCGGGGTCAGTACGGGCTCGGCCGTGCCCGACGCATCGCGGGCGCTGATCAGGTTTCTTACCGGACCCGTCTGCCTTCCCGTCATCAAGGCGCAAGGTATGGAACCTGGAAACATGACGGAAAAATGACGCGGCTCACCACTCGCGCCAACCCTCCAGCAACGGAAAGTACAACGCCAGCGTCGGCCGGGTCAAACCACCCATGGCAAGCGCGTAGCGTTCAAGCTGCGCCTGGTAGCGAACGCGCTCCCGGTCGATAAACGCGGCTACGTCCGCGCCCTCGTGGCTGCTGGTCTTGTAGTCGATGATCCACTGTTTTCCGTCGGCATCGCGAAACATGCGATCGATGGCGAGGTTCACACGCTGCCCGGAAATAACGGCAGTGATGCGGCGCTCGTTCCACGTTTCGTGCTGCGGGCCGAGCAGCCAGCGGCCACGCGTGTCGGTGACCGCATGCACGAGCGCAGCGCTGACGCGATTCGTGGCGGCGTCGAGTTCGTTTTCAGGAATGCCGCGCGCGGCCAGCGACTCACGGAACGCGCCGCGCAAGCCTGCGATGCGTTTGTCGTCCCAACCGCTCAAGGCATCGTCCGCGATGCGCTGCAGCCAGCGGTGCACGACGCTGCCGACATGCCGTGCCGTTTCGCCCACCCAGGAAAATTCAATGTCGTCCTGCACGCGCGTCGTATCTTGCGGCGCCGCCCAACTCGCGCCAGCCGGCGCCTCGGGCAACTGCCAGCCGGACACCAGGCGGCGCAACCTTTGATCTATGACCTGCGTATCGAGTACACCGGAATCCAGCGATGGTGATGGTGCGACTTCTCGCGCACGCCGGGCGGCGTCGGCATAGACCGGTTCGATGGCCGGCCACAACTTTCCCAACAGCGTGTTTCTCGCCGGCGGTTTAACTTCAGGTTCACCATCCTTGCCGAGCGCCAGTTTCGTGTCGCCGAGGAGATGCAAACGTTGCCGGGCGCGCGTCGCGGCGACATACAACAGGCGCTCGACTTCATAGTCAGCCTTCTCGGCCTCAAGCTTCTGCAGCCACGCATAGATGGCGTCATCGCTCTGGCCGGTTTCCTTGATGGGCGCCAGCAACAGCTGATTGATATGGTTCCCGTTCCGGCCCGGTTGCTCGGTCCATAGAAACAGCCGCGCGTCGTCGCTGCGCGTCGTGCGGCCCAGCCCGGGCACGATCACGACATCGAATTCCAGGCCTTTGGCCTTGTGGATGGTCATGATCTGCAGCGTGTCGTCGGCCTGCAGGTCCGGCAATGCATAAAGTTTGGCAAGCCCCTCCTCGAATGCCGTCAGATCGGGGATTTCGCCCGCCTCGTCGTGTTTGTCGAGGTAGTCGAAATAGATGCGCGCGTCTTCGAGATCCGTCGCGCTCTCGACACACGCGGGCCCGCCCAGCGCCAGCCACGCGCCAGCGATGCGATCGCGCAAGGGTTCGCGGCAGCGGTTATCAAGACAGGTCTTCAAAACTGCGTGCACGCGCTGCGCCCGGGCGCTGCCCTCGGACGACAGCGCCGCCACGCACGCCGCATCGTCCATCAGCTCCCATACCGTGCGCACGTGATCGTGCGCCGCCAGCGCGTGCAGGTCGCCGAGTGTCAAACCACTCCACGGCGCGCGCAGCACTGCCAGCCACGCCAGCCGGTCGGCGGGATGCGCCAGCGCGCGCGTTAACGCCAGCAGGTCCTGCACCACGGGGCGGTGACCGAGTTCCTCGATGTCGATGGCGCGAAAGCGCAATCCCGCCTCCTTGAGCAGGGGCACGATTTCGCGCAGATGGCCGCGAGTACGCACCAGGATAGCTATCCGGATCTGTGCATCTTCGCGTCGCGCCTGCATCACGATCTCCAGCACGCGGGACGCTTCCGCGGCGCGATCGCCATTGAAGAACGCATGCACGCTGACCGCCTCGCCGGTCAGCGGCGCACGCGTGGCCATCGATGCCGCATAAGGCACGGCGCCTAGCGCGGCATCTTCATGCGCCGGCATCATGCCGGAGAACGCCGCGTTCACCCAGTCCACGATATGTGCCTGGGAACGGAAGTTGGCGCTCAGCGCAATACGCTGCAATTTGATATCGGCGATGCCGGAAGCGCGCGCGCGTAAAAACAACCCAACCTCGGCTTCGCGGAAGCGATAGATGGACTGCATAGGGTCGCCAACCGCGAACACGGTGCGCCCGTCACCGGGGTTCCAGCCGGCGGTAAGACGCGCCACCAGTTCATACTGGCTGATCGACGTGTCCTGAAACTCATCTATCAGCAGATGACGTATGCGGTAATCCAGCGCCAGCGCAAGGTCGGTCGGACCTTCGTCGTTTACAAGCGCCCGTAGCGCGGCCTGCGAGACCTCGGTGAAATCGACTTGGCCACGCGACTGGAAGACCAGCTTCAACTGCCCGACCGCGAGCGGCAGCAAGCGCAAGATGGCGCCCAGTACCTCCCATTGATCGTCGCTGTAACGCTCCGGCGGAATGCTGCGCATATCGTTGATTGCAACGCGCAACTGCTCATGCCCGGCCAAGCCGTCCAGCAACGCCAGCCCGCGCACTTTCCACGGCTGCGCGGCTTTGCCGGTGGGAAAGCCCTCCGTCTTGGTCAACCGTTTGCGCCACCCGCCCTTGCTGGTCAGCAGCACGGCCGCGAGCGCTATCCAACCCTCTATGGTGTCGGCGTAATGTTGCAAGCCTATGTTTTTAAATGTAAATTCTGCCAGCGATACGAGCTCAGGGCGTAGCGCCTCCGGCATCAACTCGCGCACGCGCAGGTGCGCCACCTGTCGCGCATTGAGCAGCGACGCTTCGAGCTCGTTGCGCTCCGGTCCATGCACATTGCGCAACCAATGATCGCGCCTGCGCAGCATGCCGATCAGCAGATTCTCGATACGCGCTACATTGTTGTCGAGATGCGCCAGCAGCCGCGCCATATCCTGCGCCACGGCATCGTCGCCTTCCACCAAGTCTATGGTTGCACGTGCCGCTTCGCGATAGAGCTCCGTCGCGTCCTCGATGTTCTCCGGTTGCGATCCGAAACCCGACAGCATCGGCATCTGGCGGGTCAATGAAGCGCACAGCGCATCTATGGTTAGTATGCGCAAGCGAGCCGGGTTGTCCGCGAGATGCCAGCCACACGTAATGTCGCGCCGCAACGCGGCAGCGGCCAGATCCAGCGTCTGCTGCTCGTGTTCGCTCGCCGGCGATGTGCCCGCCTGCGCGGCCGCCAGTGCCGCCAGCACGCGCTCACGCATTTCGCCGGCCGCTTTGCGCGTAAATGTGACGGCGGTCACTTCCTCGGGATGATCGACGTGCGCGAGCAACAGCAGATAGCGCTGAATCAACAGTTCGGTCTTGCCGGAACCGGCCGGTGCCTGCACGATGAACGACTGCGGCGGATCGAGTGCGCGCCGGCGCTCGGCCAGATCCGGGATGTGCGCGCCGCTCATGTCGCGTCCTCGTCCAGCGTGTTCTGCATGCGCTCATAAATCCGGCAAAACGGCTTGACTTCGCAATACGTGCAAGTGCGCGGATACAGCTTGGGGCCCACCGTCGCGTCGCCGCGAACAAAATCCGCCGCTATACGCGCGAGGTCCGCGCGCCACGCCGCAACAAGCTGCGGCCACGAACCGCGATGATCGTCGTGCTGGATGTCGGCATACGCCTTGATACCCGGCAGCAGATCCGCATCGCGCGCCAGCGCGGAAAATTTCATGTCGCCCGCCCTCACCTGGGCAAAGGCTATCGCCGCGGCTTCGGGTTCCGCGGCCACCAGGTATAGCGGCAACTGCGGCTGATCCGGGCGCTCGCCCAGCATGGCGGTGGCAGTCGTCACGCCGGTCTTGTAGTCGATGACGATGCGTACGCCGCTGTCCAGTTCGTCGACACGGTCCAGCCGCGCATTGAGGGCTAGACCGCCGATTTCAATGTGGCGCTTGTCTTCGGTAGCGACCACCGTAAATCCGGCACGCGTCTTCTCATGATCCAGCCAGTCACGCGCCAAACGCACCAGCCGCTGCTTCTCGATCTGCGCGAAACGGCCGACCAGCGTGGTCGGCCGGTCGCGCTTGATACGCGTGACTGCCTCGTCCGCAACATGACCCAACATCGCATCCAGATCGGACGCATCCATCGCGACCAGCGCGCGCTGGGTCCTCAACTGCGACCAGGCCTGTGCCAACACACGGTGTACCAGCGTGCCGCGTTCCATCGCGTCGAGTCCGGTATGCGGACTGTGCAGGCTTTCCGCACCTAAGCGATGCAATGCAAAGGCGCGAAACGGGCAGGCCGCATGATCGCCGATGACCGCGCTGCCGCCACCCAAAGCAGTCTTGCCTTCCAGCGGCGGCGCCTGAATATCGATGCCGCTCTCAAGCGCGGACGCACGGTGTACCGTTTCCCCATAGTCGGGGTAAACCGGCAGCGATAGCGCCGATTCCGCCACTTCGACGATGAGCGGACTCGGATTCAGTTCGCGGTCATCTTCGCGCCGTGGATAGCTGAAGACAACTTCATCCGCGCTCGTCAGCCACTGTGCGGTAATACGCCGCGCGAATTCCAGTGACTCGGCTGCAGAGGACTGCGGTATGTGCGCCGCGCGCTGCAGTTCGTTCGGCAGGAAAGGATTGGGGCGCGGGCCCGGCGGCCACGCCGCGTCCGACAAGCCCATCACCCACAGATGGTCGAACTCCATGGCGGCGGCTTCCAGCACACCCATGATCTGTATCGGCACATCCGGCGTTTCCGGCTGGAACAACGTATACGCGCACATGCGCCGCAGACGCGAGACGGCGTCGGCATAACCGAGGCGTGGCACCACGCGGTCGAGCGCGGCAAACGCGGCGATCACATCGTGCCATTTTTTCAGCGTCTGGTATTCGGTCGAATCAAGGCTGCGCTCGCCGGGAAAGCCGACACACTTGAGCGCGTCGGAAATCGCTTTTGCATACGTCGACGGCGACTGCGCACCGAACAACCTTTCCTTGCGAAACCCGGCCAGTGTCGACAAAAGGCGGGCCAGCAAGGGACATCCGGCGCCGTCCAGCAACATCAGCGACTGCAAACGGTCGAGCGTAATCAGCGGTTCAGCGCGTTTACGCAACCGCGCATCAAGACGCGCGCGACCCGAGTATTCGGCCTCCGCGGCGCCTATGAACGGCGCGCGCAACAATCGGCTTGCACGCTCAAACTCGATGTCCCTGCCCGCCAGTTCCAGCACCAGAAATGCGGCGTGGACCAGCGGGTAGGATGAGAGTGCCGATCCCAACGAGACATTGAAAGGTAGCGTCGGCTTGATCGTGCCGGGCAGTGCGCAATCCGGCGCCAGCGTGGCGCTGAAAGCGCGCACAAGCGCCGCACGCTGTCGCGAAAAATCGGGCACTACCACGCCTATGCGAGGATTGGCGCCGGTCTCCAGCCTGGCACGCGCCCAGTTCGCGGCACACCGGATTTCGTCGCGCGCGTCCTCGCAAGCCACGCGAAACGCGCTGCCCTCGCGCGGCTGCATGTGCGAAGCAGCGATGCTGCAACCGGCGGCAGCCATCGCGGCGAGCAGATCCACCTGCTGCGGCGTCACCATATCGAAGCCATGGCAGACCATCATTTTCGGCGGCTGAAATTCGGACTGCGCGCAGGCCACGGCGACCAGATCAGCAATCCGCGCGCTGTCGGTCAATCGCTCACGCCGCGTATCACGTTCAAAACGCCGCGCCCACTCCTGGTACGCGGTCGCGTCCTCGTTCAGCGAAATATGGGTGCGCTGCGTTTCGATGCGCCACGCGTGCGTCAGAGTCCACGCTTCGCTCGCGAGGCGAGCGGTCTCTGGTATCGCCAGCAGCGACTCGCCCACCACCGAGCCACGGATAATGGATTCCCACAGAGCGAGTTCCTGTGCCGGCGCCAGCAAAATTGGCGCTGCCGCGGCGCGCCCAGAGTACAGCAGATCCTCATAGGCGCGTTCGACATATGCCGAAAACGACAATATGTCGGCGGAGTCCCAGAGGTTGAGTCCGCGCCCGGCTTGGGTGTCGTCGAACTGCCGCTTGAGTTCGACTGCCAGCCGTTGATTGGGTGTAACTACCGTCGTGCCAGATTGCGCCCCCGCGGCAAGACGTGCGTAGAGCTCGGCTTTGGTCAGGCGGGGATATTCGGAAGGAAGCAGCATGCGGCGCATGATAGCGCCGAACGAACCTGGCTACACGCCCATGACCAAGTCCCGCGGGCTAACTAAATTTGTTACTTTTCGAGGAGATGCTTCTTCTCTTTAATCTTTGCCCACTCATCTGCGTCCGCCGGCGCGTCTTTCTTTTCAATAATGGGCGGCCAGACTTTGCACAACTCGGCATTCAGCGCCGTGTAGTGGCGTTGATTTTCGGGCACATCGTCCTCGGCGAATATCGCCTCCACCGGACACTCGGCCACGCACAATGTGCAATCAATACATTCATCGGGATCGATGACCAGAAAATTGGGGCCTTCGCGAAAACAGTCGACCGGGCATACGTCGACGCAGTCGGTATATTTGCACTTGATGCAGGTTTCGGTAACTACGTAAGTCATGGTATTCCTTGGCTAATTGCGCCTGTTTGGGCCTATAATTCGTGCCTAGTTTACCAGAAACGCGACATACGCCTGCGCTACCGGCGACATGCGGCGCGTGCAAGCTTCCCAAGATCGGGCTTTTTGGTTAGCATAAGCGCGATTAAAGGCCTTGTTGTCACCGTTGCGGTTCTGGTTTCCAAGTTTCAGTCATTTATCCCGGCGGCATTTCCCCCACATTCATTCAAGCAACGGAGCCATATCAATGAGCGAAAATATACAACACGTTACTGACGACACCTTCGAACCGGAAGTACTGCAGTCCGCGCAGCCGGTGCTGGTAGATTATTGGGCGGAATGGTGCGGCCCGTGCAAAATGATAGCGCCTATACTCGACGAAGTGGCCAAGCAGTATGCAGGCAGACTCAAGATTACCAAGCTCAATGTCGACGAGAATCAGGCGACACCACCGAAGTACGGCATACGCGGCATTCCGACGCTGATGATTTTCAAGAACGGCAACGTGGAAGCGACCAAGGTCGGCGCGGTTTCCAAATCACAGCTCATGGCGTTTATTGACAGTCATATCTGAACTGGTTAATCTAGCGACAAATATATCTGGCAGCCGCTCCCCAGGACGGACGGTATGCTGGACGAGCGCAAGCTCCTCCCGTTTTTCAGTTCCTTCTCCTGCCTCCCTTCCTCAAGCAACACCCTAACTGTATCCACCGTATGCATCTATCCGATCTGAAGAACCTCCATGTCACCGAGTTGGTCGACATGGCCATCAAGAATGAAATCGATGGCGCCAGCCGCCTGCGCAAGCAGGAACTGATATTTGCCCTCCTTAAGAACCAGGCCAAGAAGGGCGAAAGCATTTATGGCGAAGGCACGCTCGAGGTGCTTCCCGATGGATTTGGATTTCTGCGCTCGCCGGATACTTCGTACCTAGCTGGAACCGACGACATTTACGTCAGCCCGTCGCAGATCCGGCGCTTCAACCTGCATACCGGCGATTCGATCAACGGCGAGATCCGCACTCCGAAGGAGGGCGAACGATACTTCGCGCTGGTCAAGGTGGACATGGTCAACGACGAGCCGCCCGAGAATTCCAAGCACAAAATACTGTTCGAGAACCTGACGCCGCTGTTCCCCAACGAGCGCTTCCTGATGGAACGCGATATCAAGTCCGAGGAGAACCTGACCGGCCGCATCATCGACATCGTCGCCCCCATCGGCAAGGGTCAGCGCGGCCTGCTGGTGTCCAGTCCCAAGAGCGGCAAGACCGTGATGATGCAGCACATCGCGCACTCGATCGCAGCCAACAACCCCGAGGTCTATCTGATCGTGCTGCTGATCGACGAGCGTCCCGAGGAAGTCACCGAGATGCAACGCTCGGTCAAAGGCGAAGTCGTGGCATCGACGTTCGATGAACCTGCGACACGCCACGTGCAGGTCGCGGAAATGGTGATCGAAAAAGCCAAGCGCCTGATCGAGCACAAGAAGGACGTGGTGATATTGCTCGATTCCATCACCCGTCTGGCGCGCGCCTATAACACCGTGGTCCCCGCTTCCGGCAAGGTGTTGACCGGCGGTGTCGACGCCAATGCCCTGCAGCGGCCGAAGCGCTTTTTTGGTGCCGCGCGCAACATCGAGGAAGGCGGATCGCTAACCATCATCGCCACGGCGCTGATCGACACCGGTTCGCGCATGGACGACGTGATCTACGAAGAGTTCAAGGGCACCGGCAACATGGAAATCCACCTCGATCGCCGCATGGCGGAGAAGCGGATATATCCGGCCATCAACGTCAATCGCTCAGGTACGCGGCGCGAGGAACTGCTGATCAAACCCGATATCCTGCAGAAAATCTGGGTGCTGCGGAAACTGCTGTACCCGATGGATGAACTGGAAGCAACCGAGTTTCTCGTCGACAAACTCAGAGCCACGAAAAACAATGCCGACTTTTTTGACTCCATGCGACGTGGGTAAGCAATCCACGCGCATACCCGCACAAATACGGCCACCAGCATGGGCAGGAAAGTAACTTGCAAGTCCCCGCCCAGTAAGGGATAATCGCCGCTTTTCGCGCTCGGACGTTAGCCTAGGAACATCGCTATGAAACCAAAAATTCACCCTGAATACAACGAGATAAACGTGATTTGCAGTTGTGGCAACAAGTTCAAGACACGCTCGACACTTGCCAAGGACCTGCAAGTCGAGGTCTGCGCCGACTGCCATCCGTTCTATACCGGCAAGCAGAAAATCGTGGACACCGCCGGTCGCGTCGAGAAGTTCAAGCAGAAATTTCAGCGCACCCCGACTTCGAAGGGAAAAAGCGTCGCAGCGTAAGTTCACTGCCACGCCAGAAGAAAAGGCAGCCGCAAGGCTGCCTTTTTCATTTCCCGGACGGCGGATTGAACGACCGAACCGGTCCGTTAGAATCCATCGAATTAAAACGGCGCCCCGCGTCCGCCTTTAATACGTCTTGTATTGCAGGTATTTTCCACTCATCACGATCTTGACGCGATCCCCCTTGGGATCCGGCTCGCGTGTGAGATCCATCTTGAAATCTATGGCGCTCATGATGCCGTCGCCGAATTCTTCATGGACCAGTTCCTTGAACGTCGTGCCGTAAACGCTGACCAGTTCGTAGAAACGATAGATGAGCGGGTCGGCAGGCCCAGCAATCTGCCGGCGGCCTGTGCCTGCTGTTTGGCCATCTGCATCTGGCCGAGCAGCGCGGCGGTCGTCCATTCCTTGCTCTGGCCCACGGCCTTGGCTATCTTCGGCCAGGTCAGCCCGCGCTTGATTTTCGCCATGA
>CANJQI010000145.1 GCA_947476215.1 Betaproteobacteria bacterium
CGTCGTTTCTACCATCTGAAAATCCGCCTTGCGTGACGAACAATCCGGACAAACCCAGGACTCGGGCACGTCCTGCCAACGGGTACCGGCCGGTATGCCGTCGTCAGGCATGCCGAGTTTTTCGTCGTAGGTAAAGTCGCACAGCGTGCAGTGCCACTTTCCGCCGCTGCGTGTGGCCGCCGGGCCGGGAGATGGGGAGTCGCGCCGCCGCGTATCCGGAAAATTCAGTATGATCGCCTCCAGCCCCTGCGCGCCGGCATGCAGCTTGAACGGCTCGTCTTCGGGTCTGACAAATACCAGCGACAACCCCTGGTGTTCCTTGTTCTCATGCAAAAAACTGCCCTTGAGAACAATCACATACTGCCCGTCGCCAGGCGCAGGGTCCGGCGCACTGGTGGTCGCGTTCGGCTGCATTTGCAGCGAGTACACACCCAGCCCCGCATCGTCGCGCATCTCCGGCACCGCGCACAGTGCATGCGCCGTGCCCATTGCCAAGCCCGGAAAATTGACCGGACGCTTGAGCTGCCACGGTTTGCGATTGGGTACGCGCTTGAGCTGATCAAGCTCCTTTGAAATGTGCTGCGGCCCGATGTCGCGATGCGCACGCAATACCAGAAAGGTAAATCCCGTGGTCGATACCAGCGGACCGTACGGCGTGTATGCGCGCGAAAAATGCACCGCATAGGTCGTGAGTTGCTCTTTCCCCATCCGGAATTCGCCGTCGATCAGAACATGAAACTGATCGACGCTGTGAAAGTGGACGGGGTCCAGATAAGGTCCAGGCGCATGCTCATTGAGCGTGGCATGCGGCATTTCATGATCGTCCGGATAATCAAAAAATCCGATCTTGGCGCCGGTTTGAGCCTGATTCCTGCGTTTCAGCAGCCTGGTCTTCGCCTCTTCATATGCAACCACCATCGTCATGTCGTTCCCCTATATCACGTTCGAAACATACCAGAGAGTCAGGATACAACTTCCACCATCTGAAAGTCGCTTTTGCGCGCCGAACAATCCGGGCAATTCCACGTTTCGGGCACCTCCGCCCAACGCGTTCCCGCGGCTATCCCCTCCTCGGGCATGCCACGCGCCTCGTCATACGCAAAAGCGCAAAGCGCGCACTGCCATTTCTTGAAGCCCGTGCCCGCCGCGGGAACAACCGGGGAATCCGCGCGCTGATCGACCTTGGGAAAATTCAGGACCAGCGCCTCGAGACCCTGCGCGCCGGCATGCATCGCATAAGCGCCTTCTTCGGGCTTGACGAACACCAGACTCAGCGCCTGGTGTTCCTTGCCATCGTGCATGAAGCTGCCTTTGACCACGACGATGTACTGTCCATCCCCGTGTGCGGGATCCGGCGCATGCGTTTTGACATTGGGCTTTAGTATCAGTGTATGTGCAGCAAGCCCTTGGTCGTCCTTGACGTTGGGTATCGGATCAAGCAGCTCGTCCGCGGACGCCGGGCGTGCTGCCGGCGTCGGAAAACTCACCGCCTGGCTGACTTGCCACGGCTTGCGGTCGGGAACCTGCATCAATTTTTCCAACGCCTTGGGCAGATGCTGCGGTCCCGCATCGCGATGCGCGCGCATCACGACAAACGTAAACCCCGGGCCGTCCGACACCAGCGGACCGTAGGGCGTGTACGCGCGCGCGAAATGCACACAGTAAGGCGCCAGCTGATGCCGGCCGATTCTGAACCGACCATCAACGACAACCTGGAACTGGTCGTGCTGATGATAATGCGCCTTACCATGGTGTCCGCCCGGCGCGTGTTCGTTCAACGACGCATGAGGCAGATCCGGGGCATCACGAAAATTAAACAACCCGACTTTGGCGCCCGTCTCTTTTGGGTCAGTACGCGTGAGCCGATTGTTTTTTGCATCTTCATATGCGACGACGTAAGCCATGAGCGTCTCCTTGTTGGGTTTACCCGTTAAACCAAAACGCCCGGAATTCCGGGCGTTTTGGACATTTACCGCGCGATTGACAATTACACTTCCACCATCCTGAAGTCGCTCTTGCTGGTCGAACAGTCGGGACAAGTCCATGTTTCCGGTACGTCTTCCCAACACGTGCCGGCAGCTATGCCTTCATGGGGCAGGCCAAGCGCCTCGTCATAGGCAAACGCACACAATTCGCACTGCCATTTCTTTTTTCCGGCCACCGCCGCAGGCGCCCTCACCTTCGCATCCCGCCGCTTGGTTTCCGGGAAATTCAATACCAGCGCTTCCAGCCCGTCGGGACCGGCATGCACCTGATACGGGCCTTCCTGCGGCTTGACGAACACCAGACCCAGCGCCTTCTGTTCCTGGCCGTCGTGATAAAAACTTCCTTTGACCACGACCAGATACTGCCCATCGCCGCGCGTGGGATCGGGCGCAAACGCCTTCACATGGGGTTTGAGTATCATGGTGTGCACGGCGAGCCCCTGATCGTCCTTGATTTCGGGCACCGCTTCCAACAGAACATCCGCGTTGGCGGGACGCGACTCCGGCGCGGGAAACTTGACCGCCGTGCTGGCCTGCCAGGGCTGGCGATCCGGAACCTTTTTGAACTGGCCCAGCTCCTCGGGGATGTTTTGCGCGCCGTTGTCACGGTGTGCGCGCATGACCATGAACGCGAAGCCGGAGCCTTCCGACACCAGTGGGCCGTACGGCGTATACGCACGCGTAAAGTGCACGCAATACGGTGTGAGTTGGTGGCGACCGATCTTGAATTCTCCATCCACGACCACCTGGAACTGGTCGTTCTGATGAAAGTGCGCCTGGCTGAAATATTTGCCGGGCTCGTGGCCATTCAGATTGGCATGCGGCGCGTCAGGCTCATGCGGAAAGTTGAAATACCCAAGTTGATTCGGGCGCTTCAGCGTCTTCATCCGTGCTTCGTCATATCCGATCACATAAGGCATGGTGTTCTCCTCTCGTCTATTCCAGCACCTGTAAGCGAGTCGCTCAGTTCACAACACGCATCTGAAAATCGCTCTTGCCGGTGGAACAATCCGGACACGTCCATGATTCGGGCACATCCTCCCACCGGGTACCGGCTGCAATACCTTCGTCCGGCATGCCGACGGCCTCATCGTAACTGAAGGCGCACAGATCACACTGCCAGACCTTGAATTGCGTCGACGTCCGCAGTGCCTTCTCGACCACCGGAACGCGGCGCGGAAAATTCAGCACCAGCGCTTCCATGCCGTCAGCGCCCGCCACCAGTTTCTGGGGTCCGTCCTCGGGTTTGACGAAGGCCACCGACGTGGAGGCGTGCGACGCGCCGTTATAAACGGCGCTGCCCTTGGTGATGACGATGTATTGGCCATCGGTCTGCGTGGGGTCCGGCGCGTTGATCGAAGCATGCGGCTTGAGCGTGAGCGTAAACGCGCCAAGGCCGCGCTCGTCGCGGATCTGCCTGAAGGTATAGATATTGGCATCGCCCTGATAAACAAACTCGCCCAACTCGGTGACCTGCCACGGCGTGCGATGTGTAATGGCATTGAGCTCTTCACGCTTCTCGGGCAGGTACTGCGCACGCCCCCAGTCTTTGCGTGCACGCAGAGTCATGAAGCCTATGCCCTGGTCGTTGTTGATGATGGGACCATACGGCGTGTAGGCGCGGGTGAAATGCACGCCTAACGGTGCGAGTTTGTGTTTGCCCAGCACGCCACCGCCATGCATGATGATCTGAAACTGGTCGACCTCGTGGTAATGGGTGCGCAACAGGCGCTTGGGTGTGCTCTCGGCCAGAAATGCCTGCGGCGCATCCTGCCCTTCGGGCGCTTTCACGAAATCCGTGCGCCATTGTTTATGGCCATTGGGCAGCTCACGCTGCACGCGATTTCCTTTAACTTCTTCGTGATGTATGAATTGCGGCATGACTGTCTCCCAAGCGGTTGGTTTGGCGCTGCTGAACCATAACTTTTACACTTCCTTGCCACACCGCGTCAACGTTTAACGGGACATGGCGCACAGGGTCCGGCACCGCATCACTCTTCAACGCGGATACCCGTATCCTTGATCAACTTGCCTATTCTGGACATTTCCGATTTCATGACGGCGGCGAATTCCTGGGGTGTGCTGGGCGCCGGCTCCAACCCCATTTCCTGAAATTTCTCCTTGATATCCATACGGTTAAGTACTTGGACGAGTTCCTGGTTGAGGCGATTGATGACCCCCACGGGCGTCTTGGCAGGCGCATAAATACCGACCTTGGAGGACTGCTCAAATCCGCTCAGGCCGCCTTCCGCGGCCAGTGTGGGCATGCCCGGGAACAGGGGCGACGGTTGCAGCGACGTGATGGCCAGTGCCCGCAACCTGCCCGACCTGACGTGCTGCGACCCCGACGCCGGCGTAACAAACATCATTTCCACCTGGCCACCGAGCATGTCGTTGAGCGCCGGTCCCCCGCCTTTATAGGCAACGCGCACGATATTCACGCCGGCCATCGATTTGAACAGCTCCATTCCAATATGGTACGAGGAACCGGGCGCGCCCGACGCGTAATTGAGCGCACCTGGCCGCGCCCTGGCCATCGTGATCAGCTGCCGGACGTTTTTCACAGGCAGTGACGGGTGCACGACGAATATGCTGGGTGTCCTGATCGCCAGGCCAACCGCGGCAAAATCCCGGATCGGATCGTAAGACATGCTCTGCAAAATGGGGCCAAGATAAAAACTGTTGGCGGCGAGCAGCAGCGTATAACCGTCCGCCGGCGATTTCATTACGATATCGCGTATCAGTACCGTGGGCCGGGAATCGACGATGACCTGCTGCCCCAGGCTGCTGGTAAGCCCCTGTGCGATCAAGCGTGTCGACAGATCACTGCTGCCGCCGGCCGAGCCCGCCAGTATGCGTATGGGCTTAAGCGGAAAATCCTGCTGTCCGGTCGCGGCACCGGCGCCGACCAGCAAAAGAGGCACGCATAGCCACCGACACGAATTCATGCCATATCTCCTTCACAACTCGATTTCAGTTCCAAGCCCCTGCGCCTTTGCAAGCTCATATGCCTGTGCGGATATCGCAAGCTGCGTGGTCGCCAAACCATGCGATCCGAACAACAGCGTCGCAGCGCCGAAATCGGGCACCTGAACACGGCCGACGATGACATCGCCCAGGTTTACGATGCGGCCCCACGTCGTCAATCCATGCCCAACCGCCCACATCAGATTGCCGCTCTCCACTCTGGACTGTTCTTTATCGTCGGTCACGATCAGCTCGGCACGCTCCACGACCTTGCCGTCGATTTCGCGCTTGTACCAGTGGTTGGTGCCGGCCGCGACCACCAGCCCCGGGCGCACCAGCCACTCACCCGACAGCACCGGCGTTTCCGACGTGCTCGCGGTGATGACAATCTCGGCATCACGCGGCACCTCCTGCGGCGTTTGCGCCGGCACCACGTCGATTTGCAGCCGCTCCGACATGCGCCGGCAAAATGCCTCGCGATCCGCAGGCGTGCGGCTGTAAACACGCACGCGGGTGATCGGGCGCACCGCACACACCGCTTCCAGTTGCCCTTCCGCGATGCCGCCTCCGCCATAAATCCCGACCGTACTGGCGTTCGCTGGCGACAGATACTTGACCGCCACGGCAGTCGCGGCGCTGGTGCGGTAGCGGCCTATCGTCAGCGAATGAACGATGGCGAGCAACTCTCCGGTATCCGTACTATACAAATAATTGTAGCCATGACCGGTACTGCTCTTCTGCACGCCTTTTCCGGACCCGAAGTTGGCCCAAAGTTTGAATCCCGCGAGCTTGCGGCCGTGCAGCGCGGCGGGTCCAAACTGCAGAAAACCATTGCGAAACGGCATGCGCATGCGCGGCGGATTCTCGGCGCTGCCCTCGCCGGCGAGCCGAAGCGCATCCTCCATGACGGGAATCGCGGCCTTGACCGACATCGGCAGCTGTTTAATATCTTGTTCGGTTACGAGTAACGTCATGTTTTGAATCTTTCACGAAATGCGGCGCTTATTCTCGAACAGTCTATGCGTGCCAGTCAAACGTGGCTGAGCAAAAGACGACGCAAGATGCTGATCGGAACTATAATTTTATCGTTGTTGCAAGCCCCCCCGACGTTTCACGGTGACAATCAGGAGATTGCTCAATTACTGAACAGGACGGACGTCAAGCAAAAACTCTTCAGCACCGGCACCGAGATCGCCGCTGGATCTCCAAGCGAGTTTGCAGCGCGCATCAGGTCCGAAATGAGCCGTTTGGGGAAAATAATCAAGGACGCAGGCATACGCGATGAATAATGTCCCGCTTGATGCAGACCGTGCCGACACGGTACGTCTATCGGTCGCCGAGGCGACAGCACTCGGCATGCGCGCCCTGCGCCGCATAGGCTACAACGATGAAGAAGCAAAAATCATTGTCAATCATCTGCTCGACAATGCGCTGTGCGGGTACGGATTCACCGGTCTGCCGCGCATACTGGCGATTGCACGCGAAGACCAGACACACGATGCACGTACCAGCGATGTGCGCTACCCGGTGAAAATCGCCAATGAAACGCCGTTATCCGCGTCTGTCGATGGCGGCAACAACGTTGGCTATATCGCCGCCCATCGCGGCGCGGACATCGCCATCGAGAAAGCACGGCACGGCGGACTCGCGGTGGTCGGCGTTTACAACAGCTATTACAGCGGCCGTAACGCATATTACGTGGAACGCATCGTCAGGGCCGGCTACGCCTGCATCCACTCATCGACCGCCAAGCCGCGCGTGCTGCCGCCCGGCGGCGCCCGGCCTGCGCTGGGCCCCAATCCGATCTGTTTCGGCTTTCCATCGACGAACGGGCCCGTGGTATTCGACATGGCGACCGCCGCATTGAGTTGGGGTGACGTAATGCTGCATGCGCACCTCGGCAAACCACTGCCGGAAGGTAGCGGTTTTGATGCACGGGGTGCGCCGACCCTGGATGCGCAGCAGGCGCTGCTGGGCGGCGTCGGAACCTTTGGCGGTCACAAGGGGTTCGGCCTTTCGTTCGCGATCCAGGCGTTGGGGCTGCTCGCCGGCTCGGCGCTGACGCGCGGCCAAGTACAGGACTTCGCGTTTCTGTTTCTGGCGATCAATCCAGACCTGCTGATTCCCGATGGCCGCTTTCCGCAACAGATGACGGAACTGGTTACGAGCATCAAGGCAACGCCCAAGCAGCCGGGCGTGACGGACATCCGCATACCGTCAGAACGCGCGTTTCGCGAGCGCGAGCGCCGGCGTCAGGAAGGAATACTCCTGGAACGCAAGGTAATCGAGCTGTTAAATGCCTTGTGATATTTCATGCGCCTATGGAACCGCCTTGATGTTCGCGTTTTTGACCAACCGGGTCCATTTCTCGACATCCTGTCTGACCGCGGTCTGAAACAATTCAGGTGGACCGCCGGCAATATCCACCCCTTCGTTCACCAGCCGCTCTTTCATGTCGGGCAGCTTGGTCGCCCTGCGGATTTCAGTGTTTCAGCGCATGACAATGTCTTTGCCCATCCCCTTGCCCCCCCCCACACACCGTACCACAGCACAGCTTCATAGCTGTGCACACCGGCTTCGGCGACCGTCGGAATATCCGGCATCGCCGGCGCGCGGCTGGCGGTGGTCACTGCTATGGCACGCAAACGATAGGCACGCACTTGCGCGATCAACGACGGTGCGCTGCCGAACACCCGTTGTATATGGCCACCGAGCAAGCCGTTTACCGCCGGACCGGTGCCGGTAAAGGGCACGTGTGTCATGCGCGTACCGGCCATCAGATCAAAGAGTTCGGTGGCAAAGTGGGTGATGCCGCCTATGCCGGTGGAGCCATAGTGGAGCGCGCCCGGCTTGGCCAAGTCCCTCCGATAATTTCTGCGCAAGTCCTCGCGCAACGATGTCCGTGCCGCCGCCGGGCGCAAACGGCATGACCAACCGAACCGGCTTGATCGGGTATGCCTGTGCGCCGATGACCGGAAACGCCATCAATAGCACGGCTGCTGCCACAAACGGTGTTAGATGTTTCGCATGCATTTGACGTCCTTTCGATTAACGACTGACACCAGGCCGGATTTCGCGCGCCGCCGAATGTTGTAAGGCGGCATCGAAGATATGTCATTCAAGCCTGCTTGACACTGGCAAAAGCGAGCCCGCATACTCGACCTCATCCGCCGCGACCGGCCCATGCTGACGGCGCCCTGAGAATCCCATTCGGGAGATCCCTATACGAGGAGTTGTCCATGTACGATTTTGACGTAATTGTGGTGGGCGCGGGTAACGCCGCCCTGGCGGCCGCGGTATCGGCCCGGGAACACGGCGCGAGCCGCGTCGCCGTTCTTGAAAAAGCGCCCAAGGCACAACGCGGCGGCAATACCTTCTTCAGCGGCGCGATCTTTCGCTTCGCGTATGACAACGTCGGCGAGCTGGATCGATTCGTGCCCGCTGTAGAACAGGAATATCCGGGTTTTCATGCCGGGGTCGAAGCCTATCCGAAACAGGCGTATCGCGACGATCTGATGAACGTCACGCAGGGTCGCAGCGACCCTGAGCTGTCGCAGATTCTGATCGATAGTTCCTACGACACCATGTGCTGGCTGCAGGACAAAGGCAAGATGGAGTTTGAACTGGCGATGTCCGTGATCGGGGTCAAAGTCGGGAATCAGGTGAAGTGGCCCAAGGGCGCCTTCGTGCGCATCGTGCATGAAGGCATAGGATTGTCGAGCTCGTGGTTCAAGACGGCGGAAGCGCACGACGTCGAAATACGCTACGACTCGACGGCGCTGCGCCTTGCGCAGGATGAGACCGGGCGCGTATCCGGCGTCGTGGTGCGCGGTCCCGACGGCATCAAGACACTGACCGCGCGGGCAGTCGTGCTCGGCTGCGGCGGCTTTGAAACCAATCCGGAATGGCGCCGCCGCTATCTCGGCGAACCGTGGGACCATGCCAAAGTGCGCGGTTCGAATTTCAACTATGGAGACGGACTCAAAATGGCCCTTGATCTAGGGGCCATGCCGTGGGGCCATTGGGGGGGATGCCACGCCACGCCGATTAACGCCGCAGCGCCGGACTATGGCATCCGCAAGCTGACCGACAAGACCAACCGCCTGTCATATCCGTACGGCGTGATGATCAATGTCGAGGGCAAACGCTGGGTGGATGAAGCGGAGAACTTTCAGTCGTATACCTACGCCAAATATGGCGGAGCCATAATCAAGCAAACGAAGAGCCTCGTTTACCAGATATTCGACAGCAAGGTGCTGCATCTGCTGGAACCACGCTACTCAACCAGCGAGCCGTTCAGAGCTGATACGCTCGATGGTCTGGTCAGGCAACTCAACGTAGATCACAAACAGGCGTTGCTGACGCTTGAGCAGTTCAATGCAGCGGCACAGCACGGCGGCACGTTCAATCCCGCGGTACTGGATGGCCTGCATACCGAAGACCTCGATCCACCAAAAACCAATTGGGCGCAGAAGCTCGATACGCCGCCGTACGTTGCATACCCGGTCACCGGCGGCATCACATTTACGTTCGGTGGACTCAAGATCACCAAGGAAGCACAGGTCGTCGCGACGGACTGGAAACCGATGCCCGGCCTGTATACCTGCGGCGAGATGGTCGGCGGACTGTTCCACTACAACTACCCGCTCGGCACCGGCTTGATGTCGGGCGCAGTGTTCGGTCGGATTGCGGGCAGGAGCGCTGCGCTAGCGTGATCATGCGCACGCTGAAAAAATGGCGCCATCGCGTCAATTTGCGTGCAATCAATTGAAAAATACCGTATTTTTATAGCAAAGGACACTCGCCCGACGATCGAAATACCACCCTGCGGTAGTACGGGTCAGGATGCCCCGATGAGCGAAAACGAGATGCACTCGAAGTTCATGCTGCGCTCTATGAGCGGTGCGAAGCGTATGTCCTGCTTGACAACCCCCGGCCTCATCAGGCACTCGCGATTGGGCGAAAAAATCCCGGACGGGAGATAAAGCACGGGTTGCGCGCCACCGACCAGTATTGCATTGACGAAGGGATCGACACCCGTGCCGGGCGCGATCCACACATCGGGAGGGTTGGTGTTGTTCACCCGCAGGCGTGCGCGCTTGCCGTCTCCTGCTGACACTTAAGACCGACGTTGAGCTTGCCCTTGGGCGTACGAGCCAGGCGGCGGACGGTCGCTATTCGCCACTCGACGCTGTCGTGATACCGAAAACCAACCACCGTGCCAGCACGTAGCCAGCCGCCCTGTTTTTCCGGATTCGCACCGAGTCCGCCTTCGCTAACATCGACCAGATGTCCACTGTTCGGTCATTTCCCGATCGCCGGCCAATTCAAATTTCTTCAGAATTTCGAGTGGCGTCAATGATTGCTCTGTCGTAGTCCCGGTATTGCCGGCGACGACCGAACCAAACTCCCCTCGAAACACAGTCGCGTCATGTCGCATGTGTTCAACATAATTGAGTTGCTTCCCTTCCTTGGCAAATTTTCTGCACGCGAGCATACGATAAACCCGGTTGAGTCCATGCGTGACGATTATGGTCGCGGCCTTGCGCTCGCGACGACTGCGTCGTTGGGGCGGTTTATCAGACCAATGTCCCAGTAGCACGTCGAGCAGCGCGCGATAGCGGCCTGTATCGACACGGCTGGCCTGCACCCACTCGGGGGCTGGTCACTGGCATGCGCCGAACGACGCAAACTTTCGAGTTGCGCACGCGCATCTCCAAATCCGAAAAAGCGCACACCCGGTTGCGCATGGGTCAGGCCCAGCGCGCGCCGCGCGGCCTGACCGGTCGCGGGATCCATGACAAAAGGCAGCTTCATAGCGTGGTTCCCGGCGCAACAATAACACTCATTGAAGTTCCGCAAAATCAAATACAGACAGTAAGTTTGCGCCGGCAGCAGATTGCTAGTCGGCGCTATACCCAGCATCAGACAGGTTAAGTATTCACGTTCTACCGTCGATTGCCGCAAATCGTCGGCATACAACTTCGCCAGTTCATGTGCGACGTCATACTTGGACGCCAGCGCATGCAATGCACTACACTACACTACACTCGGCCCAGACACAGGTCCCCGGGAAAAGGTTACACAGGTCTACAATCAACAAACGGGAGGAAATGGAAATGTCGGATGCAGGCAAGAACACGGTCACACTCATGGCTGGCGGCGATATCGGACCGGTGCACGAACCGACCGAACAATTCGCCGAACTCATTACGCCACTGCTGCGCCAGGCCGATATCAGATTCGGACAATGCGAAAGGTCGTTCTCGGAACGTGGCACCGAACCGCACTGGGCTCGCGGCCCCGGCGGCGAGCACTCGCGCCAGCATCCGCGCATGGCCGGATTGTGGAAAGCGGCTGGCATCGATGTCATTTCCGTGGCCAGCAATCACACGCCGGACTGGGGTCCGGACGCGCTGATGGACACGGTCGACCTGTTTCGCGGCATGGGCAAGCATGTCGTCGGCGCGGGGCGCAATGAAGCAGAGGCGCGCACACCCGCCATCGTCGAGCGCAACGGCGTCAAGATCGCCTTCCTCGCCTACTGTTCGGTGTTGCGCGATGGTCAGGCTGCCGTCCAGGAGAAACCCGGCATCGCGCCCATGCGCGCCTATACCTACTACCTGCCTGAAGATTCGCAGCCCGGCACGCCACCCACGGTCATGAGCGTGCCCTATGAAGAAGACATCGCGGCACTGCAGGCGGATATACGCAAAGCCAAACAGCAGGCCGACGTGGTGATCATGTCCATACATTGGGGCCTGCATCACGTCACCAAAACTATCTGCGACTACCAACAGCCGGTTGCACACGCGGCGATCGATGCGGGCGCGGATTTGATACTCGGACATCATGCCCATTCCATCAAGGCGGTGGAAGTCTACAAGGGCAAGGTCTGCTTCTACAGCATAGGCAACTTCATGACCACGGGACGCGCCAAGCGCTCGATAGGTTCCTACCGCAAGTGGAACGTGGTGTGGCTGCGCCCCGACCCGGAGTGCATGCCACCCAATGGCCTGTACCCGTTTCCGTCGTATGCACGCAAGACCATGGTTGCGAAAGCCGTCATCGGCAAGGGAGGCATCGAAAGAGTGTCATTCTTTCCGACCTACATCAATCACCGCGCTCAGCCTTATGCGGTCGCGCCCGACGATCCGAAATTCAAGGAGATCCTCGATTTCACGGAATGGGTTTCCGATCAGCATCCGCACAAGTTTCGCGTCGAAGGCAACGAAGTCGTGGTGGATACGTCGGCGTAATTCAGATCATTTCAGACAAGTTTATCCGTAGTAACACGGTTACACATGAGGTTTCGCGAGCGTCGATCGCGCCTCCTTTTTTCGATTCAAATGTTGGAAGCCAAAAAAGTTATAGCCGGCCTCAAGGCCGCATGGAACAAATCCTCTCGACACCTCTGCACAAGGCACAAGAGGCACCAAAAATCATGGATGCCAACGCCGCGAGTTAGTCCGAGAATGTTTACCGCTGACGATATTAGCTGTCAGCGGCAATTATCTCAGGCCTGCTGAATGCCGCTGATCAGCCAACCGCTGGCACCATCGAGCGGTTTTTCCAGATGCCAGATTTCGTCGAATGTTTCCGTTGACGCTGTCGCCGCATCTCGCATCGAGCCGGTGAATCGAACGCTGGCAATATTTTTGTTGTTTTCGGTGACGACCTCGACTACTGCTGCCTCAAGGCTGATGATCTCGGTGTGTTGAGCCACGCCCATCGGGTCGATCTGCGCGGTGATCGCCGAGTAGAATTCAGACGTCATGTAATCACGCATCGTCGACACATTGCGTTTGTCGTTCGCCTGTTGCAGACGTGTGAAATTCATCTTGGCGTGTACGGCAAATTGCGCCGCATCAAAGCCGGCCGGGAAACGGCTTGCTTCAGGTGCGACGGCTGGAACCGCCGCAGCACCACCAAGGGCACTACCAATGTGCGGCATGCCGCCGGTGCTGGAAGGCGGCATTGCAGGTGTTTGCGATGTTTCGCCTGCGTTCGCGCCCGCGTATTGCAAGTTATTATTGCCGGCTGGTTTTGAGCGAAAGATTTTCCACGCGAACAGTGCCGCGGCCGCGAGCAGCACGACCATCAGTATGCTGCCCATCGCGCCACCCATGCCACCATCGCCCATGAACATCGACGCCAGACCAGCACCGATCGCCAGACCAGCCAGAGGTCCAAGCCAACGGCTCATGCCCGACGGTTGCGGTGCGGGAGTCGCTGCCGGTGCTGCTTGCTGTGCTGGCGCTTTAGCCGGTGGTTGTGCTGTTGCGCTGCGCTGGGCACCAACGCTCTTGCCACCACCTAGTCGTTGTGCGGCACTGGCCTCAAATACGACGAGGCCGAAGGTCAGGATAGCGCTCAAAATGATCAAGAATTTATTCATAATTACCCCATGTTAATATTTACAAGGAACAGCCCTCAACTAAAGAGCGTCGAAAACCGTCCACGTTCTTTTACTGGCTACTGCGCGCCGACATCTCACTCCCGCCGCGAAAGTTCAACCCGTTTCACAAAACAATTGATCTGGACATCAAAATCAATCCTTACTGCTGCCGATCCCAACCAACGCAAGTAGCGCCTGAAAAACGTTATAGACGTTCATATAAAGAGCGAGGGTTGCTGAGATGTAGTTCGTCTCGCCTCCCTTCACGATACGGTTTACGTCATACAAGATGAATAGTGAAAAGATTGCCAGGACCATGACAGTCAGTGCGAGGGTCAGTGCCGGCATTGGAAAGATAAAACTGATAAGGCCTGCCGC
>CANJQI010000146.1 GCA_947476215.1 Betaproteobacteria bacterium
CCGTCGATCGGCTGGTGCATCACTCAACAATCTTTGAACTGAACGTCGAGAGTTATCGGCGCCGTGCCGCGAAACCGGGCACCGTCCCGGCACAAGGGCAGACCAAGAACAAGAAGGGCTAAAGCGATCTCGCTTCACCGGCCAAGATAATTGACGCCGACCGGCCAAGATAGTTGACGCCGCCCACCGGATTGCGCGCGGTTGATGCCGACCGCTGCCCACAGCAGATTGGAAAGCACATCCATGGGCAGTTGCGCATTGCCGTATTCGCGCGACGAGTGGCGTTCGCTCAAGGCCTGCATCAACGGCTTGCCGCATTGCGTATCCGGCGGCGGCAGGCTCATTGTCTTTTGATTAGCCGTCACCGACGCGGGGTCGGCGTGCAGCAGTACGCCACCGTCGGGCCTGTCATGAACATGAGTCATCGAGATAGACCTTTTAGTGAATTACCGGGTTGACCGTATCCGGAAGCGTGATGGCGCGGAAGACCTCATCCAGCCGTCCTTCCTCGATGTGCGTTTCATCGAGCGTCCATTTCTCGCGCTGCGCAAGCGCCTCCACCTGCCCGGCGAATGCGCTGTTCTCGCCGGGATGATGCGGATAGGCGCGTATCACGACATGTGTGCCGTCATCACTGATGATCTCGGTCCGCTTCGCCAGCGCTGACAAATGCTGTCCGAGTACCTGTGCCGGTGTGCCGTTCACATGCAGGCGCACCGCGCCCGCCAGTTCCGAACGCAGCTTCAGGTTGCCCGGCGTATCGTTGGCCACGATCCGGCCGCGGTCGATGATGATGACGCGCGTGCACGCCTCCTCGACTTCTTCCAGGATATGAGTGGAAAAAATAATAACCTTGTGCTCGCCCATGCGTTTGATCAGACCACGCACTTCGTGTTTCTGGTTCGGATCGAGGCCGTCGGTAGGTTCATCGAGTATCAATACATCCGGGTCGTGTATGAACGATTGCGCCAGACACGTGCGATGCTTGAAGCCCTTGGACAGCGTGTCTATGGTCTGATACAGAACGCCATTGAGCATGCAGGTGTCGACGGCGCGGTGAACGGCCTGTTTCTTTTGGGAGCCTCTCATGCCGCGGATTTCCGCCGCGAAACTGAGGAACCCGTGCACCGTCATGTCGCTATAGCTTGGCGCGTTTTCCGGCAGATAACCCATGATGGTCTTGGCGCCTATGGGATCGTCGACGATGTCATGGCCGCCTATCGTGACCTTGCCCGAGGTCGGCGGATAGAAACCGGTGATGATGCGCATGGTGGTGGATTTTCCCGCGCCGTTGGGGCCTATGAACCCCAACACCTCGCCGCGCTCAACGCCGAACGATATGCCGTCGACGACGTTGCGCACGCCAAACGTCTTCACCAGGTTTTCAACCTTGATCATGACGTCCCCTTCAGCCCGGCCCGCCGTTGCAACACGCGCTGCGCCGCTGCCGCCATCAAGTGCCTGATTTTCCATGTCACGCTCCTGGAAATTCCACATCAACAATCTAGCGCAGCGACCAAACAAGGACTTGATCTGGATCAACCATTTGATCCGAAATCGACGCTACTGGCTTTGAGTTGAAGGAACACATGCAGTGTCGTCAGTCTCCATGGATGAGTTGAGGCACGAAACCCATCCGCCGCCGTCTGTTGCTGCGGGTTCCGCCTGATGGGTATCGCTGCGCTCGACCCATCCTTCGTAAACTTTCGAGGCATTGATCTGCTCCGCATGTGGCGGAGCGTGCGCAGTGCGGGAATTGCCTTCAACCGCGACTCGCCTCATGCAATGCGGCAGTTTATTGATACAGATCAATCGAGGTGGGAATCGTAGGGTGCGCATCGCGCACGCGCAACGTACGCATCCGCGTGCGCGATGCGCACCCTACGTGCGGTTTGGGTGGGACAGGTCATGAATATCGCCGCAATAGTTGTGGGTAACGAGCAGATGGAGAAAGCGCGGGTGCGCAGATGCTTGTGCCGTGACTGCTCGCGTATGCGATGCGGCTTTGGCAATGCAGTGGTTTGTTGATGCAGGTCAATCGAGGTAAGTGGCACTACAGCAAAATCATCTACAGCGATGATATCGCCGCACTGCAAACAAGGCGGCGCAACCGATTTGCGAGGAGTTCAAGTGAAAATCCGGAGTTTCAGAGGTGCGATGGGAACGCAGAAGCAATGTGCGGTGGCCGTCGCCGGCGCGCTGGCACTGCTGGCGTCTCACGTATGCATGGCGAACCCCACGGGTTCGCAAGTCGTTAACGGGCAGGTGACGATCAGTCAGCCTGCGCCGGGCGCGCTCAGTATTGTCAATACGCCCGGCGCAATCATCAACTGGCGGGGATTCTCGATAGGCCGTGGCGAGGCGACGCGATTTATCCAGCAGTCGCCGTCAAGCGCAATACTCAACCGCGTGGTCGGCGCGGATCCGTCCGCGATACTTGGTCAGCTCACGTCCAACGGCCGCGTGTTCCTGATCAATCCGCATGGCATCGTGTTCGGCGCCGGTTCGGTGATAGACACGGCCGGGCTGGTCGCATCCACGCTCAACATAAGCGATGCCGACTTCATGGCGGGGCGTTATCGCTTCGTCGGTGATTCGGCATCGGGCGCTATCGTCAATCAGGGTGTCATCCGCACCACCGACAAGGGACCGGTGTTCCTGATCGCGCCCAACATCGAAAACAACGGCGTGATTGAAGCGCCCGGCGGCAGTCTGGTGCTGGCAGCCGGGCGCAGCGTCGAGATTACGAGCTTCGATTTGAACGGCATACGTTTCGCGTTGCAGGCGCCGCAGGACAGCGCGGTGAACCTCGGCCGGCTCATTGCCGACGGCGGCGCCGCCGGCATGTTCGCCGGCACGCTGCGGCATAGCGGCGAAATACGAGCCAATTCAGTTTCACGAGATGCGCAGGGCAAGGTCGTGCTCAGTGCAAAGGGCAATATCACGTTGGCGGCCGGTAGTATCACCACCGCCGACGGTGCGCGCGGCGGCAACATTGCGATCGGTTCGGCGTCGGGAACGACGCTGGTTTTGGGGAACGTCAGCGCGACAGGCACTGAAACAGTCGGTGGTGAGGTGCGGATCACCGGCAATCGCGTGGTGCTCGCGGAGCGGGCCTCGATAGACGTGTCGGGCGCAAGCGGCGGCGGCACGGCGATGATCGGCGGCGATTATCAGGGCAGAAATCCCGCCGTGCAGAACGCAGCGGCGACCGAACTCGGCGTTGATAGCAGCATACGCGGATGGCGAAGGCCGCGAGCAGATAATGGGGTTCAGCCTGTCTGGCGAGCTGCTCGGCATGGAGGGCATCGCGCACGGCAAACATGGTTGCGACGCCATCGCACTTGAGGACAGCCAGATTTGCGCAATTCCGTACGCGGCTCTGCAGAGACTGGGCAGCGAAATCCCGTCGCTGGGCCACGGCCTGAATTGCATGATGAGCCGCGAGATCGGGCGTGGTTATGGCGTCATGCTGCTGCTGGGCAGCATGAGCGCGGAGCAGCGCCTGGCCACTTTTCTGCTCAACATTTCGCAACGCCTGCGTGCACGCGGCTATTCGCCGTCCGAGTTTGTCCTGCGCATGACGCGTTTCGAGATCGGCAGCTATCTTGGTATGAAGCTGGAGACGGTCAGCCGCATGTTTTCACAATTTCAGAGTCGGGGGATAGTGGCCGCGTGCGGCAAGGAAATTCACATCGCCGCCCCTGAAAAACTGAAAGCCATCGTGCAGGGGGCGGACCCGCATCTCGGGGAGCATCTCAAGAGCAAAAACGCCGTCGTCACGTTTCACGAGCTGTCGCCGGTTCAAGCGGCGAACGCTACACGGTGACAGCCCGGCATGGAATCGCAACATTATCGGTGCATGATGATCTTGTGGGCCGCATATCCACTTGCAGACACCAGGAATCGTTGGGCGAACGCGGTTTATGCGCCTCAGATTGATGTAGGTCAAAAGAATGCTGTTGATCGTGGTATCTAATATCAAGAAGAAAAGTGTCTATTCAGACTCTATGAGAAGGCCTGAACATTCATGTCGCTAAATGAATTTGGCATTCATGTTGATAGGGAAACATATTTTCGTTCGAAATTTTGATTAAACCCCACCGTTCCCTCTGTGAAATCGATATTTTCATAGAGTCTTAATAGACACGAATAAAACATCACAAACTTTGCATTACGCAGAGGAGTTTCCACAGTGAATATTCTTGCAATGGTTCTGGCAGGTGGTAACGGGACCCGGCTCCATCCGTTGACCGCTGAACACGCGAAGCCCGCGCTCCCATTCGCTGGCGGGTACCGGATCATCGATTTCGTGCTCGGCAATCTGGTCAATTCGGATGTGTCCCCTATATACGTGATGGTGCAGTACAAACCGCGCTCGCTTATCGAGCATATCCGCACCGCATGGGCTTCAAAATCGAGGCGTGACGAGCCCGCCATTTCCGTCGTGCGTCCTGAAACCGGCGCAGGCGCCACGCCCTTCCGCGGTACCGCTGACGCGGTGTATCAGAACCTGCACCTGCTGGAACGGCACAAACCGGACCTGGTGGCAGTGTTTGCCGCCGATCATGTCTATCGCATGGATGTGCGGCAAATGGCGGCATTTCATCAGGAGCGCGGCGCCGAGGTCAGCATAGCGGCCGTCAGGGTGCCGATCGCGGATGCGTCATCTTTCGGCGTCATGGCCGCCGGGCCCACCGGAGAACTGCACGAGTTCCAGGAGAAGCCGGAGCGGCCTGCACCGATCGCGTCCGATCCCGGTCGCGCTTATGTGTCGATGGGCAACTATCTGTTTAGTCCGCGGATTCTGGTCGAGTTGCTCGAAGAGTGTAATCGGTGCGGCGGCATGGATTTCGGGCACAACATCATACCGCTGTTGCCGCGCCGCGGGCGCGCCTGGGCATATGATTTCGCGAGCAACAGAGTGCCCGGGAGAAAGCCGCACGAAGAGCAAGGCTACTGGCGCGATATTGGTACGCTGGATGCCTATCAGGCCGCGCAGCACGACGTACTCGGGCCGTTACCGCGCTTTAATCTTGTGAACGCCGAATGGCCGATTCGAGCCGAAGTTGCGCGCCAGTGCCGGCGTGTTTCCGTACCGATGCCGGACACCATGGGCGTGCGCGGTTACATGCCCGCGGCGGCGCACCCATCGTTGTCCGCATGAGCGTGTGCGGCGGCATATGATTAATGAGCCAACGGAGGTGCATATGGCGAAGCAAACCGCGACCAGTGCCGGTCAGGCAAGCAGAGTCACCACGATAACCGAAGGGGAGCGCCACCGCATGATCGCCACGGCCGCGTACTATCGCGCTGGGCGGCGTGGATTTCAGGATGGCGATGCCGATGCGGACTGGCTGCAGGCCGAGGCGGAAATTGATCGCATGATAGGACAATCGCCTGGTAATCGTGGGGAGGCCTCTGGAAGTGCGCGCCGAGCATTTCTCGACAAGCTCGAAAGCGAACTGCGGGGTTTCGATGCGCGGCTGGATGAACTCGCCGAGAAGGCGCGCGATGCCAAGAAGAGAGCCAGGACTGAATACTGCAAGCAGTTAAATTTGCTTTCGGAAAAGCGCGTTCTCGCCGATCAGCGATTGAGCGAACTGAAGGATCGGTCCGGAGATGCGTTGAATGACGTTAAGGAAGGCGCCGAGAAACTCTGGAACGAGATACGGACCACGATAGACAAAATGGCATCGCGTTTCAAATGAGATTGCGGTGGCGCGTGGATTGTGCTGGAATGGATCGAGAGTAAGCCACGCAACGCCGCGGTAGTCGCCATGCCGGGAACACAGCGGATTATTGAGCCTTTTGCCACGTTGTTACTCCGTTCTCTCTCATTCCACCCTTCTCTCGAAGCGCATGGGCAGATACGCATGTTTGAAGGGAGAGGGGCTGTGCAATGAAGATCGAGGACGACGCCGTGCTCGGCGACGATGAATTGCGGCGCATGGACGCTTGGTGGCGGGCCTGCAACTACTTGACGCTGGGTATGATCCACCTGATTGATAACCCGCTGCTCAAGACGCCTCTCAGGGCAGAACACATCAAACCGCGGGTGCTTGGGCATTGGGGCTCGAGTCCGGGTCTGTCCTTTCTGTACATGCATTTGAACCAGATGATCGTAAAGCATGATCTGAACATGATCTTTGTCGCGGGACCGGGGCATGGCGCGCCCGGTGTGCTCGGACCCGCCTATCTGGAGGGTACCTACTCCGAGGTTTACCCGGACAAGAGCGAGGACGAAGAAGGGTTACGGAAATTTTTCAGACAGTTCTCCTTTCCTGGCAACATCGGCAGTCACATGACGCCCGAGACGCCCGGCTCGATTCACGAGGGCGGCGAACTCGGATATTCGCTTTCGCATGCCTACGGCGCGGCATTCGACAATCCGGATCTGATCGTCGCCGCGGTGGTGGGGGACGGCGAGGCCGAGACCGGGCCATTGGCGACCGCGTGGCATTCGAACAAATTCATCAATCCGGCGCGCGACGGTGCGGTGCTGCCTGTCCTGCATTTGAACGGTTACAAGATCGCCAATCCGACCATACTGTCGCGTATCAGCCACGAAGAGCTTCAAGCGCTGTTTGTGGGTTACGGCTACACGCCTTACTTTGTCGAGGGTAGCGAGCCGGTGGCCATGCACCGCAAGATGGCGGCGACGCTGGAGACAATTGTCGCCGAAATCAGGGCGATCCAGGTTGCGGCACGCAACGGTGGCACCGTTACGCGCCCGCGCTGGCCGATGATCGTCCTGCGCACACCCAAGGGCTGGACCGGGCCGGCGACGATCGATGGACATAAGGTGGAAGGGTCGTGGCGCTCGCATCAGGTGCCGATGGGAGACGTGCGCGAAAACGCGGAGCACCGCAAACTGCTTGAAGCATGGATGAACGGCTATCGTCCGCACGAGCTGTTTGATGCACAGGGCCGGCTCGCGCCGGAACTTCGCGAGATCGCGCCGCGCGGCATGCGGCGCATGAGCGCAAATCCGCACGCCAACGGCGGACTGTTGCGCAAGGATTTGGTAATGCCGGATTTCAGGCGTTACGCCGTCGACGTTACGAAGCCGGGCATCGGCGAGGAGGAAAATACGCGTCCGCTGGGCGCATTTTTGCGCGACGTCATGCGCGGGAACATGGATACGTTTCGCGTGTTCGGTCCCGACGAAACCGCTTCCAACCGCCTGCACGCGCTCTATGAGGTGAGCAAGAAGACGTGGATGGCCGACCTTCTGCCCGAGGACGCCGACGGCGGCGACCTGTCTCCCGATGGAAGGGTCATGGAAATGCTGTCGGAACACACGCTGCTGGGCTGGCTGGAAGGGTATCTGCTCACCGGGCGTCACGGATTCTTCCACACGTATGAAGCGTTCGCGCACGTCATCGACTCAATGTTCAACCAGCACGCCAAGTGGCTCGACATCTCGAAGCACCATGTGCACTGGCGCGCCGCGGTGGCTTCCGAGAACATACTGTTGTCCTCGACTGTATGGCGTCAGGACCATAATGGATTCTCGCACCAGGATCCGGGGTTTCTCGATCTCGTGACCAACAAGAGCCCGCAGGTGGTGCGCGCTTATCTGCCGCCGGACGCCAACTGCCTGCTCGCTGTCGCGGATGCGTGCTTGCGCAGCACCAACTGCGTCAACGTGATCGTCTGCGACAAGCAGAAACACCTGCAGTATCTGGGCATCGACGACGCGGTGAAGCACGTCGCCAAGGGTGTCGGACTGTGGGAATGGGCCAGCAACGACGAGACGTGCGTGCCCGATGTGGTGATGGCCTGCTGTGGCGACGTGCCGACGCGGGAGGCGCTGGGCGCCACCGCGATTCTGCGCGAGGTGTTTCCGCAGCTCAAGGTGCGGTTCGTGAACGTGGTTGACCTGTTCCGGCTGGTGCCGCCTGCCGAGCATCCGCACGGCTTGAGCGACCTCGATTTCGATACCCTGTTCACACCGGACCGGCCGGTCATATTCAACTATCACGGTTATCCGTGGCTGATCCACAAGCTCACGTATCGACGCACCAACCAGCAGCGCATCCATGTGCGTGGATACAAGGAAAAGGGCAACATCAACACGCCGCTGGAACTCGCGATGAAAAACCAGATCGATCGTTTCAATCTGGTGATCGACACGATAGACCGCGTGCCCAAGCTCGGCGCGGCGGCGGCGCACGTGAAAGAGCGGATGAAGAACATGATTCTGGACAACATGCAATATGCCTTCGATCACGGCGCCGACCGGACTGAAATTTCGGATTGGAAATGGCCGCATTGATAGTGCCGGACCGGCGTGCCGCGCGCGGTGGCGCCGAACCGGTCCGGACCGGGCATGGCGTGGAGGCGATCAAACGCGACTTGATCGACAATCTGTTCTATATCCAGGCGCGCTTTCCCGAAGTCGCGAGCGTCAACGACTATTACCAGGCGCTTGCGTATACAGTTCGTGACCGTTTGCTGGAGCGCTGGATACGCAGTGCGCAGACCTACAAGACTACCGCGGCGCGCACCGTGTGCTATCTCTCAGCGGAGTTCCTGCTGGGACCGCATCTCGGGGCAAACCTTCTTAATCTCGGTATCGCCGAGCAGGTGCGCCAGGCGACGGATGAACTTGGTCTTGACCTCGACCGGCTCATCAACCACGAAGAGGAACCGGGGCTGGGAAGCGGCGGGCTGGGCCGGCTTGCCGCGTGCTACATGGAATCGCTCGCAACTTTGCGCATACCTGCTATTGGTTACGGAATTCGCTACGAATTCGGGATGTTCGATCAGGAAATCCGCGATGGATGGCAGGTCGAACGCTCGGACAAGTGGCTGCGTTATGGCAACCCGTGGGAAATCGCGCGGCCGGCGATTACCTTTGATGTCAAGTTCGGTGGACGCACCGAAGCCTACACCGACGAGCAGGGACGTTATCGTGTGCGCTGGATTCCGCAGCGCGAGGTGCGTGGCGTTGCATACGACACGCCCATTTTGGGTTACCAGGTCGATACCGCCAACCTGCTGCGGCTGTGGTCGTCGGAAGCCGTCGAGTCGTTCGATCTCGCGGCCTTCAACGTCGGCGACTATTACCGCGCCGTCGAGGAGAAAATCCTCTCTGAAACGATCTCCAAGGTCCTCTACCCCAACGACGAGCCGGCGGCCGGCAAGTCGCTGCGCCTGGCGCAGCAGTATTTCTTCGTTTCGTGCTCGTTGCGCGACATGATACGCATCCACTTGCAGGTGCCGGGCAAGGACGTGCGCAATCTGCATGAGAAGTACACGGTGCAGCTTAACGATACGCATCCTGCGCTAGCCGTGGCCGAACTCATGCGGCTGCTGGTGGATGAGCATTTGCTTGGCTGGGACGAGGCATGGGCCGTCGTGCAGCGCACCTTCGGTTACACCAACCATACGCTGCTCCCCGAGGCGCTTGAGACCTGGTCGCTGCCGCTGTTTGGCTCGTTGTTGCCCAGGCACCTCGAAATCATTCATGAAATCAACCGCCGCTTCCTGGTCGAGGTGCGGATACGCTACCCGGGGGACGACGAGCGCGTGGCGCGCCTGTCCCTTTTCGACGAGTGCGGCGAGAAACGCGTGCGCATGGCCAACCTCGCCTGCGTCGGCGCCTATTCGATCAACGGCGTGGCGTCACTGCACACCGAGTTGCTGAAGAGCAGCGTGCTGCGCGACTTTTACGAACTGTGGCCGGAGCGCTTCAACAACAAGACCAACGGCGTGACGCCGCGGCGTTTTTTGTTGCTCGCGAACCCTGGCCTGAGCGACCTTATCAGCGGGCATATCGGCAGCAACTGGATCACCAGCCCGGAGACACTGCGCTGGATAGAGCCGCACGCCCACGACCAGGAATTCCGCAGGCGCTGGCGCGACGTCAAACGCGCGAACAAGGCGCGGCTCGCGGACCTGGTGCGGGCGGAAACGGGCGTGGTCCTCGACCCTGACTGGCTGTTTGACATTCAGGTCAAGCGCATCCATGAATACAAACGTCAGCACCTTAACGTTCTCTACATCGTGACCCACTATCTGCGGCTGAAGCGCGGCCAGGGGCGCGAGGCGCCGCCGCGCGCATTCGTTTTCGGCGGCAAGGCCGCACCCGGCTATTTCATGGCGAAACGCATCATCAAACTGATCAACTCGGTAGCCGATATCGTGAACCGGGATCCGGAGGTGAACAGTCATATGCGGGTCGTGTTCGTGCCGAATTTCAGCGTCAAGCAATCGCACGTCATCTATCCCGCGGCAGACTTGTCCGAGCAGATATCGCTTGCGGGAAAGGAAGCATCCGGCACCGGAAACATGAAGTTTGCGATGAACGGTGCAGTCACGATAGGCACGCTGGACGGCGCCAATATCGAGATCCGCGAGGAAGTCGGCGCCGAGAATTTTTTCCTGTTCGGGCTGAACGTGGACGAAGTCCGCGCCATTCGTACTGCGGGCTACCGTCCAAGGGATCTCTACGAGGCCGACCCGCAGCTCAAGGCGGTCATCGATCTGATCGCGCACGGTCACTTCTCTGGCGGAGATCGGGAGCTGTTCCGCCCGTTGGTCGACGCGCTGCTCTCTCACGACGATTACATGCTGTTCGCCGACTATCGCGCTTACATCGATTGCCAGGACGAGGTGGGGCGCACCTACCAAGATGCCGATCGATGGACCGGCATTTCCATCATGAATGTGGCACGTTCGGGGAAGTTCTCCTCCGACCGGGCGATACGCGAGTACTGTGAGGATATCTGGCGCGTCTCGCCATTGCAGATAGACGAGCGGCTACCGGAGCAGGGCGAATGACGTTATGCGTGAGGAGTCGGCGCGAGGCACGTCACTAAGCGTTAACAGGGGTGTGCGTAGGCCAGCCATTGAGCCGCGAAAGGAGTTATCGCCAGGGACCCGACGCCGCTAGATTAGCGGAAGGCAACGCGCCGGGCTAGACTCATCGGTCTCCTTACGTAACTCTGTTGCACACGGTTGCCCAACGCTCTCAATTTACGGAATTTGATATGTTGTACTACCGAGCCTTGGGTGACGAACCCAATTTGCAATTGACCGGCGATTAACTAAGTGAGAGCCGGTCCACTGCCTTTGTTTGACACTCGAACAATATTAACGCCGGCCATGGATTTGAATAGTTCAGCTTGTCACGGATATCGAAATTCGCTCACGTTATCTTTCCGCAGCGAACGCCTGCCCGCTGGACAGAATCACTTCGATCTCCTCGACGATCTTTTCCTGGCGCAAAGCATTGCGTTTGACGGCGAGGTGAGCGACAGTTTCGTCGAGGCGGTCGAGGGCTTGCTCCATGTGTGCAAGGCGTTGTCGGTTCTCAGCCGCCAGCGACTCGTACAGTAATCCGTACAACATGGCCAAGAGATACTGGTCGAGCAATTCGGCAAAAAACTCGGGCGGCGGAAGTTGCAGGCGCGGCGGATAGGACAGATGCAGCGATGGCGGCGGCGCAAGCGGCAGCAGGCGCTTGAGTGTAGGCTCACCATAGGAGTCGTGGGCCAGACTGTACAGCGCCGCCCCGTCAGTGGAAAGCTGCCGGCTCGCCGTGTGCAGGGCATCCATCAGACGATTTAGGACGGTGGGCACGTCTTCTGTAACGGTTGAACCTTCGAGCCTGGCGATGACTTTGGGGTGGGCTTCCAGCTTCGTTCCCAGGCGATGGCCGACCAAAAGCAGCATGGGCGCTCGTTCCCATTGCGGGAGATCTTCGTGGGCCGCAAGAACGCGTTCGTTGAAGTTACCGCAGAAGCCGCGTTCGGAGCCGATCAGCAGCAGGATTGTGGGTTGTGTCTCGACAGTGTTCGCGACCGGAAAAAAATGCAGAAAGTCCGCCGCGGCGGTCTCGATGTTCGCGAGCATGCGGCGCTGGTGCCCGATGAAGCGCGTGAGCTTATGAGTCTCAGCTAGCGACAGACTTTTCATCGCTGTCATGATGCCGCTGATTTCCTTAAGCCGCGTAAAGCGCTGCGAGAGTTCGGCCATGCCGCTCATGGCGTGTTCCCGAGCCACGTTTGTAGCTTGACCAACCAGTCACCGCGGACCGCGTCCAGCGGCAGAGGTTCGCGCGCAAGGCCGCTGAGTATCTTATGCAGCGCGTTGGGCAGATCCGGTGGCGCGGATGCGTCGAGTAATCCGTCGTTGAACGCGAGCATCCAGGCGAGTTGAAAGGGCGCCGCCAGGGGACTCAGGCGTTCCTGCTTGAGAATTTCGCGTAGCAGCCGGCCGCGCCGAATCTTCACTTCGGTGCCGGCTTCGAGCTTGGTGCCGAAACGGGTGAAGATTTCGAGTTCGAGGAATTGCAGGTAATCGAGTTTCATGCGTCCCGCCTCTTCCTTGATGCGGGGGTGCTGCGCCTTGCCGCCGATCCGGGAGACCGACAGCGGTACGTCCACTGCTGGAAGGACGCCGGCGGCGAAGAGCCGCCGCTCGAGATAGATCTGTCCGTCGGTGATGGAAATCAGGTTGGTCGGGATATAGGCTGCGATCTCGCCTTCCTCGGTTTCGACCACCGGAAGCGCGGTCAGACTGCCGCCGCCGTGCGCCGGCGCCAAGCGGGTGGAGCGCTCGAGCAGACGAGCATGCAGGTAGAAAATATCCCCGGGGTAAGCTTCGCGCCCCGGTGGTCGGTGCATCAGCAGCGACAGTTCCCGGTACGCGCGAGCATGGGTAGTCAGATCGTCGTATATCACCAGAGCATCTTCGCCGCGTTGCATCCAGCCCTCGGCGACCGCGCAACCGGCGAAGGGCGCGAGATACTTCATGCCGGGCGTCGCCGTGGCCTCGCCTACTACCACCGTGGTGTAGGCAAGCGCGCCATGGCGACGCAGGAGGTCAATCACCAGGGCCGCTTCGGAGCGCTTCTGTCCGATCATGACGTAGACGCAATTCACTCGTTGCCCCGCCTGTGCCATCACGGTGTCAACGCAGAGAGCGGTCTTGCCGGTGCCGGAATCGCCGATAATGAGCTGGCGCTGGCCGCGGCCGATCGGAATCAGGGTGTCGATGACCTTGATGCCGGTGTAGAGCGGACGATTTACGAAGTCGCGTGCGACGATCGCGGGCGAAGGCGCCTCCAGTGCGCAGAACCCGTCCGGCGTCGGTGGTGGAAGGCCATCGAGCGGCTTACCCAGTGGATCGATGACGCGTCCGAGCAGCGCGTTGCCGACACCTATCTCGAGCCGCTCGCCAGTGTGCGAAACCATCGAGCCGGAGGATACGTTGGCCGCCGGATCAAGC
>CANJQI010000147.1 GCA_947476215.1 Betaproteobacteria bacterium
AAGTTGAACCGCAGTAATTCGCCGGGCGTGCGGAACCTATGCGCTGACCGCGGTCAACGCGAGGACTATCAGTACAACCGTACGCGCTAGTTCATCCCGGGATCGGAAAGACAGTCATGGCGCTAAGCACGAGTCAGACATCGATAGGCAAACCGGTTAGACGCAAGGAAGATATGCGGCTACTGACCGGCGCCGGCAGTTTCACCGATGACGTGAATTTGCCGGATCAGGCCTATGCGATATTCGTGCGTTCGCCGCACGCGCACGCGCGCATCCGTAATCTCGACGTCGGCCGCGCGCTCGCGCAGCCGGGCGTCATCGCCGTATTAAGCGGCCGCGACCTGCTTGCCGATGGTCTTAAGCCGCTGCCGCACCAACCCATGCTGCTCCCGCCCGGGGACCCGCAGTTGCTTAACCGCGACGGGACACCCGAATTTACCGCGCCGCAGTACGCCTTGGCGATAGACCGCGTGCGCCATGTCGGTGAACCGCTGGCCATCGTAATCGCGCATACCATGGCGGCGGCCAAGGACGGCGCCGAGAGCGTGGACGTAGACTACGAAGTTCTGCCTTCGGTGAGTGCCACGCGAGACGCTGCCGCACCAGATGCACCGCGCGTGTGGGATGAAGCGCGCTCGAATGTATGCCTCGATGCCGAAACCGGCGATGCAATAGCGACGACCAAGGCGTTTGACGGCGCCGCGCACGTGGTAAAGCTCGAGACCTGGGTGCAGCGGGTGACGGGAGTCACGCTGGAGCCGCGCTCCGCGCTCGGCCAATACGACGCAGTCACGCAGCGCTACACGCTGTACGCCGGCAGCGGCGGCGCGGTCAAGCTCAAGCAGGATCTTGCGGCAACGCTCGGCGTTTCCTCGGATGCGGTACGCGTACTGATGAGGGACGTGGGTGGCAATTTCGGCACGCGCGGCATGATCTACCCTGAATTCGTCGCCCTGGCATGGGCTGCACAACGAGTGGGCCGGCCGGTCAAATGGACGTGCGAGCGCCATGAATCGTTCGCCAGCGACTTTCAAGGCCGCGATCTCGCGGTGTCGGTCGAACTGGCGCTCGACGAACACGGTACGTTTCTTGCAATGCGCGGCTCCAACATCGGCAATGCCGGCGCGCACACCACCAGCTTCGCGCCGGTAAAGCGAGGCATCGCGATCATGTCCAGCATTTATCGCATGCCGGCGGTACATTTCCGCGCGCGCGCCGTGGTCAGCAATACCGCGCCCACGCGTGCCTACCGCAGTTCCGGACGGCCCGAGGTAATGTTCGTGACCGAGCGTCTGATCGACATCGCCGCGCGCCAGTGCCATTTCGACCGGCTCGACCTCAGGCGCCGCAACCTGCTGACGCAGGATGAGCTTCCCCATACCAATCCATTCGGCCTCACGTACGACAGTGGCGATTACCACAAGGTGATGGACGATGCACTGAAGCTCGGCGACTGGGCGGGATATGCGCAGCGTCAACACGATGCCCGCGCACGTGGAAAGCGCCGCGGCATAGGCGTTGCCAACTACGTCGACACCTCGACAGGCGTACCGCGTGAACGCGCGGAGGTCACAATACACGCGGATGGGAAAGTGGACGTCGTGCTGGGTGTCCCTTCGCAGGGACAGGGACATGAAACCAGCTTCGCGCAAATGGTGTGCGAGTGGCTGGGGGTGCCGTTCGACAGCGTCAGACTGATTACCGGGGATACCGACATCGTCAAGGTCGGCGGCGGTGCGCATGGCGGACGTGGCACGCGCATGGGCAGCGTCGTCATCTGGAATGCTGCCCAACAGATCCTGGCCAAGGGGACGCGCATTGCGGCCCGCCTGCTGGAAAGCGACCCCAGCGCCGTGCGTTACACGGACGGCGTGTTCAGAACCGAAGGAAACGGACGCACAGCGGGATTGTTCGAGGTGGCCGCAGCGGCAACGCAGCTGGATGATCTGCCCGAGGATCTGCGTGGTGTACTGGCCGCTTCGTCGGAAGAGATGCACGTGGTGCCGAGTTTTCCGTATGGCACGCATGTCTGCGAGGTTGAAGTCGATCCGGATCTGGGAACCGTTGAAATAGTGCGTTATACCGCTGTGGACGACGTGGGACGCGCAATCAATCCACTACTGATACACGGCCAGATACATGGCGGCATCGCGCAAGGCGCAGGTCAGGCGCTGCTCGAACAGTGTTACTACGAGCCGGAAACCGGGCAATTGCTGTCGGGGTCACTCATGGACTACGCCCTGCCCCGCGCTGACAATTTCCCGTTCTTCAAGACCGGTATCAGCGAAGTGCCCGCCACCACGCACCCGCTGGGCATACGTCCCGCCGGAGAAAGCGGGATTACGCCGGCATTGGGCGCGGTCATGAATGCGGTCGTCGATGCACTCTCGGAGTACGGCGTGCGGCACATCGATATGCCCGCGACCCCGGAAAAAATCTGGCGCGCGATACACGGAAAGCTTTAGAAGTGCTCAATCCGTGCGCAGATTGGCATCCTTGATCAACTTGCCCCACTTGATGGTATCGGACTTTATGTAGGCGGCCGTCTGCGCCGGCGTCGTACCTACTGTCTCCGTGTTGAACTCAATCCAATTTCGCCATGAATTCTTCGATTGCACGATTGACTACCACCGGCTGCTCGGCCATCGGAAAGTGACCGGATTTGGGTAAGCTCAACAGACTTGATCCCGGCACTGCGCGATGTATCTCGCCTTCGAAGTCACCGGGCGCAACGTGACGGTCCATGCCCTGTATCAGCAGCAATCGCGGCTTGAGCGTGCCGATCCGGTCACGCACATCGAATTCTTCCATCATCTTCAGATCGTCATACTGGGAACGCGGTCCGACTTTCCGGTGCCAGACTATCAGTTCCTCGCGGAACACCGGATCAATATAGTTCATCGCGGAACGCATGGTATCCAGCCACCCTTCCAGCGTTGCCGGATCTTCCGCGGCGCGCAGCCGATTGGCGAATACCTCCGGTTTGATTCCTTTGGGTCGCATGGCCGCCGTCATCAGCACCAGGCCCTTTACTTCCTCGGGATAATCGAGACCGAATTGCAAAGCCATCAACGCACCCAGCGTGAATCCGACCAGGACCAGATCGCTCCGATGTCCCTGCGCCCACAGCCAGCCCCGCAACCATTCCGTGTAAGCTTCCACGCCAGAACACGATCTGCCGCTGAGGTGCCCGGGCAGATTGGGCGCGATACTGCCCTTGAAATGTTCCAGCTGATGGCGGTACGCCTGAGCGCATCCGCCTGCCCCAGGGCCATGTATGAAGACCAATTGCGTCATGCGCACCTCCTGCTTATTTGTGGTTCTTCAAGCGCTCACGACCAGCATGACGAATCCATGGCTAGCCCGGAAAAGCCACGCTATGGTACCACGTGCATGACGATTTCTGCCTGTGACTCCTAATGTTCGCGGGCAAGCACGCGTATCTATTCAACAATCAGAACAGACACGGGCTGCACCGACAACGACAGCAGAGCGACTCGCTTTATAATGGCACGCAACCGGAACACGATCCCACCCGGTGGCCCGACATACTACGCTCACGGAGACCCGGTCTTGGCTGCACCATCTACCCGCCTGCTCGAATTTCTGGTTAGGCTGCAACACGACAAACTTGCGGCCGACCTTGCACAATGCGCCACGCTGGCACTGCTCGACAACCTCGCCTGCGGCCTTTACGGTGCACGTCAACCCTGGGGGCGGATCGTCAATGACCTGGTGCTGTCCGAGCAGTCACGCGGGAAAGCCACGCTTTTTGGATCGCGCAAGGGTGTGGCGCCCGTGCACGCTGCGCTCGCCAACGGCACTTCCACTCACGGCATCGAGTTCGACGACATTATTCTTGGCACGCTGACACATCCCGGCGCGGTAGTGGTCCCGGCGGCGCTGGCCGTGGCGGAACAAAATGGCGTCTCCGGAGAACGTCTGCTGCTCGGCTTGGTGACCGGCTATGAAATGATGGCCCGCCTCGGCTTGGCGCTCGGTGCGGAGCACAATAACCGTGGTTTTCATACCACCGGCATTGCCGGTACGGTCGCGGCCACCGTTGCTGCCGGCACGGTCATGAACTTCGATGTCGAAACATTGTGCTCCGCCGTAGGCATCGCGTGCTCCAGTTCATCCGGCATCAAGGCCTTCACGCAAGGTACCGGCGGCATGGTGAAACGCATGCACGCGGGACATGCCGCCGAGGCCGGGGTTCTGGCGTGCGAGCTTGCCAGACGCGGTTTCACCGGCCCCATGCAAGGCATCGATGGGCGCTTCGGCCTGCTCGAAGTCATCAGTGGTTCCGATGGACACCCGGAGCATCTGGATGCCGACCTCGGAGCATCCCCGGCCATCACGCGCATATGGGTCAAGGTCTATCCGTGCTGCGGTTTCATACACTCGACCGCGCATGCCCTTGAAGCGCTTAGATCCGAGCATCACCTCATGCCTGACCAGATCAAACAGGTTCGCGTCCACACCAACCAGCACGCCGTGGAACATAACGGCGAGCCCGATCCCCGCGACACCATGGGCGCTCAATACAGCATCCCCTTCTGCGCTGGCGTGGCGCTGGCGGCCGATCCGAGGGATCCCGGCGCTTATGCCGAGGACCGTTTATGGGATCCGCAGGTGCGCGCCGTGACGGCTCGTACGAAGCTGGGCGTCGACAAACACATGAACGATATCTATCCGGCCCACAACGGTGCGCGCGTCGAAGTCGATCTACACGATGGACGCACGTTCGATGCGACCGTCATAGATCCGGTCGGCACTCCCGCCGAGCCGTGCACCGCCCATGATGTGGAAAACAAATTTCGCACCCTGGCGGGCGCGGTCAAGACCCGCGGTGCGGTCGAGCGCATCATCGCCGCCGTGCATGACTTGCGCAGCGCGCCTACACTCAATACCTTGTCACGCGAATTGCGTGCGGGAGATCGCCGTCAAGCCCGCCGCGGCGAGGTTCCCGCCAAGCACGACGCGGAAGGACAGGTTGTGATCTGGCGTGACCGCGCCGCCTCGTTGACATAGCCGGCCAGCAGATCCACGATCTCCCGCGGGGTGCCGGCCGGCGCCAGCAATCCGAACCAAACCGCGGTACCTTTATAGTTGGGAATAACCGCCGACAGCGGTGGCACACCGGGCAAACAAGGATTGGGAGAGCCAGAAAGCATGGCCAATGCCTTGATCTGACCGGATGCCATTTCCTCGACCACGTTCGATGAGGCGCCGCGATGCACTTCGCCGCCCAGCAATGCCTGAAACAATTGGCCGGATCCCGCCTTGGCGACGATATCCGCGCCCAGATTGCCGCCTGCACCCGGTTTCGATTCCAGAACGAAGTTTGCGCCGCGCAGTTCATTGATGCGCGCTGATATCAGGCGAAACAACAGTTCACTGGTCCCGCCCGGCGCGTACGGAATGATCACACTGATCGGGCGCGTCGGAAAGTCCGCCGCCCATGCCGCGCGCACCGTCGTCAGTGTCGCCACCGCAATCAGCATTGCCCCTGATATTGTGATGCTCAAACCTTATTCCGCCGTTCCATGAGAGGCGAGCATGCGCACCCGCCCTACCCTGGAAAATGCGCCAACTCAGCAGCCATGCGCGCCAATACTCGTTGCTGGCCAATCAACTCCAGCGTTGCGTCGATTGACGGCGTGTGTGTCGCGCCTGTCACCATGACACGCAGCGGCATTGCGACCTTGGGCATCTTGAGGCCATGCGCCGCAACCACGCCTTTGATCGCATCGTTAATGGCTGCACGATTCCACACCGCGGCAGCGAAACGTCCCTGAAGATCGACGAGCGCGGGCCGCACGTCGGTGGTGTAAAACTTCTCTCGCAAGGCGGCGGATGGTTGCAGTTTGCGGTAAAAAAAAACTGAACCATCCGCCAGTTCCCGGATAGTGCTGGCGCGATCGCGAAATAACGCAATCACATCGTTGAGCGGCGGTCCGTCGGAAGTATCGCAACCATCAGCCGCCAGAAATGGCCGCGTGAGCTCAGCAAGGCGTGCGGTATCGGCCTGCCGTATGTACTGCTGATTCAGCCACAACAACTTCTCCGGGTCGAAGCGCGCCGGCGACTTGCTGATATGCGCAAGATCAAACCATTCAATTAACTCATCACGCGAGAATTTTTCCGCATCGCCATGTGACCAACCAAGGCGTGCAAGGTAGTTGACCAGCGCCTCCGGCAAAAATCCGTCATCACGATACTGCATGACGCTGACCGCTCCATGGCGTTTGGACAAACGCTCGCCGTCGCTGCCCAATATCATCGGCACGTGAGCGAATTTTGGAACCGGCGCGCCCAGCGCCTTGTAGATATTGATCTGGCGTGGCGTATTATTGACGTGATCATCACCGCGGATCACATTCGTAATACTCATATCGATGTCATCAATGACGACACCGAAATTGTAAGTGGGAACGCCGTCCGTGCGCATGATGACCAGGTCGTCGAGTTCGCCGTTGGCAATCGTGATCTGACCCTTGACCTCGTCATCCCAGCTCACTTCGCCACTCAGTGGATTCTTGAATCGAATTACCGGTGCAACACCGGTTGGAGGTATCTCCTTGGAATCGCGCCAGCGCCCGTCATATCGCGGTTTATCTCCGCGTGCGCGTTGACTCTCGCGCATCACGTTCAATTCTTCTTTCGAACAATAGCAATAGTAGGCCTTGCCGTCCTTCAGTAATTGCTCCGCCGCTACCTTGTAGCGCGCCACGCGTTGCATCTGGTAGTAGGGCCCTTCGTCACAATCCAACCCCAACCACGCCATGCCGTCGAGTATCGCCTGCACGGACGGCTGCGTTGAGCGCTCCAGATCGGTGTCTTCGATGCGCAGTATGAACTGGCCGCCATGCCTGCGCGCATAGGCCCAGGAGAATATCGCGGTACGTGCACCACCCAGATGCAGATATCCGGTGGGGCTGGGGGCAAAGCGGGTTCTGATCATGATCACTTCGTCTGATTTGAAGTCCGTATTGTACGCGACTGCGCGCAATGGCGAGCAGACTACCGCCGCGCCGTCTTGCCGTACGCCAGAAATTATTCCATCTTGATACCCGCATCCTTGACGACTTTGCCCCAGCGCGCCTGCTCCTGACGCAAGTACTCCGCCGACTGCTCGGGTGTACTCGTCACCTGTTCCGCCCCCATGGCTGTATAGCGCTCGCGGGTGTCCGCAGACACGATAACTCTTGCAAACTCCGCGTTGAGTGTATCGACGATGCTCTTCGGCGTATTCGCAGGCGCGAGCAACACATACCAGTTCTCGACCAGCAATTGCGGTATGCCGGCTTCAGCCGCGGTCGGTACCTGCGGCATCGAGGACACCCGCTTCGTATCCAGCACGGCAAACGCACGCATTCTGCCGGATTTCACGTACGGTTCCACCGACGGCGCCGCGATCAACGCGATATCCACTTCACCTGTCATTGCACTGGCAATTCCCGCCGAACCGCTCTTATAGGGCACGTGCAAAAGGTTGGTCTTGGTGAGCGACTTGAAAAGTTCGCCGGCGAGATGGCTGGTCGAACCCACGCCGCTGGAAGGAAATGCGAGCTTGCCCGGATTGTTGCGGGCGAGTTGCACCAGTTCGGCTACGCTCTTCACCGGTATCGACGGATGAACGATCAGCACCGTCGGGATATTGGCCAGACGAGTGATCGCGGTAAAGTCGCGTATCGGGTCGTAGCCGGGATCCTTGTAGAGAAACGGATTGACGACAAAGGGTGGCGCCGCGATCAGCAGCATGTGGCCATCGGGCGGCGCCTTGGCCACCGCTGTATGCCCTATCTTGCCGGCGGCGCCTATACGCGGATCGACGATCACTTGTTGCCCCAGCGCCGGCGTCAATTTAAACGCCAGCCACCGCGACAACGGATCGGTGCCACCGAGAAATGGTATGACGAGATGAACGGGTTTCGATGGGAAAGCCTGGGCATATCCCTGCGGCGATACCGCGAGGACTGCCAGAGCGGTGAATAACCGTGCCATCGTCTTAAGTGTTGTGCTGTCGGACATTACGCTCTCCGTAAACAGAATGATATGAGGCATCCACGTCGGGCGTCTATGCGTCTAGCAAAGAATTCCCTTCGCCGAGCGCTGGATACCCGGACTGCTGAACCGCGGCACGAAACTGCGGCGCGATCGGCGTCGGCAACGCAGTGATTTGTTTATCCCCGGCCGTGACCTGCGCCGCGAACACGCCGCGCGCGGCAAAATGCGGATCACGCAACGCCTCCTCGACCGAACTCACGATACAGCAGCAGATATCCTTGCCTGCGAACAGTGCGCGCCATTCGTCGGCACTCCTCGCTGATATTTTTTGTGCAACCGCGCGTTTGGTTGCTACCGGATCGCGATTGTCGTCCTGAAACTCGGCGGGCAATTCCAAAAGCGCACAGAAGTTTTCCCAGAATTTGCTCTCGAGCGGCGCGGCGGCAACAAACTTGTTGTCGCTGGTGCGGTAGACGTTGTAGCGCGGCGAGCCGCCGGTCAGCAAGTCGCTACCCGGCTTGGGCCATGCGCCAGCGGTAAGTCCGTTGCCGTACGCCCAGTACATGAATGTAAACAGGTTGTCGGCCATGGCAATATCGAGCTTGCATCCTTGGCCGCTGCGATCGCGTTCGCGCAGGGCGAGCAGAACATTGACCACAGCCGGATAAGCGCCGCCGCCGATGTCGGCAACCAGCGCTGATGGCGGCACCGGCGCGCCGTCGGAACCGGCGGCCAGCGCCAACATGCCCGATTCGGCCACGTAGTTAAGATCATGCGCGGCAACGTCGGCGCGTGGTCCGTATTGTCCGTAGCCGGTAATGGCGCAGTAGATCACGCGCGGATTGATCGCGTTCAACGCCTCGTAACCCAGGCCCAGCCTGTCCATCACGCCGGGGCGAAACTGCTCAATCACCACATCGGCGGACTCGATCAGCGGTCTGAGGCGTTCGACGGCGCCCGGCTCCTTGAGATCGATCGCGATACTGCGCTTGCCCCGGTTCAACAGCGCGAAATTCACGCTGTCGGTACCGAACTTGGGGGTGTAGCTGCGCATCTCGTCGCCACGACCGGGGCGCTCGATCTTGATGACCTCGGCGCCCGCTTCCGCGAGCAGCAGTGTTGCCAACGGGCCCGGCAACAGCGTGCTGAAATCGAGTACCCGTATCCCTTCAAGCGGACGCATTCAAGCCTTTGAATAGTTTACTTAAATTATCTTTTTTGCGCGCAATTGATCGAGCGCCTGCGAGTCGTAGCCCAGCCATTTACCCAGCACCGACTCGTTGTGCTGGCCCAGTCGTGGCGGCGGCAAGCGATACGTCGAATTGCTGCCATCGACGCCGATGCCAAACCCCACCTGCGGCACACGCCTGCCCTCGGCCTCGGCGGTATATAGCAAGCCGCGCTCAAGCAGGGCCGGATCGCCTGTCAGATCTTCCACGCTATTGACCGGGCCCGCCGGCACCTTGGACTGCATGAATACCTTCAACCATTCGTCGCGCGAGCGGGTCTTCAGTATGCCGCCGATATCCGCGACGATTTCGGCGCGCACCGCGCGGCGATCCGCATTGCTCGCGTGTCGCGGGTCTTCGCCTTTTTCCGGTTGACCCACCGCCTGCCAAAAACGTTTCCATATGGCATCGTTACCCAGCCCCAGCGTCAGCGGCTTGTCCTTGGTATCGAATGCCTGGTACACGGCAATGACGCTGTCGCGCGCACCGCTGCGATGCGGCACTTCTCCGGATCCAAGGTAGGGTACGATGCGCGGCGCCATGAAGCGCGTCATACTGTCGACCATCGCAATATCGATTTGATGACCACGACCGCTTTTCGCGCGGTCGAACAGCGCCGTAACCGTCGCAAACGCCGCATCCATGCCGGCGATCAAGTCAGCCGCCGGTGTGCCGACCTTCTGCGGCGAGCTGTCCGCTTCGCCGGTCAGATCCATGACGCTGCTGTAACCCTCCGCGATCAGATCGTAGCAGGGGAAATCCTTGCGTGCGCCGGTAAGACCGAATCCCGTCAAAGAGACCAGCACAAGGTCCGATTTCAATGCCGAGAGTGTTGCATAGTCGATACCGAGTTTCTTCTGCACGCGCTCGACCAGGTTGATGATGACGACATCCGCCTTGCGCACCATGTCGTGCAGGACTTTGCGGCCCGCTTCACCACTGTAATCGAGCGTGACGCTTTCCTTGTTGCGATTAACGCTCAAGAACCACAGCGATTCACCATCATGCCAGGGCGGCCCCCAGGCGCGGCAGTCGTCGCCCTTACCCGGACGTTCGACTTTTATCACGCGCGCCCCCATATCGCCCAGCAACATCGTGGCGTAAGGCCCGGCTATGGAAGTGGTCAAATCAAGAACGGTCACCCCGTCGAGCAATTTGGGCGCCAGCGCCGCCGCAGGCGGCGGTAGTTTTTCAAATGGAAGCATGGGAATTTGTAAAGTCACGCGCAATCGCCCGGTCTGCGCGGCAAGTGCGGACAAATATTGTAAAAATCCAGCAGACCGAATTCGATTATAACTCGCCGCAATTGGAACACAGCCGGGGAAAATGGTAATATCGCTCCGTTTCGCGCTCGCGAGCATGGGTGGTTAGCTCAGCGGTAGAGCACTGCCTTCACACGGCAGGGGCCACTGGTTCGATCCCAGTACCACCCACCACAACATTCACGACCTGCGGCAAGTGCCCATATCGAATATGGGCCTTCGTACGGAATTTTGCATTTACTTACTGCGCGCTTCAATTTCTCACGAGATCCCGCGCGGCATCGACAAGTTCTTCGTCGGTTAACGTTTTGCGGCGCACCTCCATCACGTCCTTGAGCCGCTTCAGCAACTCCACCATGAGACTGTCCGACAATTCGACGCCGGCTTCCGCCAGCTTCGCACGCAGCGCCCACGCCCCGCTTGCGCCGCTGAAACGTCCCAGTACATAGCGCGCCTCGCTGCCAAACACAGTGGGATTCACCGACTTGTGCACGGGCGCATATTGCTCCTCCTCGAAGATGGCTTCCTCGGTGTAGGTCCAAACATCTTCGCCAGTGACAGCCTTGTTGGGTGCCATGCGCACGCCGGTCATGTCTTCTACGAGCTTGCGCAGACTCGTCAGGCGTGACAGGTCGATACCGGTTGGGATGCCGTACAGCACTTCCAGTGACGCAGCCACTTCAGCCAGATCCGCCTGCCCCGCCGCAGAACACAGATGGTTCACCGAGACTTCTACGACTTCCGCGCCGGCCTGGACGCTGGAGAGCGCACACGCGCCGGCAAGGCCATATCCATTATGAGTGTGCACGCCTATGCGCGTGGTCGGTGCTTCCTTGCGCATAAGCGAGACGATGTAGCGCCACGCTTCCGGCACGAGGCCGCTCGCGCCGTCGCCGAGCCCGATCTCGTCAGCACCGACTTCATGCGCGGCCCTGGCGAAATTCCTGACCTCGTCGACGGTGGCATAGTGAATCATGCTCGCGAACATGCCGGCCTTGAGACCCTTGCTTTTGGCGTATCTCACATCGCTCTGCAGTCGTTCGAGATGCTCGGCTTCATTTTTCGGATAGGGGATGGTTTTGCGCCAGTCTTCACCACGCGCATGCGCACGCAGGATCTGGCGTGCATACGGCCCGTGTATCGTCTGAAACTCCGGAACGATGGGTCCATACGCGAAATACAGATCCGCGCCGGCATCGATGGCGATGTCGACGCGATCGCTGGTGCCGCCGATTATCGATACCTCCACCTTGGGGTTGAGCTTCTTGATAAAGCCGATTTCCTTTTTCGCGTCGTAGGCGGCTTCGACCGCGAGCCATGCGAGCTGCACGGCGGGCACGCCCGCAAACACGAGCGCCTCGGCAAGATGGCGGCGCTGCAGCTCGTTGACCCACACGCCGGGCGTCTGTTCTATCGTGCGCAGCGTGATGTCGCGCAACAGCACGTGTTTGGGCGCGGCGTCACCGACCACCTCCGGCGTCTGATTGAGCGGACTCACGCTCCATCTGTTTTCAACCAGCGTCTTCGGCGTCCTGCGGCGCTTAACCCCTGCCTTGATGACTGCGGCTTCCTGCTCGGTCAAATGTCCCATCATCGTCCTCTCAGTCGAGCTTCATGTTGGCAAAGTGCACGACCTTCGTCCACTTGGTAATTTCCTCGCGTATATAGGCGGCAAACGCGGTCGGAGAACTTTGCGCGAGATCGAGCCCTTCCGCGGCGATCTGATCGCGCACGGATTTGTTGTCGAGCGCTTTTGCAATTTCCGTATGGAGTCGATTGACTACAGTCTGCGGCGTGCCGCCAGGCGCAAGAACGCCATACCAGCCGGTCGCTTCGTATCCCGGCACTCCGGCTTCGGCAACCGTGGGCACTTCGGGTGCCGCCGGCGAACGCTTCGCGCCGGACACGGCAATTGCTTTGAGGCGGCCTGCGCGTATCTGCGGCAACGCGCCGCCCATGTTCGCGAACGTAACCTGCACTTCATTGCCCAGAAGCGCAGTCATGACCGGTGCTGTTCCCTTGTAGGGAATATGCACCAAGTCCGTTCCGGTCAGGCTCTTCAGCAATTCCATCGCCAGATGCGGCGGGCTGCCGTTGCCTGCGCTCGCGTAGTTGAGCTCGCGCGGCTTGGCCTTCGCGAGGGTTATCAATTCCTTGACGGACCGGACCGTTATCGCCGGAGACAAAGTGAGGATGTATTGCGAAAACGCCACCTGTGTGACCGGTGCGAAGTCCTTGATCGGATCGTACAGGAGTTTCTTGTGCAGGCTGGGATTGACAGCGAAGCTTCCACTCACCATGATAAGACTGTATCCGTCGGATGGCGCCTTTGCCGCGATCTCTGTCGCGATATTGCCGCCGGCGCCGGGACGATTGTCTATGACCACCTGCTGCCCGAAGCTTTCGCTTATTTTCGTTCCAACGATGCGTGCCACCTGATCCGTGCCGCCGCCGGGCGTGAACCCCACGATCATGCGGATCGGACGCTCAGGGTAGTCCGCGGATAGTGCGCACGGAACATACGCCGTGAGTGTAGTGGCAGTTGCGATAATCACAAATCCTATAGTCGGTGCGGCATTCAACCGAGATTTTCCATTAGCTCGAATTTCTAATGGAAGCCATTAGCGGAAGTATCTGATTTGTAAGCCTTTCAGGGTGGGCGCGGGGTAGAATTTGTTATCGCTGTTTGAGTATGGGGGA
>CANJQI010000148.1 GCA_947476215.1 Betaproteobacteria bacterium
GACGCCACCTCCGATTCAGTACTGATCTGGGTATGCGGTCAGAATGAGTCCCAGGTTCGGATAGATTACAGCGCCGAAAACCCCGGCGCGCTGCAACCTGGTCCTCTCGTACCCCTGAACAGCAACAACGACTTTACAAACCACGTGGCGCTGACGGGGCTGCCGGGCGCGGCAACAATATACTATCGCGCCGTCGACGTGCGCTCCGGCAATCCGCTTTCCGAGATGTGTACGTGCCGAACAGCGCCGGCAGCGGCACAGCCATTTTCATTCGCTTTCAGCGGCGACATGGATGAAAGTTATCGGCCGTTCCGGCTCTTCGACGTCATGGCACAAGCCAAGCCGGCATTCTTCCTGCATCTGGGCGACACGATATACGCCGATCTGCCCAAGCGCGAATTTTCACCGTCCGTCGCGCATTACCGGCGCAAACACAGAGCCAATCGCCGCGATGCGCACCTGCAGCGTTTTCTCGCACAACATACTTCGTACGTGACCTGGGACGACCACGAGACCGATAACAATTGTCACGCCGCGCATCCGAAAATGGGTGAAGCGCTGCAGGTATTCCGCGAATTCTGGCCATGCCGCAGCGCGACGCCAGATGCGCTCTACCGCGCGTTCAGCTGGTCCGGCGCGGACTTCATCATGCTCGATACACGGCGCTTCCGCAGTCCTCAGACCGCGCCGGATGGACCGGACAAGACCATGCTCGGTGAAACACAGAAGAGTTGGCTGGAGGACAAGCTTTCAACATCGAAGGCGAAATTTAAATTCATCGTCACGTCAGTGCCGTTTCAGGGCGGCGGGGTAGACACCTGGGGTTCATACGCCAACGAGCGGCAACACATATTGCGATTTATCAAGGAACGCAATATCGGGGGAGTCGTATTTTTATGCGCTGACTACCATCTGGCGCGCGACTGGACCAATCCGAAAACCGGAGTGCGCGAGTACATGGCCGGGCCCATCGCTTCGTTTACCCACTATTCTCACAATCCGGCCAGCCGTGAGCGCTATCAAAAAGCCGGCACATTCCACTATGGCGACGGCTATAACTTCGGCATGATCAACGTCAATCCGGAAGCCGGAACAGGTGTAATTGAGTGGATAGGCGCGGATGGGAAGGCTTTGGGCAAAGTCGAATTCAGCGCTTAGGCCGATCGTTCCAGCAAGCCACCGCGCCGGAATACCGTCAGTCCGCTTTTCCGGTTGCGAATTGGCCGGCGCTCTCCCCTGCCACGCGCCCGAACACCGCGCCATTCATAAGCCCGGTGCCACCCGGATAATTTGAATAGAAAATTCCGCCCACCAGTTCGCCCGCCGCGTATAAGCCGGGGATAGGCTTTTCCTCGGTATCCACGACCTGCGCCGTGGGCGTGATCTTGACGCCGCCGAACGTAAACGTGATGCCGCAGGTCACGCCGTACGCCTCGAACGGCGGGGTATCCAGGGTATTTGCCCAATTCAACTTGGGCAGCGGCAAGCCTACCGTGCAGCGACCGTCCTTGGTATTGGGATTGAACGGCACATCCTGTTTGACCGCCGCGTTGAATTCCTGGATGGTCTTCAGCGCCTGCGGCTTGTTCACGCCCTCAAGCTTGCCCACCAGTTCCTCGATGGTGTTGCCGGTCACCTTGGTGACCTGTTTGATACGATAAGTGTCGCGCAGCAGATGCGCAACCTTGGCGTCGAACACCTGCCAGCACAGTTGGCCCGGCTGTTCTAATATGACACGGCCATACTTTGCATAAGTGTGATTGCGGATGTCCGCGCCTTCATCGAGAAAACGCACGCCATTCGCGTTCAACACGATGCCGAACGGATAGCTGTGCTTGCCGTAACCGTCGCCGACCTCGCGATCACCGTATTCCGGCGCATTCAGATCCCAGTCGCAGGCATGTGCACCGGTCCAGTTGCCGTACGGCTGGGCGCCGATATCGAGCGCCATCTGGATGCCGTCGCCGGTGTTGTAGCGCGTGCCGCGCACTTTGGCGAGATCCCAACCGGATCCCAGATAGCGCGCCCGCCACTCGCGATTCGCCTCAAAACCGCCGCATGCCAGCACCACGGCGCGTGCGCGGATTTCCTCCTCTTCACGATTCGCTATGACGCGCAGACCCTCGATGCCGTCGCGCCCGTAAATAAGCGAGGTCGCGCGCGCGCCGTAACGTATCGCAATGCCATGCTTTTCCGCGGCCTTGAACTCCGCATCCACCAGTCCGCGCCCGCCACCAACTGCCTGCAGCACCTGCGCGAAAAACTTGAAACGCCCTTCGTGCTTATAGGCCGCACTGCCATACTTTGGTACGAAACGTACGCCTTTCTGACCGATCCAGCGCACCGTATCGGTACTGCGGTGCACCAGCACTTCCGCCAGCTCGGGATCGATGCGGTACTCGGTGATGCGCCCCAGATCGTCGAGAAACTGTTCCGCTGAATACGCGCCAAAATCGGTATTGGCGATTTCTTCTTTGGTGAGGTCCGGTACAAACTGGATGATATCTTCAAGACCGTGATACACCATGCGAAAACCGCCGCCGGTAAACGCGCTGTTACCACCGCGTTGTTCCTCAGGTGCGCGTTCCAGCACCAGCACGCTGGCTCCCTGCTCCTGCGCCGACAGGGCGGCACACAGCGCGGCGTTGCCCGCGCCAACCACGACTACATCGTAAGATTTATTGCTCATGAATGTTCCTTGATTTATTTCGCGGCGGGCGGCGTGGCGCGCGCCCGCAGCATGGCGCCGATAATCGACGCCGCGTCCAACGCCATTTCAGAAAGGCCGATTTGCTGCTCATAGAGCACGGGGTCGATCTGTTGCTTCACCTCGGACTCGAGTATGTGATAGACCGGCAGGCCCAGCGCAACGCCGGCCAGCGGCCCGGCCCACGTCGGATCGCCGCTGCTGCAGGTAACGGCATAGATTTCACTGCTATCCGCGTTGGGCGTGCCGAGTATCACCACCACATTGGCACTGCCGCACTCTTGCGCGATACGCTTTATTGTTTCCTGACCGTCCAGGTCGAGGGCGCCTGCCGCCGTTCATACAAAGCACTTGGTGGCCTGATGCACCACCTCCGCTCCCGCGCTGCGCACGCATTCCGCAATGGCTTCGCTCTGGACACCGTCGCGCTCGCCGAGCGCTATCACTTTTTTTCCCGACAAGATCATAATCGCCTGCTATCAGTTGGGATCGGCCAGCATCGGCGCATTCGCCATTTCCGTCTGGAGTTGGCCGGGTTGCGGAGCCTGCGGCATGCTGCTATGCCCGGTTCTTTTCAAGCACGAATGATACACCGTCGGACATCTGCGTTACCCGTCCGAGGAACAAGCTGCCCTTGGCGAGAAACATCGCACTCGACATCTCGCCGCTGGCCATCTTCTTCTGCGCATGCGCAAGAAAGGGAATGGCCGATGCAATATGTCCCTGCGTCGGCGAAAAACCAGGCATGCCGTGAGTGTCTGCGAAAACGTCCAGGTCCGGGCGCGAAATCTCGCCGCGTATCGCCGCCATCGCGGCTATCATGCGGTAGTTGGTTTTGGGTACGTTGCCGCTGCCTGAAGGTTCGGTGACTTCGGGGTTATGCAGTTCGGTCGCATACTTGTCGACGTCGCATAGCTTCCAGCCGATTTTCGTCAACGGTTCGGTGACGAGTTTTTCCATGATGCTCTGCTGAGACGAGCCGGCGCCGATGTTATGCCTGCCGATGGCATCCAGCCGTATCACCGGACTCTGCCCGTCATTCACGCCCACCATGCTGGCGAATCCGGCCAGCACGTCCTCCAGTATCGGCATGTCCTTGCGCACATGACCTTCGTACTTCATGCCCAGCTTCGCCAACGAGCATCCCGCGACAACCGCGATATTACTATGCAATCCCGATGCAACCAGGCCGCCCGCCATGGTCAGGGCCTGAACCGGCGCGCAGCAAAAATCCTTGATATCGACACCGGACGCAGCGACGCATCCCGCCATTTCACCCGCCGCCTTGGCGAGATTGCCGCCACCGGGATTGTAACGATCACCGATCGCCTCCTCTCCGCAGCCGAGTATGAAATCGACAGCCTGCGCGGGTATACCGCTCGCGACATTGAGATTCCTCAACGACAGCGCAGCGATGACCTTGCACGCGAGGTTCTCCAACAGCCTGGTCGCCGACAACGCCGGGTCCTCGTCATGTCCGTGCAGAAAACAGCCGACCAGTCTATGCTTGTTCAGATACAGCGGTATCGCCGCACCCTTCTTTATTTGTTCATTGAGTTGCCCCAGGGATTTTCCATCACCCAACTTCTTAAGGTCCTCGGCCGTCAGGAGCGGATGCGCCGCGAGTCGTGTGCGTATCTCTGCGGTGAAATTTTCCTCCAGCCAAACCATGTCAAAGCTGTCGCCGATCCTGAGCACGCCATAAAACTCGTCTTCGGGCATGATTTCGCCGAATTCACCGTGGCGCGCGGGATTTTCCAGTGCATGCCCGAACCACGGAACAGCCACCGATTTCAGATCATCGGGATAGAGTCCGCCAACGTATACCTGATTGGGTGCGTAGGCGAGCGCTTCCTCGTACGAACGCAGGTGACTGTTTATCAAGTCCAGTTGCGCGGCATTTCTTTCAATTTCGCGCGACGGCTTGGAGCCGTAACGCACCAGGTCCGGCGCATGCACCAACAGGTAGCGGGTTGCGCGTATGACCGGCAGTTGTTGCGTTTGAAAGTGCATCTGATCTGCTGAGCGTGGTTTGTGGTTCGTGCCGGCGACGGCTCGAGGAAAAGCGCGTAATGTTATCGATTGAAATGCGAACCTGCTTCCGCTATTCTAGCTTCGCAAAATGTAGTTTCAGCGCTGACGGATAGAACCGCACCACCGGATTCCGGCACAAGAATCTTCTCTGACACGCGGTTTTGCGATTTTCCGTCGCGTGGCAATTTCAGGAGACCCATCATGAGCAGCGATCAAATTCGTGTTGTTCATTACATAAACCAGTTTTTTGGAGGGCTGGGTGGTGAAGACCAAGCCGGCCTCGCGCCATCGCTGGTCAACGGCGCCGTGGGTCCGGGCAAGCTGATCGCACAGTCGCTCGGTGATCGCGCGCAAATCGTCGCCACCGTGATCTGCGGCGATAACTACGTCCATGAGCAGGGCGCAGCAGCGCTGTCGACTATCGTGGCGCTGATGCGCGGCGCCGAAGCCGACTTGGCGATACTGGGCCCGGCCTTCGATGCCGGCCGTTATGGCGTCGCATGCGTCACGGTCGGTCATCGCATTGCCAGCGAACTGGGCATTCCCTGCGTGACCGCGCTCTACCCCGAAAATCCCGCAGTACGGATTTATCGCGATCACCGCAATGAAAAACTTTACAGCCTGCCGACGACGCAGCTGGCTACAGGACTGCGCGACACAGCCTCGCGCATGGCGCAACTTGCGATCAGGCTTGCGACCGGTGATGCTATAGGCCCTGCCAACATCGAAGGCTACCTGCCGCGTGGCATACGCCGCCTCGAAACGGCGCAGCGCTCGGGCGCCGAGCGCGCCGTGGACATGCTCAAAGCCAAGATGTCCGGGCTGGCGTATTTTCCGGATCTGCCGTACGTGGCGCACGCAACGCTGGTGGCGGCACCCGCGCTGGCGTCGCTCGCCGACAGTCAGGTGGCGGTGATATCCACGGCCGGGGTGGTGCCCATGGGCAATCCCGATCGATTCTTCCTGCGTGGCAACAACTTCTGGCGCAAATACGATGTCGGCAGCCTAGAGCGCCTGGAAGCGGGAAAGTGGGATGCCGTACACGGCGGGTACAGCACATCCTGGACCAACCAGAATCCCAACCTCGGCGCACCCATCGATGCGATGCGGCACTGGGAGCGTCAGGGCGTGCTGGGCAAGTTCGCGCGCTGGTTTTATTCGATACCCGGCGTCGGCGCGGAATTCGATCAGGCCTCGCGCATGGGCCGCGAAATCGCCGCCGATCTGAAAGCCGAAGGCACACACGCGGCGATACTGGTCTCGACGTGAGGAACCTGCACTCGCTGCGGCGCAGCGATCGTAAACGAAATTGAAAACGCCGGCGTACCGGCGGTGCAGATCACGGTCATGGCAGACATCTCGCGCCACCTGGGTGTGAACCGCATCGTGCCCGCGGTGGGCATTTCATATCCGTGTGGCGACCCTGCGCTGTCCGCGGACGCGGATATCGAACTGCGGCGCAAGCTCGTCCACCAGGCGTTGCAATCGCTGACCGCCGGCAGTACCGAACCCAACCAAGGGAAGGCCGCATAATGCTGGAGATCGCGGAATTCCCGGTGCGCTCCGCCGCGCCAGGCAACAAAACTTGCTACGACCAGGGCGCGTTCACGTTCGATGCCGACGAGTTGCGCGCGCTCGTCGTGGAAGACCCGGCGTTCGAAAGTGCTTGCGTTGAGCTCGCCTGCCCCGAAGAAGATGTGCGCATCACGTACATCTGCGACGCCGCCGATGCACGCATCATGGTCAGCACAGCGGGCGAGGCTTATCCCGGCACGCTGGGGGCGCCCGACCTGGTGCACAGCGGACGCGTGCACGTGTTGAAGGGCCTGGCCATTATGGTGGCAGGCGAAATTCCGAGTGTGTTTCGCGGCCAGCGCAGCACCCTGCTGGACATGCACCACCCGCACCCCGATACGCCGTTTCACCACACGTACAATCTGGTGATCGCGTTCAAGGTCAGGACCGGTCTGCCCGATGCCAAATATCACGTGGCGATACAGCAGGCACAACTGCGCGTGGCGCGGCGGGTCGCGGAAACGATCCGCAATCTCACCCCCAGCCATCTCGAATGCTTCCCCCTGGACCAGGTTAATCGCGATCTGCCCAATGTGGTCCTGGTGCAAGGGTTACGTGGACATCAGGATGCGCCGCCGTTCTGGCTCTATGGGCAAGGCCTGTACCCGGGACGCATGCCGATGTTCGCGCATCCTGCGGAATTTTTCGCCGGCGCGATCACCACCAGCCCGCTCGTCGGCGCGGCAACCTATGTGCCGTCATGGTACTGGTTCAACCATCCGGCGGTGCTGTCTCTGACTCGGGAACACGGCAAGTCGCTCAACTTCCTCGGCGCATTCCTTCATGTCCGTCCCGACACGCAGGCGGAAAAAGAGTTCGTTGCGCATCGCATTGCGCTCCAGGCCAAGGCCATGAATGCCAAGGGTGCCATCATCGGCGCCACCGTAACCGGCAATGCCGTGGTGGACAATATGATGGCATGCCGCGCCATGGAAGCCGAAGGCATCAAGGTCGTTTACCTGACGCACGAATATGCGCCGCAGAACGCCGGCCCGCGCCTGCCCTACCTGGTCCCCGAGGCCGATGCAATCGTCAGCACCGGCACCTGGGAAATGCAAATCGACCTCGGTGCGGCGCGGCGCATCATCGGTCCTACGGAAATTCCGCTCAACATGGATGCCGCGCCCAATGTCCAGCGCGTGCCGGCCAGGGATCCGTTCAAATTCAACAACCTGCGCGGACTGTTCGGCTCGATCGACCTGCTCGGAGATCGCTTCAGCGTTATCCGTGAGTACTGAGGTTGCATTTCATTTCGTGGCATATCCTGAGATTCGAATTCACGATTCCGCATGCTAGTGCTAGCACCAGGACTGCTAGCCGGATTGTTGGCGCTTGCCGTTAATATCGCGTTCGCCGAGGACTATCCAAGCAAGTGCGTGCTCACCGGCACTGAAGTGAGAGAGCGATTTCTGGGTAACGGCGCGGTACCCGTGGCTGGTGCGCCTGCCGAATTCGCGACAACGATCAAGTCCGATATGATGCGACTGGGTAAGCTCATCCGGGATATCGGCCTGTGCGCATACTGGCGGTTGCCCCGCTGCCCATCCACGCTCGGCGACCATTCGCCGGTTCAGTTCCTGCAGAACTGGATTTCGAATCAGCATGAGCGGAAAATGGCGGCTTGATGTCGACCTCTTGGAAGACGAAAAGCAAAGGGCACCTCACTTTCAACGTCGTAGCAATCAAAGCGAAAATAGACATGCACCAGAATCAGCTCTCGGCTCGACCATGGGCACCGGAACCGTTTGCCTCCGGAATCAGAGCCCGTGCGCATGCTTTTGGTACCGCATCGTCATGGTTGCGGAACTTAGCGCTATCCGCCTTACTGACTTTCTCCGCCGCCGTCATGGCGCAGAGGCTGCCTCTCGAGAATATCAAGTTGCCGCCCGGATTCTCGATCAGCGTGTTCGCCGACAATGTGCCAAACGCGCGTGCGATGGCGCTCGGCGACCGCGGCACCTTGTTTGTCGGCAGCATGCGCGCCGGCAAGGTCTATGCCGTTCGTATACAGGAGAACAAGGCAGTCGAGACCCTGACCATTGCGTCGGGCCTTACGATGCCGGTCGGCGTCACGTTTCACGGCGGCGCACTCTATGTCTCCGACGTCTCGCGCATACTGCGTTTTGACAATATTGAAGCCCGTCTCGCGAATCCGCCACAACCGGTTATAGTCAGTGAGCGTTTTCCGATGGAAACACATCACGGCTGGAAGTTCATCGCTTTCGGACCCGACGGCATGCTTTACGTGCCGGTCGGCGCGCCGTGCAATATCTGCAATCCGGACTCCATGCGCTACGCCAACATCATGCGCATGCGTGTCGACAAGGGCGGCAGCGCGCCTGAAGTATTTGCACGCGGCCTGCGTAACTCGGTGGGCTTCGACTGGCATCCTGAATCCAGGGAAATGTGGTTCACGGACAATGGCCGCGACCATATGGGCGATGACATGCCCAACGACGAATTAAACCATGCACCCAAAGCCGGTCTTCATTTCGGCTATCCCTACTGTCATCAGGGAGACCTGGCGGATCCGGAGTTTGGCGGTCTCGGCAAATGCGCTGACTTCGTGCCGCCCGCGGCCAAACTGGGGCCGCACGTTGCCGCGCTCGGCATGCGTTTCTACACCGGGAACATGTTTCCGGCGGAATACCGCAACAATATCTTTATCGCCGAACACGGTTCATGGAATCGCAGCCAGAAGCTGGGCTATCGCATTAAACGCGTCGTTCTCTCAGGCGACAAGGTTCTGCGGCAGGAGGTATTCGCCGAGGGCTGGTTGCAGGGACAAGCGGCGTGGGGACGTCCGGTGGACGTGCTCGTGATGCCGGATGGCGCTTTGCTGATATCCGACGATCAGGCCGGGACTATCTACCGCATAAGCTATCGGCGCTAGGGGAACCCCCAAAAGTCAGGGTGCAGGGTGTAGCGTATTACCCGGTGTGGGATACGCGATGGCGGTGGGTTACGCTACGCTAACCCACCCTACAAAGGCTGCTGGACAGGTGGCTGATGCGTGTCTTGAACTCAAGCTCGCAAGCGTTGCAGCCAGAACAGGCCGACCAAGACCTTGACGTCGGTGATAGCGCCGTCACCGACCTGGCGCAAGACTTCGTCTATCGCCATCGGCACGACATCGAGAAATTCGCCGTCATCCAGCGAGCGTTCGACCGGTTTCAGTTCCCGCGCCAAAAATAACTCGTAGTGCTCGTTGGAATAGCCTATGCACGGATGCAGTGTTGCCAGATGCCGCCAACACGCAGCATCGTACCCGCACTCCTCGACCAGCTCGCGCTTTGCGGTCGCCAACGGGTCTTCCCCCGGCTCCTTCTTGCCGGCGGGGAGTTCAAGAAAATGACGGTGCAATGGATAGCGAAACTGCCGCTCCATCAGCATGGTCCTGTCGTCCAGCAAAGCTACGATGATGACTGCACCAGGGTGCTGTACGTATTCGCGTATCGAGGTATTGCCATCCGGCAATCGGACCGCGTCTTCACGCACCGTAAGAAGCTTGCCGTCGTAGACGACTCTGCTGCTCAGCTGATGTTCGGTGAAATCAGAGGGCCGTTCGCTGGACACGGCAGGAGGGTCAATGCAGGGACAAGGCGATCGAATACTCGCACAACGCCATCAATCCACCGGGCACGATGCCGAATACGAGTATGGCCATGCCGTTCAAGCTCAACACCCAGCGCATGCTGGCCGTGGGCGCGATCGGTGACGCATCAACGGGCTCATCGAAATACATCAGTTTGACGATGCGCAGATAGTAGAACGCACCGATCAGCGAGAACAGGACCGCCACCACCGCCAGCCACACGAAGCCCGCGTCGACAACGGCCCATAACACCGACAATTTTGCATAGAAGCCCACCGCTGGCGGCACACCTGCCATCGAGAACATCAGCAGCAGCATCATGAACGCATACCATGGACTGCGTGCATTCAGCCCTTTGAAATCGTCCAGCTTGTCCGCTTCAAATCCAGCGCGGGAAAGCAGCAGGATCATGCCGAAAGTGCCCACACTCATCAGCACATAAACAATAACGTAAAACATCGCCGACGAATAGCCGTCCCGGCTGCCGCTCAGCACGCCCAGCAACAGAAATCCCATATGCGAAATCGTTGAATAGGCGAGCATGCGTTTCAGGTTGGTTTGCGCGATCGCTGTGATGTTTCCTATGGCCAGGGACAAAACCGCCATGATTACCAGCATCCACTGCCACTGCTCAACCAGATAATCGGCACCCAACCCCATCACCAAGAGGCGCATCACGAACGCGAATGCGGCGAGTTTTGGTGCGGATCCGATGAACAGCGTGACTGCCGTCGGCGCGCCATGGTAAACGTCCGGCACCCACATATGAAACGGCACGGCACTCAGCTTGAAACCCAGTCCCGCGACGATAAATACCAGCGCGAACACCAGCACGGTGCGGTCACCCCCGCCTTCCTCGATCACGTCCGCTATGCGCGCAAGATCCAGGCTCCCGGTCGCTCCGTACAGCATGGACATGCCGTACAACAACATGCCGGAAGCCAGCGCGCCCAGCACGAAATACTTCATCGCCGCTTCCGTCCCAGCCGCATCGTCGCGATGCAGTGCGATCATCGCGTACAGCGACAGACTTAACAGTTCCAGTCCGAGATACAGCGTCAGCAAATGGCTCGCCGACACCATGATCATCATGCCCAGCACCGCAAATAGCGTGAGTACGAAAAATTCCCCGCGGAACATGTCGCGCGCACGTATATAGGACTGCGAATACACCATGGCCATGGCGGTCGAACCATAAATGCCTAGCTTCAACATGCTGGACATCAGATCGGATACGAACATGCCGCTAAAGGTAAATACCGGATCGGTTGTGGTCGTAACCCAGGTAATAATCGCGCAACCGCCCAGCGTAAGCAGTGTCAGCACATAAGTGATGCCGCGTTGTTCGTCGTCGAGAAAGCAATCCAGCAACAGAATCGCACATAACATGCATAGCAGAAATATCTCTGCGTAGGCGGGGGCCAGCGGTGTGATGTATTGCATGCCTACATTCCGATCAATAGTTTGCGGCCGGGGGAAGCAAGCCGCAGAATTTCGTTTACCGATTCATGCAGTACTTCGCCCAGCGGCGCCGGATACAAACCCATGGCAAGCACGGCCACGGCCAACACGCCGAGCACGAAAAACTCCCGGCTGCTGAGATCGGTCAATTCCTCGACGTGCGAATTAGCCACGGCACCGAACATCACGCGCTTGTACATCCACAGCGTGTAGGCCGCGCCGAATATCAACGTCGTCGCCGCCAATGCCGAGTACCAGAAGCTTACTTTCATGGTCGCCAGTATGACCAGCCATTCGCCGACAAAACCGCTGGTGCCCGGCAAGCCTGAATTCGCCATGGCAAACAACATGAACAGCGCCGCGAATACCGGCATGCGGTGGGCCACGCCGCCGTAATCGGCGATCATGCGTGTATGCATGCGGTCATACATCACGCCCACGCACAGGAACATCGCCGCGGAGATGAAACCATGCGAAATCATCTGCAGTATCGCGCCTTCCATGCCCTGAGCGCTGAATATGAATATGCCGAGGGTAACAAAACCCATGTGCGAAATCGAAGAATAGGCAATCAGCTTCTTCATGTCCGCCTGGACCAGCGCCACCAGTCCGATATAAACCACCGCCACCAAGGACAACGCGATCACGAACCACGCCAGTTCGTGACTCGCATCGGGAACTATCGGCAAGGACAATCGCAGAAAACCGTAGCCGCCCAGTTTGAGCATGATCGCGGCCAGCACCACGGAACCACCAGTGGGCGCCTCGACGTGCGCGTCCGGCAACCACGTGTGCACCGGCCACATCGGCACTTTCACCGCGAACGCCAGCATGAATGCAGCGAAGATCAACACCTGTACATTCAGAGGCAACTGCACTTCATAGAAGTCGAGCAGCGAGAAACTGCCACCCGAAACCGTGAACAGATAAATCAGCGCGACCAGCGACAGCAAGGAACCCATCAGCGTGTACAGGAAAAACTTGACAGCTGCGTAGACGCGGTTGGGGCCTCCCCATACGCCGATGATGATAAACATCGGGATCAGCGTGGCCTCGAAAAACACATAGAACAGCAAGCCATCCAGCGCGCAAAACACGCCATTCATCAATCCGGAGAGCATCAGGAAAGCCGCCATATACTGCGACACGCGCTTTTGTATCACGCTCCAGCCCGCGATCACGACCAGCACAGTCGTAATGCAATTGAGCAGTATCAACAGCAGCGACATGCCGTCGATGCCGAGGTGATAGTTGACATGAAAGCTGGGTATCCATGGCGACAGTTCCGCGAACTGAAACTCGCTTGCGGCGCGATCGAACTGAGTCCACAGCGGCAATGCCACGACCAGACCGGCGAGCGCGCCGATCAAGGAAATGACGCGCGCAGCCTGTGCCCTGCGGTCGCCGACGACCAGCACCGCGATACCCGCGAATATGGGCACCCAGATAATCTGGCTCAGGATGGGAATGCTGATGTTCATTGTTGGCTGACTCGTCGCGTTTAGATCAAAGCGGCCACGCCATCAGCAATGACAGCAACGTCAACACACCGATGATCATCGCGAACGCGTAGTGGTAAATATAGCCGGACTGGAACTGGCGGATCACCAACGAGGCCCAACCCACAACGCGCGCCGAACCGTTGACGAAAAATCCGTCTATCACGCGCATGTCACCGCCCTTCCAGAAACCGTTGCCGAGCAGGCGCGCCCCACCCGCGAAAAAGAAATCATTGAAGCGGTCGGCGTAATACTTTTCCTCCAGCATCGTCACCA
>CANJQI010000149.1 GCA_947476215.1 Betaproteobacteria bacterium
ATTCTTGTTGCCCGCGACGTGGCGGCGTTGACGCACGCACGGGACCGGATACGCGAGCAGTTTGCCGTGGAAGTCACGGTTCGCGCATTGGATCTTTCCGTGGTATCGGCGACGCAAGCGCTATCGACCGAATTTCCGGCTATAGACATCCTCGTCAACAATGCCGGTGCGATCCGCCGCGGCAAGATCGAAGAAGTTGAAGATGCCTTGTGGCGCGAGTTCTGGGATCTGAAGGTTTACGGTTATATCAATCTGTGCCGCGCCTTTTTTGCGCACATGAAGGCGCGTCGCCGCGGGGTGATCGTCAATATCATCGGTGCTTCCGGTGAAAAACTCAATGCCAACTACATTGCCGGTTCGACGGGAAACGCCGCACTCATGGCGTTTACGCGGGCACTGGGCGGTGCGGCGCCCGCCTTCGGGCTGCGCGTCGTGGGCGTGAATCCGGGGCCGGTTCGAACCGAGAAACACATCAGGACCATGCAGAAACGCGCCGAGGAACTGTTCGCGGATGCATCGCGCTGGGAGGAGGCCCGTTCGTTTCCATTCGGACGCGCAGCCAGGCCCGAAGAGATCGCCCCCATGGTGGCGTTTCTGGCATCGGATCTTTCAAGCTACACCACCGGCACCATAGTCAGCATACACGGTGGTTATCCCGATCAACCGTCGTAAACTGCATCCGCGCCGCCATACGCATTGCGTGGCGCGGGTAGTGCGCGCAGGACAACGAGGACAGCATGCCTAAAGTCAAATCAAAAGACGGTATTACGCTCAATTACGACATACACGATTACACGGATCCATGGAAAGACGCGCCGATATTGGTATTGCAGCACGGCAATGGACGCTCGTCGCGATTCTGGTTCAGTTTGCTGCCGTATCTGACACGCAACTTCAAGGTAGTGTGCCCGGATTTGCGCGGCCTGGGCCTGTCCTCCGCGGATTTTGATCTGGAGCGGGGCATTACGCGCGAAAACTACATTTCCGATCTTCTGTGCATACTCGATGATCTGGGCGCGTCGACCGTGCACTACGCTGGTGAATCGCTGGGCGGCATTATCGGCCTGATGGCGGCCGCGCTGCATCCGGAGCGCATCCGCACATTGTGTGTCATGTCATCGCCGCCTTATCAACTGCACGATACCAGCACGGCGCTTTCGTTCGGCTATTCATCGGCGGCAGAGGCGTTGGCAAAGATGGGCGTGGCTGCCTGGTCGAAAGGGGTGAATTCGGCGAACCGGTTTCCGCCGGACACCGACACCGGGCTGCAGGAGTGGTATGCAGCCGAAATGGGCAAGAACAAGGTGGAGTCGCTGATAGCGACGCAGCGCGTACTCGGTAACGCCGAAGCGCGCGATACCAGGCCGTTTCTGCCTCGCATCAAGGCGCCGGTATTGGGTTTGTATTCAAGCGGTGCGCCGACGGTCACACCGGAAATGGAGCGGGTTATGCTCGACCTTGTACCCACCATGCGCATCGTTCATGTTCCGGTGAAGGGACACATGATCTGGATGGTGGAGCCGGCGGCCTGTGCCGCGCACATGCTGCACTTCATGTCGCTGCACGACGGTACTTTTTGTCATCAATAAACCCTGTCAGGAGAACACATGCAGGAAATCACCAGGCGGCTCGCGCGCTATGTCGTCGAGTCGCGCTTTGACTCCTTGCCTGAAGCGGTGCGGCACGAAGGTCCGCGCGCATTCGTAAACTGGTTCGGATGCGTACTGGGCGGATGCAGGGACATTTCGCTCGACACGGCGCAGGCCGCGCTCGCCGAATACTGCGGTCCGCCGCAGGCAACCATCATAGGCCGCGGGCGCCGCACCGATATTATCAATGCCGCATTCTTCAATTGCCTGAGTTCGAGCAGCCAGGCTTACGACGATACGCATCTGGCCACGATCGCACATCCGACCGGGGTGACGGCCGCCGGCATGCTGGCGCTCGCCGAGCACAAGGGCGTATCGGGACGCGATTTTCTGCATGCGTTGATCTTGGGCATAGAACTGCAGTGCCGGATGAGCAGGATGCTGGTCGAGCCGCCGGCAAAAAGCGCGCTCGGCATGTTCATGACGGGATTTACCGGCGCCATGGGGGCCGCTGCAGCAGCCGGCAAACTGCTGGGCCTCGACGAGCAACGCATGATCTGGGCGCTGGGCATCGCGGCGACGCAGGGCGGCGGATTTCGTGAAACCCACGGCACCATGACGGTGGGATTTGTGCGCGCGCACGCCGCGCGCTGCGGACTGGTGGCGGCGCTGCTCGCCGAAAAGGGATTTACCTGCTCGGACCAGAGCCTGGAAAGTCCGCGCGGCTTTGCCGCCTATGCGGATCCCGCAAATCTGGCGGTCGTGACTGACCGCTTGGGCGAGCACTTCGAAGTGCTGGGCACGGCCTACAAGCCATACGCCTGCGCCATCGTCGTGCACCCCGCGATCGATGTTGCACTGGAACTCGCGCCTAGGGTGGCTGGCAGCGCGGACAGTGTCCGATGTGTCGAATTGGTGCTGCATCCGCTGGCGGTGGAACTGTCCGGGCGAACGGCTCCGGTTCATGCCAATGAGGCGCGTATCAGCGCGTCTCACTGGGCGGCGGCAACCATGCTGTACGGCAAAGCGAGCCTGCGCAAAACCGCCGGTTTGGATGCGGACAGCGACGGTTATGTGTTGGACGCGGCTGTCGTCGCGTTACGCGGAAAAATCAACTTGAGGGGTGATCCTGCGCTGGGACGAGATGAGGCACGCGCCGTTCTGGAATTCGAAGGCGGCCGCAAGGTAGAGGCGCATGTGAAACACTGCCGCGGCAGCCTGGCGCGTCCCATGACGAATGACGAACTCAGCGAGAAATTTCGCGATCAGGCGCTGGGTGTGTTGCCGGCGGCGAGCGTGGAAGAACTCATGGCGCAGTGCTGGAGGCTTGACGCGCTTGAAAATGTCGGGGCGATGATACGGCGGTTTTTTGCGGTGGCGCCGTGAGCGTAGGCTTGGTGCTATTCAACCTTGGCGCCTGATATCTCCACGATCTTGCGGTAGCGCACCAGCTCCGAACGGATAAACGCTGCAAAGGCATCCGGCGTATTGAGAGCGGGTTCTCCGCCGTCGGACTTGATATCCGCGATCAAGTCCGGATCCTTCAGCGTTTCGGCGACCGCCCCCTGGATTTTCATGATGATCTCGCGCGGCGCGCCCGCGGGCGCAAACACGCCCTCCCAGCCGGTGATCACGAAGCCGGGAACGCCGGCCTCCATGACGGTGGGGAGCTCTGGAAATATGTCGGATCGCTTTTCGCCGGTGGTCGCCAGCACTCTGAGCTTGCCGGCACGTATCATGGGTGCGAGAGGCGGATAGGAATAGGACATCAATTGCGTGCGCCCCGAAACCAGATCCGTGATGGCCTGCGCCGCGCCGTTGTAGGGTATATGCGCGATATTGATCGCGGCCATATTGCCGAAGAGGGCGCCGGATAAATGACCGTTGGTGCCGCTGCCGGTTGACGCGTAGTTAAGCTGGCCGGGACGCGCTTTCGCGTATGCGATCAATTCCGCGACCGACTTAACGGGCACACTCAGCGGAACCACGATGAAATGCGGATGCGTGCCGACGCGTGTAATCGGCGAAAAATGTTTGACCGGATCGTACGGCAGGCTGCGGTAGAGATAAACATTGGTGACCATCGCCTGCGCGGTGCCGAACAGCAGGGTGTAGCCATCGGCGGGAGACTTCGACGCGAGTTCGGTTCCGATGATGCCGCCCGCGCCGCTGCGATTATCGACGACGAACTGCTGGCCGAGTATGGCAGAGATACGCGTGCTGAGTTTGCGTGCCGTATGGTCGGCGTTTGTGTCTGGAGCATACGCGACGATGAGCCTGATGGGCCGTTCGGGATAGGCGGCCGCAAAGGAAGGCGAGCTGGCAGCAGCGCCTATGGCGAAAAACAATATAAGCATTTTATTTATTGATATAAATTTCTCTGCTCGCACGCCTAACCCGGGCTTTGAATTCATGCTGCCTCCGAAAAACGTCATGGGGATTAAATTTCGTTATGCCGATTGGCGACTGCTCATGGCCTGGATATCGTCGTCGCTATAGCCCAGTTCTTCAAGTATCGGCCGCGTATGCTCACCGAGCCGGGGCGCAAGGGCGCGGACCGACACCGGCGTGGCGCCGAACTGCACCGGGATGGACATGCTCAACACGCTGCCTTCGGAAGGATGGTCTACGCGTTTGAAGAACTCCGTTTCCTTGACGTAGGAATCCTGCAGAAGATCCTGCAGTTCATTCATCGGGGCATTGGGAACATCCGCGGCGTCGAGCAGAGCGCGCAATTCCGCAGTGCTGTACTTGCGTATTTCGGCATCCAGATTGTCATACAAGGCTTCGATGTTCCGGCTGCGGTCGCTGACCGTCGCAAACCGCTTGTCGTCCACCATATCCGGTCGATTGATGGCGATGAACAGACGCCGCCAGGTGTCATTGGTGACCGCGTGCAGGCACATATAGCCGTCGCGGGTAGGGTAAGGGCGCCGGTTGGTGGCGAGCATGCGCGGATACCCCGGCGGAGACAACGGAGGATCGAACGTCGCACCCCATAGATGTTCGGTAAAGTTGAATCCGAGCAGCGTTTCGAACATCGGCACATGGACTTCCTGTCCCACGCCGGTACGCTCCCGGCTATACAGTGCCATGCCGATCGCGGAAGCCTGAATATTGCCGATGAACTTGTCCGCGAAGGTCATGGGAAAGTAGCGCGGTTCGCCGCCGCGAGGCCGGTTCAGCGCGGCAACCCCGCTCTCGCCCTGGATGATGTCGTCGTAGGCGGGGCGGTCTTTGCGGGGGCCATCGTATCGGTATCCCGATGCGGCGGCGTAGATGATGCGCGGGTTGAGCGCGCCTATCGTTGCATAGTCTATGCCCATGCGTACCGCCGCCTGTTTACGCATGCAATGCACGAATACATCCGCGGTGGCGATCATTTTCATCAACGCTTGCCTGGCCTTGGGCTGCTTGAGGTCGAGGACGACGCTGCGTTTGTTGCGGTTGATATGCATGAAGTTCGCGCTCATACCCGCGTGGCGTGACGGCCCTATGTAACGATTGACGTCACCTTCCGGACGCTCAATTTTGATCACGTCGGCGCCCATATCGCCGAGTATCTGAGTGCTGACCGGGCCCAGCGTATACATCGATAAATCGATAACCCTGATGCCCGCAAGGGGGCCGGTGACGGTAGTGCCGGTGGTGGTTTCGTTCTGTGTTGGCGTCATGATTTCCCTTATTGTGCTTTCCATAGTTCGAGACACGCTCGCACAAAGTGACTGTTGTTCCGGCGGACGCCGGGACCCAGACACGCTGAAGGGAATCGCGATAACCTTTCTGGATGCCGGTTTTCACCGGAATGACGGGTGAAAGTCATGAACTTTGGAAATATAAAAATGACGGGGGCTCCGATGAGGGCGTGTGGCCATTGTTGCTTACAGCAGCCAGTCTAGCCTGTTTGCGATTACTAGAAAATGGTTGATGGTAGTAACGTGGCAGTCCAATCTGCGGATATCATTGCGCCTGGCTCAATCATTGTCCAAACCATGGTATCCAAGTATGAATAAACCGCCTTTACACGATTTGCGCGTCCTCGACTTCACGACGTTGCTTCCCGGACCGCTCGCGACACTGTTGCTGGCCGAGGCCGGGGCTACGGTGGTCAAGATCGAGCACCCGAAGGGCGGCGATCCGGCGCGCGCGCGCCGCTCGGCCATCAGCGGCGCAAGCGTCGAGTTCGCGTTGGTAAACCGCGGCAAGAAAAGCATCGCGCTGGACCTGAAGTCGCCGGCTGAAAATGCGCAGGCGCGCAAGCTTGCCCTGCAGGCGGACGTGCTCGTGGAGCAGTTTCGGCCGGGCGTCATGGCACGGCTGGGTTTGGGATACGACGCGTTGCGCGAGCACAATCCGCGGCTCATCTACTGTTCGATTTCAGGATATGGGCAGACCGGTCCGCTTGCGCAGGTTGCGGCTCATGATCTCAACTACATCGCCCGCTCCGGAATGCTGGGCACGTCCACCCATCCCGACGGCAGGCCGGTATTGCCGCAGGGGCAGATCGCGGACATCGGCGGCGGGACCTTGCCCGCGGTGATCAATATCTTGCTCGCCCTGCTCAGGCAGCGCGAAACAGGCGAGGGCTGTTACCTCGACATCGCGATGGCCGAAAACACTTTCATGTGGATGCGCAGACCACTGGCGCCGGTTCTCGAAGGAGGTGACTCGCCGCCGCCCGGCAGTTTCTCCAATACCGGCGCCTCGCCTCGTCTCGGCACCTATCTGGCGAAGGACGGCGTGGCGCTCGCGGTGGTGGCGGTGGAGGAAAAATTCTGGACGCGGTTCTGCGATCTGATAGGGCTCACAAAGTCCGAGCGCGACGATGTGGCCGAACCGGCCGCCGTACGCACGCGCGTCTCGCAACGACTCGCGGCACGCACCGGCGCTGAATGGAAAACCCTGTTTGAACATGAGGACGTGTGCGTTGAAGTGGCGCAGAGCGTGGCATCCGCATTTCACGATGCGCATTTCCAACAGCGCGGCGTGTTTGATCGCTCGCTTCAGCTCTCGGGCAGTCAAACGATCCCGGCATTACCGGTGCCGCTGGCGCAGGAATTTCTTGCTTCGGATCGCGACGGTTGCCCTGCGCTGGGCAGTACCGCGGCGGACGATGATGCAGTATGGAATCGATAGCGGTCTGCGTTTGTATCGCCGGCTTGTGCAAGCTTACGAAAAACCGTTACTCTTGAGCTTGCCATGAATTCCTCTCCACCAGCGATAGCGACAGATCCTCAAAAGCCCCGGCTCTCTGTTGAGGCTGTTTATTTCGGGCGCCCGGCGGCAGGCTGGCGGCGCACCCTGTTCGAGGTGATTTTCGAGTCGGATACGCGCGCGGGCAGGGCGTTCGACGTGGCGCTGCTACTGCTTATCATCGCCAGCGTGACGGTGGTAATGCTCGACAGCGTGCAGGGCATCGGAGACCGCCATGCGCGGCTGTTCAATATGCTCGAATGGCTGTTTACGGCAATCTTCACCGTGGAATACGTGGCGCGTCTTGCATGTATCGATCATCGCTGGCGTTACGCGCGCAGCTTTTTCGGCATCGTCGATCTGTTAGCCATCCTGCCCACCTATCTTGCGTTGCTGGTGCCGCAGTTCGGTGTGTTCATGGACGTGCGCTTGTTGCGCCTGCTGCGTGTATTCCGGATCCTCAAGCTCACCGCCTATGTACGCGAATACCGGGCCCTGGGTTCGGCGCTTGCTGCGAGCCGCCGCAAGATCATGGTATTCGTCGGAGCCGTGGCAGTCGTGGTGCTGCTGCTCGGCACCGTCATGTTCGTGGTTGAAGGGCCGGCAAACGGCTATACCAGCATACCGACCTCGGTGTACTGGGCCATTACCACGATCACCACGGTGGGATTCGGCGATATCACGCCCAAGACCGATCTCGGACGCGCGATCGCGAGTTTCATCATGCTGCTCGGCTGGGGCATACTCGCGGTGCCGACCGGTATCGTTACCGCGGAAATAACCCGGCGCCGGGATGCCGAGGACGCCGAAACGCAGCGTCGCTGTGTGGCGTGCGGCAGTGATGACCATACCCCGCGTGCACGCCATTGCCAGCATTGCGGCGCGCAGCTCGCCGAATAGCGGGGCCGCTTAACCTTTATATTTCAATTAGTTACGTTGCTAAGTTGAGCTTTGTGCCGCGCTACACCCAGACCTGGGCAGCCGCCATCATTAGCGACGCGATGCCTGTTTCACGGGCTGCATCGCATGCCACAGCTTGGCCGGCGTTAACGGCATGTCGAGCTTGCTTATGCCGAACGGGCGCAGCGCATCCAGCACGGCGCTGACCAACGACGGTATTGACGCAGTACATCCCGATTCGCCCATACCCTTGACGCCGAGCGGGCTTACCTTGCTGGTCGTAGGGTGTTCCTCGCCGCGCAGCTCGCGCAGCAGGCTTGCGCGCGGCATGGTGTAGTCCATGAAGCTTGCGGTCAGCGGTTGTCCGGTTTCGCGGTCATAGATGATATGTTCGCCGAATACCTGGCCCGCGCCCTGCACCACGCCGCCGTGCAACTGTCCTTCGACAATGGCGTGATTGATGACGACGCCGCAGTCATCAACGGCGCAGTATGAAACGATTTGCGGCATGCCAGTTTCCATGTCGACTTCGACTTCTGAGATGTGGCAGCCGTTGGGGTAGGTCGAGCCAAACTTGCCTTCGGCGATTAGCGTCAAGGGTTTGGATTTCGCCAGATCGGCGAGTTTGACGGTGCGCGTCGATTCGTTGGAGCGGAATTCGCCGTGCGCATAGTGGATTTGCGACGGTTCGAGTTTCAGTTCCAGCGCGGCGAGCGCTTTGCCTTCCTCGATGAGTTTCTGTGCCGCAAGGTAACAGGCGCTGCCCGCGCCAACCATGGTGCGCGATCCGCCGGTGTGATTGCCTTCCAGCTTGGTGCGCGGCGGACATTGCACGACTTTCACATCTTTCATCGGAATCCCGAGTGCGTCGGAAACGATCATCGCCATGGTGGTTTCGTGGCCGTGGCCCTGGGTCTTGGCGACGGTGTAAACGGTGATAGCACCGCTGGCATCCAGATGCAGTTCGATCTGGTCGGCGCGCGCATTGCCTGCGCCGGTGGGCTCGATGACCGTGGAGATTCCCATGCCGCGCAGCTTGCCGGCGGCGGCCGATTTCGCGCGCCGTGCGGCAAAGCCCTGCCAGTCGGCAAGCTTCAGTGCCTGGTCGAGCAGACCCGGCAGGTCGGCATTTTCGTAAGTCGAGCCGGTCGCGGTTTTGTACGGAAAGGCCGCGGGCGGTATGAAGTTGCGGCGGCGCAGTTCGGTTGCATTGAGGCTGAGTTCGGTTGCGGCGAGATCGACCAGCCGTTCGACGGCATACGCGATGTCCGGTCGTCCCGCGCCGCGATAGGCGCCCACCGGTGTAGTGTTGGTGAGCGGCACCCGGTAGGTCGCGTACAGCGCCGGTATGTGGTACACGCCCGGCATGCAGGTCGTGGCATTGCGGATATGCCCCATGGCGCCCGGTGCGAGATATGCACCCATGTCGTTGATCCAGTCGAGCCGCATCGCTATAAACTTGCCGTCGCGATCCAGCGCGAGCTGGCCGTTGATGATGTTGTTGCGGCCGTGGTTGTCGGACAGAAATCCTTCGACGCGAGTTGATATCCATTTGACGGGTTTGCCGGTGGCCTTCGAGGCCATCATCAGCGCCAGATATTCGGGATAGGATGGCGTGCGTTGTCCGAACGCGCCGCCGACATCGCGCACCTCGAATACCAGTTTGTTTTCAGGAATTTTGGTGCACGCCGAGATCATTTTGCCCAAGGTGGTGGTGCCCTGCGAACACACATTGAAAAAATATTCATCGGACTCGGCGCTATAGCGAACCAGGCATGCGCGCGGCTCCATCGGGCTCGGTGTCACGCGCGTCGATTCGATGCGCAGCTTGGTGACGTGCGCCGCGCCTTTGATCGCGGCCGCAACCGCCTGTTCATCGCCGACGTCGCATTCGAATATCAGATTGCCCGGCACTGCCTCGTCCAGTTGCGGTGCGCCCGGCGCCAGTGCGTCGTCGGCATTGACCAGCGGCGGCAGTTCTCGATAGTCGATCTCCACCAGTTCCGCGGCATCGGTGGCGGCCGCAGCGCTGGTTGCCACCACGAGCGCGATCGCCTCGCCGACGAAGCGCACCTTGCCATGTGCCAGCGCCGGCCGGTCGAGCACACGCGCCTTCATGCCGTTGCGTCCTGGAAAATTCAGCGCATTCGGGCACTTGGTGTAACCCTCGCGCACCGCGTCTTCGCCCGTCAATACGAGCTTGACGCCCGGGTGGGCAAGCGCAGGTGCGGTATTCAGCGCGGCGATGGTAGCGTGCGCACGGTCCGAGCGCACAAAGGCGCCGTAGAGTTGTCCGGGAGCGTTCCAGTCCGATGCATACTTGCCGTTGCCGGTGATCAGACGCAAGTCTTCGACCCGATTGCCGTGATGGTGTGTGGTGTGCGTGGTCATGATGGTGTGTCCTTGGGATCAGGGCATGGCGTTGGATGGGATGGATTACAACTGCGACTGCGGAATTTCCGTATTCAGGATTATCGCACTGGCAGAAAGAAAAAGGGCCGTCATGGCGCGCGGTGGTCACGCACGGCACGACCGCTCAAGCATGCAGCACGTAACGCCCGTCGCTCGCCGATATACTGGTAATACCGCCATGGACGCGGCCGCCCAGCCATTCCAGGTAGTGCCGCGAGGTTTCGAACTGCGGATCGCCGGGCTGGACGATTTCGGGTTGCCCCAGATCGTTCATGAAGGTCGGCAGGTAGGTCGCGCGGCGCACGCCGCTGCGGTCGAGATCGAGGTAGGCGATGCCGCCTTCATTCCAGTGCCGGCGATAGTCGTAGTAGTGGCCGGGGTCCATTTCGGCTGAAAAAACTTCCTTGTGGTGGTAATCACCGCTCGGCATGCACAGCGCATAGCCGCCGCCGCGCCTATGGCAGGCGAGATTACCGAGGCTGTAGAAAATAGGCGCGCCCTGGTACCATTCGACGCCCTGTTGCTGATGGGCATGGTGCCCGAGTATCGCGCACGCGCCGGCATCGATGGCGGCATGGGCTACGATGGGTTGATATTCCTGCGGGGTGTGGGTGAAGTGCAGCCCCCAATGCAGGGAAACCACCACCAGATCCGCTACCTGTCGGGCGGCGCGCACATCCTGCACGAGCGCGTCGAGGTCGCCTCGATGCGGGATGGTTACGATATGCGGCGGCGCGCCGGGTTGATATTCGTAGGGCTCGTAATAGGTACTGGCGCGCATAGGCGCGCATCCGGCGCGTTCCGCGGTGGCCCAGAACTGCGGCAGCAGCACCGAACAGTAACCGAGGAACGCCACGCGCAGCCCGTTGCTCTCGAATATCGCCGGTTGGCGCGCTTCCGCGATGTTGTGGCCTGCGCCTATGGTAGGGATCGCAAGTTTGCGAAACGTATCCACCGTATCCGCAATCGCCTCCGGACCCCAGTCGCCGGTGTGGTTCGAGGCCAGCGACAGCATATTGAATGGTACGCTCTGGAACGCGGTGGCCGTGTGCAGCGGTTGGCGTACTTCGAGATTGGCCGCGCCGCTGATGCCCTGGTAAGAACCACGCTCGCTATAGAGCTTTTCAACTTGCGCGAAGCGGATGTCGGCGCTGCGCAGTGCATCTTTGACGTAGGTAAATGCGCTTTCCGCCGGATTGTGTCCGCCGGCGACATCGCCGCACGCAGCGAGTGTGAGTCCGGATCGTTGATTCGTGGCTATGCTCATGTCTTGCTCCGTGTTTTCAGCTAAAGTCCAGTCAGCTATCATGGACGGGAAATCCTGACGTGTTGCGCAGAATGCCGTTATTCTTTCACATGTTTACCTAACCTGGGAGGCCGTTGCTATGAGTAAGCCCGAAAAAGACGAAACCATGGAAGTCAGACTGACTTGGGAGGGCAGTATCGGTGTGCTGACGATACACAATCCATCGCGCAAAAATGCCATGTCGCCGCCTGTGTCCGCGGATCTTTTGCGCCACGTCACCACGTTGGTCCATGACCGCAAGTGTCGCGCCATCGTGCTGACGGGAAGCGCCACGTGTTTCTCGGCCGGGGGCGACGTCAAGGCCATGCAGGGGCGCGTCGAAGAGATCAATGATCACATTACGCGGCGGCTGAGATTCACCACGCTGTATCACCCGATGATGCGCATGCTGGTCGAAGGGCCGAAACCGGTGGTGACGGCGGTGGAGGGGGTTGCGTATGGTGGCGGTCTGGCACTGGCGATCGCCTCCGATCATACCGTTGCCGGAAACGACGCGCGTTTCTGCGCGGCGCAGATTTTGCGCGGCACGTGTCCCGACATGGGGCTGTATTACTTGCTCGCCGCCCGCACCGGCCCGGGGCGCGCACGCGAGATTCTGCTGTCCGGGCGTGTAATTTCAGCCGTCGACGCCGAGCGATATGCCGTCGTCCACACGCTCACCAACCCCGGCGAGGCGCTGGCCGGCGCGATGAAGGTGGCCGAACACTACGCCGCTCTGCCACCGCTCGCGGTCGCGCTCACCAAAGCCGCCATGACGCACGGCTACCAGTCGCTGGAAGCGTGTTTTCAGTCCGAGAACAACTATCAGCCGGTGGTCGCGTTATCGAAAGACCACAAGGAATCGATCGCGGCGTTTTTGGAAAAACGAAAACCGGTATATACGGGGGAGTGACAAGTCGCCGGGCACGGGGTGCGATTCAAACTGATGACTAAGCACAACCACCTATGCATCGCAACTATGCGACTCCTTCCCCTGCTTGCGGGGGAAGGCGGGGATGGGGGCGAGCCTGGGCACCGCCGCGTCCCATTTCCAAAGTAGTGCGGAACGCGAGTGGGCACTGAAGTATTGCCCCACCTGTAGCCGTTTCAAATTTCTTCACTCCGGCGACAAGGCAACAGGAATTCTTTCGGTTTAGGGGCGCTTGGTAGTGCGTGGCGACCTCCTTCAGACCCAGGTTCTTGCAGTCAAATTATGCCGGTGTCCATGTCGTTGCGGAGCACCCGAGTCCCACCTGCGCCGACTATTACCAGAGTCATAGACTGATATCGTAAGGGTCTGGCTTTACTGGGAAATGTAGCAACCAACTTTTTTGGGGGCTCTTCTTGCGAACTCGGAGTGTTGTTTCTCGAGATGACCGGTATTCGGCAAAAGCGGCCACGAAGACCATGTCCAACTTTTGTCGGTTTTGGTCGAATTCCAGTCGCAGCGGAATTCTACCTGAAGGGCAACTAGTCGGCCGAAGCGGTCAGTGTAATGATGAGCTACCAACGGCCGCAATGCGTGGGTCAGCGGTCGTAGGCGCAGGGGGGGGGCAATGTTATAATGAAAGACCTGACCCCGTGACTTGCGTGTGACCCCGTGACTTGCGTGACCTTGGGCTCCCGGCCTAAAGGCGTCAGTGCGGAAGCGATCCAATCTTGCTGAAATGTTTCGAATAATTGTATATAATCGAAACGTCAAAATTGGAGGTTCGCCATGAGTTCCACTACTACCTTACCGCCGAGCACCAAATG
>CANJQI010000150.1 GCA_947476215.1 Betaproteobacteria bacterium
ATAGCCCCATTTCCACTGATATCCGGTCGCCTTGATGGTGAGATCGGCGCTTGAGGTGTCTTTCATTGCAATGACGGTCTTGGTCGCCGGGTACGCCATGCCGATCAGAATCACGAACGGAATCACGGTCCAGATGATTTCCACCGTCGTGTTCTCATGAAACTGTTCGGCTTTGTGACCGAGCGACTTGCGGTGATAGATGATGGAGTAGGTCATCGCACCGAAAACGACCACGAAGATGACACAGCAGATGATGAATATGAGCGTGTGCAGATCATAGATTTGGTGCGCAATAACGGACTGCGGCGTCTGCAGGTTGTATCTGTCTGCTATCGCCAGCGTCGGTGCAATGCTGCCGGCGGCGGAGGCGGCAAAACGCTTAATCCACTTACTTATCATGCTTGACTCCAACAGTGCGTTAAATTCAACCCATTCACATGCCAAGACCGCTTGTCGCGCTGGCGCCGCGCCATTAACACGCACGGACGAACGGCAATAAGTCGGCGCGACTCATACAATTGCGGGTAATCATCGCAAATAACGCGGGACTGACGCGGCAACCGGAAACCGAAATTTCATCCGGAAACACGCCCAATCTGACAACTCCCCCCGTTTCCCGAACCAGCATGTAAAAAACCAAGCGGAATCTAACACATGGGACACTATCTAGGCAACCGAAAAGCCGAGTAAAACTGTCAGCTTTGCATCACTGTGCTCACCTGTGAATACTTACGAGCCCAGTGGAGACACGTCGAAAGACGCAGCAATGCGGCGCGGATCGGGCGTTGCTGCAAATTCAATTTCGCCCAGCAATGGCGCGGTGATTCGTTGCGACAGCGCGCGGATATTATCGTCGGCCGCCACCATCGCGGGATCTATGCGATTGGCCACCCACCCTGCGAGCGTCAGTCCATCCGCGGTGATGGATCGCGCGGTGAGCAAGGCGTGGTTGAGGCAGCCCAGGCGCAAGCCGACCACCATGATCACCGGCAACCCCAGGCGCTGCGCGAGATTCGCTGTATCTTGTGTGTCGTTTAGCGGCACGCAATAGCCGCCGACACCCTCAACGATCACGACCTCGGCAAGCGCGGCGAGCTGTTGGTAAGCCTGTGTTATGCGATCGATTTCAATCACAGCACCCGCCTGCGTAGCGGCGATATGCGGTGCAATCGGCGGTTCGAAACAATAAGGATTCACCAGCGTGAGCGCGGCGTTGACATTGCTTGCCGCGCGCAGCAATCGCACATCATCGTTGATGAGTCCCTCGGCGCCGCGCTCCCCACCGGCGGCGACCGGTTTCATGCCGATAACGGACTTCCCAAGCGCGGTGAACCTGTGGATGAGAGCGCAACTGACCAGCGTTTTCCCGACGCCGGTGTCAGTCCCCGTCACAAAAAATCCTAAGCTCACGACCCTATCGCTCCTCTCACGAATTCATTCCTAAAGCCTAACTTTTATCGGAATAATCGGCCGGCCATCCGCTGTAGTGCGCGGCTGCGGCACCCATGCATGGCCGTAGACCACCTCGAACGTCGCAGGCAAACGGCCATCGTAACGCCTTGATTCATAATTACTTTCCACCGCAGCGAGGACTGCGCGCGGACTCATCCCGGGGCGCCGGCCGGCGGACATGTGGTGCGCGCCTATCGCTTTCAGGTCGCGCATCAATGCGCGCACATCAGCGTAGGTCAGCGTCATGGTTTCCATGTCCATCACGGGGTCGGCAAATCCTGCATGCACCAGCATGTCGCCAAGGTCGTGCATATCGATGAAGCGGTTGACGTGCGTGTAGCGATCGGTGCCGGCGTAAGCGGCGCGCAGCTCCTTCAAGGTATCGGGACCGAATGTACTGAACATCAACAGTCCGCCCGGCGCCAGCACGCGCCGCATTTCTGAAAAAGCCAGTTGCGGGTCATTAACCCATTGCAATGCGAGATTGGACCAGATCATATCGACTGATGTCGCACGCAGCGGCAAGCGCTCAATGTCGGCACAGACGGGTGTAACACCACGTCCGAGCAATCGCTGCCACCGGGAAACGCGTGCGTTCGACAACTTGACCATGGCCAGCGCGATATCGAGCTCGATCAGCATCGCATTGCGATAACGCTCACGCAAAGCCGGCACCACATTGCCGGTGCCGCTGCCGGCATCGAGTATGGTGCCAGGCGACTGCTTAATGTATTCGAGACGCGATAACATCCTGCTGCACACCTCATGCTGCAATACCGCCGCCGCATCGTAGCCCGCGGCGGCGCGATCAAAAGAATGTCGCACCAAGCGTTTGTCCACCGCAAAACCATCATCCACTGCAGAACTCCGATATGCATTGCGCGACGCGCGCCGGATGCGCAATAAACGGCGCATGCGCGGAACCATCGATGATTTCTAGGCTTGCGTTTATCAAAGTACTGCGCAAGTAAACGCCCGCCGCCAGGGGCACCAGGGTATCCCGTTCGCCGTGAACGATCCGTGCCGGCTGCGCGATCTGCCCCAACAGGCCGCGCAAGTCGGTTTCGAGCAGCAGGCGCAGCCCCGCGTGCAGCGTCGCCGCATCGGCGACGGCATGAGCGGAGACACTGGCGCGCAATATCCGCGACACGCTGCGCATATCGGCATCGTCTCTCGCCTGCAGCATGGCAAAACGCTGCAATGTGGCCTGGCTATCGTGGTCCAGGCTGTGCGCAAAAGTCTCCAGCATGTCGGCGGAAATAGCGCACGCCCAATCGTTGTCCCTCACAAATCGCGGCGTGGTTGCAATCAGGATCAAGCGTTCCACTTGTACAGGACACTTTGCGGCCCATGCCAACGCAATCTGCCCGCCCCATGACCAACCGCACACGCGAACCTGCGATGGCAGTGTGGCGGCCAGCCGTTCGACGACACCGTCCAGGTCATACGGCACGCACGGCACGCTGCCGCCATAGCCCGGCAAGGCAACATTGTGGACTGTGAAGCGCGACCGCAGATGCGTCGCCAGTCCATCCCATATCGCCATATCCATGCCCCAGCCATGCAACAGGGCGAGATCAGGGCCGTTTCCGCTGATCGCCACACGCAATTTCTTCACGATTCCACCGCAACATCGTGTAACGCGCGAAGAAGTTGCTCGATATCGCCTTCCGAGTGCGCCGCCGCAAGAGAAATACGCAAGCGCGCCGTGCCGGCGGGCACGGTGGGTGGCCGGATTGCCGGTACCAGCACACCGCGCGCCTCGAGTGCCGACGAAACCCGCAATGCCTCCGCGCTGGCGCCGATCACGAGCGGTTGTATCGCGGTGTCGGAAGGCAACAGTGACCATGGCAAACCGGCGACACCTTGTTTCAAACGGGCAATCAGCTTCGACAGGTGCGCGCGCCTATGCCCTTCGGACGCCATGATGGCCAGGCTGGTCAGCAGTGCGTGCGCCAGCATCGGTGGTGTCGCGGTGGTGTAGATATAGGTGCGCGCGCGTTGCACCAGCATCTCAATGACGTCGCCGTGCGCCGCGACAAACGCACCAAATACACCGGCCGCCTTGCCCAGCGTCGCCATGTATACGATACGCTCGGATCGGACCTCAAAATGCTGCAGCACGCCGCCGCCGCTCGCACCCAGCACGCCGAAACCGTGCGCATCATCGAGCAGCAACCATGCGTCATGCCGTTCACACAACGCCAGCATTTGGGGCAGGGGCGCAAGATCGCCATCCATGCTGAATACCGCATCGCTGACGACCAGCTTGCGGCGCGCGCATGACGTAGCGAGCAACCGCTCAAGTGCAGCCATATCGCCATGCGCATACCGTTTGAAATCGGCACGCGACAACAGTGCCGCGTCGTTGAGAGAAGCGTGATTGAGCCTGTCGGCAAATACCGCATCGCCGCGCCTGATCAACGCCGTAACGACGCCCATATTGGCCATATAGCCAGTCGAAAACAGCAATGCGCGCGGCAGATCCACATACCGCGCCAGCGCCTCCTCCAGGGCATGGTGCGCAGCGCCATGGCCCAATATGAGATGCGAAGCGCCGGCACCGACACCATAGCGCGCGGCGCCTGCACTTGCCGCGGCTGCAAGGCGCGGGTCGGCCGCCAACCCCAGGTAGTCGTTGCTGCAAAACGCAATGACATTACGACCGTCGACAACAACGTGCGCACCTTGCGGACTCGCCAGCACCCGGCGATGGCGCTTGAGTCCACGTTCTTCGATAGCCGCGAGTTCAGCGGGAAGATCGGCAAATGACATCAAGTTTGCAGTTCAGTAGCGAGCACAAGCGTTACCAGCCGACGCCACGCCCGCGCCGCGGCTTGCTCCCGACTCCTTACTCTTCCCTCTTCACACCCGCAGGCACCAGCGGGTACATTCCCAACCGATCCATCAAATCGCGATCGCGTGCGGCTTCCGGATTGCCGGTCGTCAACAGTTTGTCGCCATAGAAAATGGAATTTGCGCCGGCCAGGAAACACAGCGCCTGTATGCCCTCGGGCATTTCCTGGCGTCCCGCGGACAGGCGCACCATGGCCTTGGGCATGGTGATGCGCGCGCACGCAATAGTGCGCACGAACTCGAACAGATCGAGTTTGGCGATGCCGTGCAACGGCGTGCCTTCGACCTGAACCAGGTTGTTGATGGGCACGCTCTCCGGATAGGGGTCGAGATTGGCAAGCTCCGCGATTAGGCCGGCGCGCACGCGCCGCGTCTCGCCCATGCCGACTATGCCTCCGCAACACACGTGCAGACCCGCATTTCTAACCTCGGCAAGCGTATCCAGGCGATCTTCCTGCGTGCGCGTCGAAATGATGTTCCCGTAAAACTCCGGCGCGGTGTCGAGGTTGTGGTTGTAATAGTCCAATCCGGCCGACTTCAACTGCTCGGCCTGACCCGGTTTCAGCATACCGAGCGTGGCACAGGTTTCCATGCCCAGACCGCGCACCGCTTTCACCATATCGATGACGCGCGTCAGATCGCGCTGTTTGGGACCGCGCCAGGCCGCGCCCATGCAGAAGCGGGTTGCGCCATTGTCCTTTGCGGCACGCGCTGCGGCGACCACCGCATCCACGCCCAGCATGTCCTCGTTGTCGACCGTGGTGTGATAGCGCGCGGCCTGCGGACAATAGCCGCAGTCCTCCGCACAACCGCCGGTCTTAATCGACAACAACGTCGATAATTGCACCGCATTGGGATCAAAATTCTGGCGATGGACTTCATGGGCGCGATGGATCAGATCATTAAACGGCAGATCGAACAGGGCCGCTATCTGCTCCACGCTCCACATTTGGCGGCGAACCGTGTCGGCGACAGACGTCGCAGGCGCGTTGTTTGTTACTGTATCCATCGCAGCTCTCCCCCGAGAAAATATAAAAAAGACTTTTGAATCATAAGTTTAGATTGTGAGCACGCCCCTGTCAAATAGCCACGCTGGATTTTTGAACAGCTGTTCAAATATTATGCAGCGCCTGTGGCCTCAGCAATGCATGCTGTGCACGGCCACCATTGTTGGGTCAGTGGTATGCGACGCGTGCTATCGGCACTTGCCATGGCTTACGGCCATGCGCTGCCCGCAATGTGCACTGCCCACCGCCACCGGCGACGTGTGCGGCGCGTGCCTCAGCCACCCGCCGCGCTTCGATACGGTGTGCGCGGCGTTTGAGTATGTGTGGCCGCTGGCGCCGTTAATTCATCAATACAAGTACGCGGGCAACCTTGCGCTGGCACGGTTTTTTGGGCGCGCGTTAGCGCAAAGCGCGCACCAGCATCTGGTGGATGTGCTGATTCCAATGCCGCTGGCTCCCGCCCGCTTGCGTGGCCGCGGATTCAATCAGGCGCTGGAGATCGCGCGCGTCGTGAGCAAGCACAACGGCGTCGCGCTCGATGCGAACGCTTGCCGGCGTGTGCGCGACGCTACGCCTCAGGCCGTGCTGCCGTGGAGTGAACGCGTCAAGAATATACGCGGCGCCTTCGTGTGCGATGCCGACCTGCGCGGCAAACGCGTGGCGATCGTTGACGATGTCATGACCACCGGCGCCACGTTCAACGAGCTTGCCCGCAATCTGCGCAAAGCGGGTGCCATCGAAATTCAGGGCTGGGTGGTGGCGCGGACGTTGCCGCGGTAGGTGGGTAGCGGCGAGTGATGAGTGATGAGTGATGAGTGATGAGTGAATAACGCGGCTTACGGTTTACGGCTTACTTTTCACCACTCACTGCTCACCACTCACTGCTCACTACTCACCGCTAACCACTCACGGGTTCACAAGCTGTTTCAAACGCTGATCCACGAATGCCAGTAGCTCGGGATTCAACGTATTCGCGGCCTTGGCGCGGCGAAATGCATCCTGCGCGTCGGCGTTGCGATTCAACGCCTGCATTGATATGCCGAGGCCCATCCACCATACGCCAGAGCCCGGCGCGAGGAGCAGCGCGGTGCGGTAATGCTCGACCGCTTCCGCATGGCGCGATGTGCGCTGAAACAAGGCCGCCATGAACGCAACATATTCGGGACTGTTGAGCGCCACCGGTGCGGTCTTTTGCAGCGTCTCGATCGCGCCCGCCAAATCGTCGCGATCAAGCTGCAGACGAGCAACCGCCATGGCAAATCCGGGCTGATTGGGATTCAACCGCAGACCGTCCTGCAGGACGCGCTCCGCTTCGGCGCTTTTTTTCGCGTCCAGCAACAAACCGAACAGGCCCTGGCGCGCACCGCCGTGTCCGGGAAAATGCTGGAGCGCACGGCGAAATCCCTCTTGTGCCTCCGGCAAGCGGCCGTCATTCAGAAAATTGGCTGCGACGCGATATTCGTTTTCCGCAAGCTGCTGCGGTGTCAGTTGCTGGGACCGCTTGTCTATCTGAGCATTGGATGAGGCGGGCTCTGCCTTTTCGGCAGGCGCGGATACCGCGACTGTAGAGACTACCGGCTTGGTCGGCGAAGGTGCAGAAGGCTCTCCCTGCGTAGACGATGGCGCCGCCACCTTAGCAGGGACATGCTCAGGCGCTTTGGTACGCTCGACGGCCTTCGCCGGCGGTGATGCACTGGCGACTACTGCGCCCGCCGCCAACGGCACGCCTGCGACAGGTGGTGCCCGCGCTGGCACCGGCTGTACTTTCGGTTCGTTGCGTTCCGCTACCGGAGTCGCGCCCGGGTTGGCGGTTGCCGGCAATCGTTCAAGTTCCAGCGTCAACGGCGACGCGGCGGCACTTGACTGCGCGGGAGTCGGAGGCGCCACGTTGGGCGCGGCGGTCGGCGCCTGCACCGGCTGATTGTGTAGCATCCACGCAAGCCCCCCTGCGGCCAGTAACACGCCTGCGATAGCCGGCAGCATCCAGCGCGCGCGCGCCTCGTGCACCGGCGGCAATGCCCGAACCTGATTGGGCAACGCGCCACGCTCGCTACCCGAGGCGCGCCTCTTGTCGAGATCCTGCAGCATCTGATTGATCAGGCTCATTTCAGCAACACCCAGCCGACACCGCCGACAGACGCGATCAACAGCGTCGCATAACCCAACCACCTCCAGCGCCCGGGCCGAACCGCCGCCGGCGTATCGGCAACTGCCGCGTGCACGTGGTGCGGCGCAACCTGCTGTACGCCCTCGCCAAATGCGAGCAACATCGCTTTGTGCGCCACGATGTTGACCAGTCGCGGAATGCCGCCACTGGCGCCACGCAATGCCCGTACCGCCGACGCGGTGAACAGACGATGGCCGCGATAACCGGCAACGCGCAGCCGATACGCCAAATAGTAATCGAGTTCATCACGGCCAAGCTCGCCCAGCCGGTACTGAAACGTGATGCGCTGACGCAACTGACGCACCGACTCCTGCGCCAGCTTCTCGTCGAGTTCGGGTTGACCGAACAATACGACCTGGATCAGCTTGCGTTTTTCGGTTTCAAGATTAGTCAATAGCCGCATCGCCTCCAGCGTTTCCGCCGGCATGGCCTGCGCTTCGTCGAGACACAGCACGACCGATTTTTTCTGGCGCGCGAAATTCAGCAGAGCGAGGCCGAGGTCCTTGAGCAAATGGTGCTGGTCATCGCTGCGCGTCAGCGTCACGCCCAACTCTTCGGCCAGGGCAAGCAGCAGGGTGCGCGGCTCCAGATACGGATTCGGAATGTAGGCGGACACATACGAGTCATCCAGCGTGGCGAGAAATTTGCGGCACAGCAGTGTCTTGCCGGTGCCGACTTCACCGATGATCTTGATAAAACCTTCGCCGCTCTTGACCGCGACCAGCAGCGTGTTCAGCGCTTCCTGATGGCTGGCGCAGGCATAGGCAAAGCTGGTGTCCGGTGTGATGCCGAACGGCATTTCCTGCAAACCGAAATGCGCCTGATACATGGTTATCGGGCCGCGTCGATAACGCGGCTACCTCGCCGCGCCGGGCGGCGGGTCGCGACGCATGCCCTGCATGCGTTCATTCAATTCCTGCGCCTGCTGCTGCCACGCCGCGTCGCCTTTGATAATGGTGGTTTTCAGCAATATCACCAGCTCGCTCTTGCTGAGCAGTTGGCTGCGGCTGCCGAAAATATTGCTCAGCACCGCCGAATTGCGGGTGCCCGGCAGTCCCGAATCGTTGCTTGACTGCCCTTGTTTCATCAATCCGCCTATCGCCGCGATCGCGCCGTCCTGCACACGCACGATGGTGTCGCTCTCATTGATATTGCTCGACGCCAGCGGCAGGGTAATGGTGCCCAGCGTGCCCAGGTTGAGGGTCTTGGTTTTGTCGGTTACGAGACTGACCGACGGATGTATGTGCAACGTGATCTGATCGTCGTCCGAGATCTGTGGCGTGACATCGAGTGCAATGCCGGAGAAAAATGGCTGCACGGTGATGGTGGGCGATATCGTATTGCCTGTCCCGCTTGTGGTCGTGGTAGTGGAGATATTAGTCACGAAAAATTCATCGGTACCGACCTTGATCACGGCTTTCTGGTTGTTCAGGGTTGCAATGCGCGGACTGGATAACACGTGCACAGTGCCCTGGGACTCCAGGAAAGACAGCAGCGCCGCAAATGTGCTGGCCTGAAACGCGAGGCCAAAAACCGAACCGGGAACGTTGGAGCCTGCGGCAAGGCTGGCAACGGTACCCGGCAGTGCACTGACATTGGAGTTTTGCAAAGGCGTCCCGTCGGGGGCGCGCGCCGTAAACGACGACAGCGGGCCGCTGTTGGCCAGTGTCGTACCCGGCTGCACGCTGCCGGCAGCAAAATTGCCCTTGAACGCCGCCCAGTTAACACCCGCCGAGTACTGATCGTTGAGCGTCACTTCGATGATTTTTGCTTCGAGCATGACCTGCCGCTCGACCACCAGTGACATCGCCTTCAGATACTGCTCGACGGTGCGCAGACTGGCGGGCAGTGCGCGCACCAGGATGACGCCGGCCTGCGCATTGACCACGACGTTGCTGCCGGCATCGGCGCCGATGATGGTTTTGATCGCGTTGGCAATATCGGTCCAGAAGTCGTTGTCCGAGGTCGTGGTGATACGGCTGCTGTCGGTACGCTGCTGACTTGCCGCGGACGAAGCCGGCGCACCTGGTGCAGCCGTCGCGGTCGACGCACCCGACGACGGCTGTATGGAACCGGAGGACACGCGCATGTCCGCGCTCCCGACGCGGCGCCCCGCCAGATAGTTAACCTGAAACAAACGTGTCTGTATGGTGACCGGCTGCACGTAAATGCGCGTGCCCTGTATCTTGTATTCATATCCGTAGAGCTCGCGGATCGCCTCCAGCGCTTCGTTCATGGTCACGTCTTTGAGGTTGACCGATAGCGTTTCCTTGACGTCCGGGTGCACCAGCATGCTGTAGCGCGTGCCCGAGACGAGTGCCATGAATACTTGATGCGCAGGGGCTGTATTGACGTTTAAGTCGAAGCGCGGCTCGACCGACCGGGACGGTTTCGGCATGTCGACGGTGAGCGCCGGCACCAGCGCCCGATTCACGGCCTCCTGCGGCGCGGGCTTGACGCGCGCCTGCGCGGCGCGCGCCACTTCGGCCTCGGCGCGCTTTTGCGTCTCGTCATTGCGTATCGTCGACGTCTGACACGCACTTAGTGCAAATACCGCCAAGATCAAGATCGGTATGATTTTCATTATGGTTTTCCTTGCGACTCGGTACTGTTGCTGCTCGCCTTGCGAACGGCCCTGGGTTTAGGCGCGGATTTGGATTCAGGGACTGCCGCCTTGACGGGTTTCATGTCGACGCCAGGATACAGGCGCAAGGTCTCGGTACCCGTCGCGGTGCGCAGCACGACTTCGTTTTCGCTGATCTTCAATACCCGCGAGTTGCCATAGCTGCCACCCTGTTTGACGCGCTCACCGTTGATGATGGCGGAACGCTCCGACGACGAAATCATTATGCTTTGCAGCATCGGACTCGCGGCCGTCCCGTCACTGCCGGATGCCGCGGATTGCAGGTCGGCGGGCGGCCGGGTTGGGTCGGCGACCACCTGCGCTTGCACATGGCCGTGGGCGAGCGCTGCAACGCACGCAACAACGATTTGCCATCTTACGCAGGGTTTCATAATTGCAGCCATGCCTTGTCCAGACTGAGCGTGTATATCGTCACTTTCAGGGTGACGCGCGGATACTCCGCGGCCGCCAGTGTCGCACGCGACCAGAACATGCGCCACGGCAGCTTTTCCAGCCGCGCGAGATAATCATGCAGATCAGCATAACTGCCGGCAAGCGTGATTTCCACGCCATGCTTATACACACTCCCTTCGCCGGACAGCTGGGAACCAACGCCGGCCTTGTCGGATGCATCCGCGCGTTTCTGGACCAGTGTGGCAAGTGGCAGCGTGCGCATGTCGACCAGGCCCAGACGCGGGTTGCGCGACAGCATGTCCTGCAGGAGCGCGTTCATGCGTTGCGCCGGAACCAGACTCTTCTGCATGCTCTTGAGGTTCTCGTCGATGCCGGCGATCTGCGTCTGCAACGCATCGCGGCGCACGCGCGCGCCGCGATCGGGGTCCGCCACGCGCTCTTGCAGCGCCTGCACCTGCTGCTGCACGGTCTTCAATTCGACACTCTGCTGCTGCATCTGCAACGTCAACTGTTTCTCGCGTTTTTGCGCGGGCTCTATGTACAGCGTAAACAGTACATACAAAATACCCAGCAATATGGCGCCAAATACCATCAACCTCGCGCGCAATGACATTGCGTCGAGCTGCGTGGTGTATTTTTTCCAGAGCTCCTTCACTTTTTGTTCTTCGCGCCGGGACTGCGTGGTTCTGCGCTCGCCAGCGTCGCGGCCGAGCCGGCGTTGTCGCCGGACGAGATGTGAAACTCAAGAAACCGCGGCGGCACGGGCTTGGCGCCCTTGTCGTCCGTACCGGCCGCCTTCGCGTCTGGCACGGTTGTGCGTTCCGCTTTCGGCAAGCTGACCTGCAGCTTCGCGAATTGCCGTCCCTGCAACGCGACCTCTTCGTTGAGCCGCTTCAGATAGTTCGGCAACAGATCGGCACTCAGCGTGCGGCCCTCTAGGGTAAGCGCCGGGCCCGCCGACGCGATATCAAAACCGGTAAGCCACAAGCCGTTGACGGTCTGGCGCGAAAATGCCTGCATGTACGGCGCAAACCCCGACGTGCTTCCCAGCGCACCGCCGCTTAACGCTTCGACGATATCCTGCCGTCCATTCAGCCGCGCTTCAAGTAGCACCAACTCCGCATCCAGTGCCGAGCTGGCCTTCTGCGCGGCGACCTGCGCGGCCAACGTTTCACGCATGGTGGTCGCCTGATCCAGCTGCTGCTTGACAGTCCGCGCCTGCACCTCTACTTCGCGCGTGCGATAGTCTTGGTAGACGCCAGCCAGCACTGCCAATCCGCTCAGGATGCCCACGCCCGCAGCCAAGGTTGCCGCCGATGTCAGCGAAAACGACTTGTGCCGGAAAATCGGGTTGAAAAGATTGATCTGCTGGCTCATGCCGATGCGCTCTCGTCACGCAGAGCAGCGCCTATGTACCTGAGACACTGCGATTGGCGCGCGGCCTCTTTAAGCTCGGGCACGGCGGAAAAATCCATCACCGTGCCAAGATCTATGCTCTCGACCGGAACATAAACATTGGATGCCAGATATGCCTGCAAACCGATGTCCCGCGGCATCGGTCCGAGCAGCAACTTTGATATCGGCACGTATTGATAGACCCGGTCGAAGTTGTCGAGCGACCTCTGCAATTCGAGTGCGATGCGCTCAAAATACTGGTTGCGGCGTTCGTCATCCGCCTCCATCAGCTGCGTCAACGTAACGTCGATGCGCCGCGCCAGGAAAAGCTCTCCACCCGAGGTAAACGTCAATATGCCCTCGTGTTCGTAGAACGCCAGCATGGCTACACCGCGCCCCGTCTCTGCGAACAGCGTCGCCACGTTGCGCTGCGCGAGATCTGGGATGTCTACGGCTTCCAGAGACACCTGCGCGTCGTTAAACGGCTGCACGCACCGTGCGATCACTTCGTTACTCACGGAGACAACAAACAACTGATGGTTGCGCGTCGGTGCACTGGGATCCCCCGGGATATCCAGAAAATCTATGGTCGCGGCTTCGATCGGGTACTCGATCATGTCCTTCAGCTTCCAGCTGACCGCCGATTTCAATTCATTGGCCGGAACATTGGGGGCGTCGATCTGCCGCATCTGATAGTCGTCGCTGCGCACTAAAGTAGTGCAGCGGCAACGATCAAGCTTGAACTCCTTACGCAAACGCGACAGCGTCTCGGTCTCGGATCCCTCCCGGGCATAAGTCTCGCACAGCACGACCTCAGGCCTGCCGCTGGCCGCGCGCTTGACATGAATCAGGTCTACATGGTCAGCAAACAGGCCCAACGCGAACCAGCCCGACCGCCTTTTTCCCTTAAACCACAAGTCCATGCATCGTTTCCTTGAAGAAACTTCTGAAGGTGGAAGCTATTGAGCCTTCCATAATTCATGACATTACCAAAGTGTAGCCTGCATCCAGCAAGCAGCGATGATCGAAGGTCGTTTTTGCGCGCTCCTGAGCTTGTTGCGGGCGGTGGAGTGCAGTTCGGTGAGGTTGTTGGGGCAGTAATTGGCCA
>CANJQI010000151.1 GCA_947476215.1 Betaproteobacteria bacterium
ACCTGCTGGCCCCGGGAGGCACCGTGCATGTCGACATACTCAAGGTGCCGCACCATGGCAGCGACCGCAATATCGATCCGGTATTTTTCCGTCGCATCACCGCCGATCATTACGTGTTTTCCGGCAATGGCGAGCACGGCAATCCCGAACGTGCAACCCTGCGCATGCTGACAGACACGGCGGGAAGCCGGAGTTTCACCGTGCATTTGACCTGTCCGGTCGACGAGATCGACACGGCGCGCGAAGCGGACTGGAACAAGGAACGCAAGGCAGAAATGGCGCGCAAGAAAAAAGACGCCAAAGTGCAAGTGCGTGTCGCGTGGTCGTGCGCCAAATACAGCATAGCCGCGTTACTGAGCGCGCAACCCAAGTTTGCACAGACGCTGCGCATCGTCACATCAACAGTCCGCATATGATAGACCTGCTGTCACCGGTCAAGTTCTGATAAAAGGAAATAAAATTATATGAATCATGGGCTTATGATTTCATGGTATGACCTGCCGGACGACGGTCGCGAGGCGTATCTGGCGTGGTTGCATGAAACGTACATACCGGATGTTCTGCAGCGCCCCGGATACCGGTGGGCGGCGCACTATGCGTCGGTGAAAAAGGCCGCGGCAGCAACCATACGCAGGGGCAACGCGCCCGTGCATAAGGATGCCGCTGCCGTGCCCGCCGGTGATCGTTACATACTCATTTTCGGAGCAGAGCACGTCAACGTCTTCGGCCAACCGACGGTCGCCGCGCTGCATGCGCAGTTGCCGGAACCCGGCCGCGCCATGCTGGCACTGCGTAGCGGTGAGCGCGTCAACGTCATGGTCGAGGCAGCGCGGGTTGATGGGCCTGAACTGAAAGCATACCGGGGCGGCGCCAACCTGGCGCCGTGCATACAGCTAGGCAGCTTCAACTGTGCATGGCAGGACGAACAGGAAATACTGGCCTGGTACGCACAATGGCGCATGCCGGCGATGAGCACCTTGCCCGGCATCATCCGGACGCGCCGGCTGGCGTCCGTGGCGGGCTGGGCAAAACACGCCATACTTTATGAGTGGGTATCCGTCGAAGCCCGCAACCAGAAATATCTTACACATGAGGATGCGCATCCCGACATGAAAGCATGGTCGGATCGCATGGTTGCCAAGCTGGTGCACGCGCCTGGTTCAGCCAACCTTGCGAGCAGAATATGGCCGCCGCTCTCGGCATGACGAACATCAATATTCGGAAGACCACAGTATGAATAATCACTGCTATTTTTTGCCATGCGCACTCCTGGCGTCGCTAGGCGTATACGCCGCTGAACCGCCCGCGCCCAACTATCCGCTGCGTCCGATACGCGCGATCGTGCCGCAGAGCGCCGGCGGTGCCAACGATCAGACAGCGCGGCTGATAGCGCCCTTGCTGGCCGAACGTTTGGGTCAATCCATCGTGGTTGACAACCGCGCCGGCGCCGGCAGCCTGGTAGGCACGGAACTCGTCGCGCAGGCGGTGCCCGACGGTTACACCTTGCTGGTATCGCCGTCGGCACTCACGATCAATCCCAGCATCTACAAGAAACTGCCATTCGATCCGGTGCGGGACTTTGCACCGGTGACGACTTTGTCGTCGTTTCCGAATCTGCTGGTCGTGCATCCGGCATTGCCGGTTAATTCGGTCAAGGATCTGATCGCGCTGGCGAAAGCCAAGCCGGGAACGCTCAACTTTGCGTCGGGCGGCATGGGCACGGGTACCCATCTGGGAGCCGAATTGTTCAAATCGGTAACCGGCGCAGACATCGTGCATGTGCCGTACAAAGGCGGCGGACCGGCGATCGCCGCATTGCTCGGCGGACAGGTACAGCTCTACTTTGGCGGCATAGGCACGGTGCTGACCCATGTAAAAAGCGGCAAGCTCAAGTCGCTGGCGGTGACCAGCCTCAAACGCGCATCGGTCGCGCCGGACATGGCGACCATGGTGGAGGCGGGATTTCCCGGCTACGAACATGCGACGTGGAATGGACTGCTGGCGCCGGCACGCACCCCGCCTGCCATCATCAAGCGCCTGAACGCCGAGGTCAACGCCGTGCTCAGGCATACCGCCGTGCGTGAACGTTTTGTCGCCGACGGCGTGGATGCCGGCGGCATTACGCCCGAGGAATTTGCGGCCATGATCAAACGCGAAATCACCAAGTGGGCCAAGGTGATCCGTCAGGCGGGGATACAGCCCGAATAACAGTCGGGATTACTCCGGCTTAATGCCTGCGTGCTTGATGACCTGCGCCCACTTGGAAATTTCTTTCCTCAGCATCGCATCAAGTTCATCCGGGCTCATGGTGCGTGCCTCCACGCCTTCCACGGCATAGCGTTCGCGTATGGCGCTGGTTTTAAGCACGGCATTGACTTCGCTATTCAGTTTCCTGAGCACGGCGGCGGGTGTGCGCGCCGGCGCCAGCAGGCCGTTCCACGCGTCCTGCTCGAAACCGGCTACGCCGGCTTCAGCCACGGTAGGTAGCTCAGGCAATATCGTTGATCTTCTGGCACTCGTCACCGCCAGCGCTCTGAGTTTGCCGCCTTTCACCTGCGGCAGCACTGTGGCGATCGGTCCGAAGTAGACCTGCACCTGGCCGCCAACCAGTGCGTTGAGCGCAGGCCCACCACCCGAATACGGCACATGCAGCATGTTGACGCCGGCCATGTACTTGAACAGTTCGGGACTCAGTTGCGTGGGCGTTCCCACCCCTGCGGATCCATAGTTGAGTGCGCCGGGCTTGGCTTTTGCCAGAGCAATCAGTTCCTTGATCGAGTTAGCCGCCACCGACGGATGTACGACCACGACGTGCGGATAAGAGGATGTCAGCGCGACGCCGGCAAAATCCTTGACCGGGTCGAAGGGTATCTGCTTGTAGATTCCGGGCAGAATTGTGAAAGAGGAAGAGATGCCGAGCAGCGTGTAGCCGTCGGGTATTGCTTTTGCCACCAGTTCGGTGCCGATCAGACTTCCCGCGCCGGCACGATTGTCGATCACGACAGGCTGGCCTATGCGTTCAGCCAGAGGTTGCGCCACCATGCGTGCGTAGAGGTCCGAGCCACCGCCGGGGCTTTGCGGAACGATGAGACGGACCGGACGCACGGGATAGTTCTCCAACGCACCTGGCGTCGCCGCTGTTGCCGCCAGCGGCCATAGTGTCGTGCATAGCGATAAACCGGTTTTGAATCTCATTTCACGCTCCGCATGCTAATCTAGACGAATATTCGAATCCTTGATCACCTTGCCCCACTTGACCATTTCGCCTTTGACGGCGGCCAGCAGTTGCTCCGGCGAACCGCCGACCGCATCCATGCCGATATTGAACAGCTTTTCCTTGACCTCGGGTTTGCTGAGTGCGCGGGTCATTTCCTGACTGAGCCGGTTGACGATGGCGGCGGGCGTTGCGGCGGGGGCGAATATACCCAATATGGTAACGGCTTCGTAATTCGGCAGGTCGGCGCTGGCGGGAGGCAGTCCCGGTGCAAGCGAGGTAGGGCGGGTATACGTCTGCGCTAGCGCTTTCAAGCGTCCGGATTTGACATGCGGTGTAACCGATGCGGCGTTGGAGATCATCAGTTGCACCTGGCCACCCATCAGGTCGGTGAGCGCGGTTGCAGTGCTCTTGTAGAGGACGGAAACGATTTTGACGCCGGCCATGGCGCTAAAGAGTTCGCTTGCAAGATGGGTCGTGGAGCCTATGTTGCCGGTCGCGTAATTGAGTTGTCCGGGGCGCGATTTCGCGAGATTGATCAAATCCTTAACCGATTTAACGGGTAACGAAGGGTGCACCACCAGCAGGTTGGGCTGGCTGATGGCCAGTGTTACCGGCGCGAAATCCCGAATCGGATCCCATGACGAGTCGCTGCGCAGGTACGGCCACAACCACAGGCTGGTGCTGTTGATCAGCAGCGTATAACCGTCGGGTGGTGCCTTGGCCACGGTTTCATTAGCGACGACACTGTTGCGGTTTTCCATGACGAGCTGCTTGCTCCACACGCCACCCAGCTCCTGGCCGATGATACGGCCCACGATATCGCCGCCGCCACCGGCGCCGGTCGCGAACATGCGTATCGGTTTGCTGGGAAATTCCTGGGCGCTAACACCTGACGCCGTCAGCGCAAACAGCAAGACATGCAGGCATGGCGAAGGCCAGCGCGAAAGCTTCATAAGTAATCCGGATCAAAAATTACTGAAGTCTAGTGCACTTCCACCATCCGGAAATCGCCCTTGGTCGTGGCGCAATCGGGACAGGTCCAGTCCTCCGGAATATCCGCCCAGCGCGTACCCGCGGCTATGCCGTCGTGCGGCAGACCCAGTGCTTCGTCGTAAGCAAACGCGCACAGCTCACATTGCCATTTTTTCAGGGCGGTTGTTTTGTTCGCGATGGACTTTTCAGCCGTGCGCGGCGTGGTCCGGGGAAAATTAAGGACGATGGCTTCCAGTCCTTCGTTGCCCGCCTGCAGCTGGTAAGGACCCTCGCTCGGCGCAACAAACACCACGGTGTAGGACTTGTATTCCTTCTGGTTGTGCCACAAGCTGCCCTTCACCACGATCAAATACTGACCGTCACCACGGGATGGGTCCGGCGCGGTGGTGCGTGTGTCCGGCGCCATGCTCAGCGTACAGCCAAAAAGGCCCTGATCATCCTTGACGCCGGTGATCTCCTGCAGTGCAATGCCTCCCGCGCCGCCGGGGGGCGCGAACTTGACGGCGGCTGATATCTGCCACGGGTGGCGATCGGGTATCTGCCGCAGATCGTCCTTGGTTTGCGGCAAATACTGTGCGCCAGGGTCGAAACGGGTGCGCAACGTGAAGAACGCTATGGGATTTTTTCCGTCATCGATGATGGGGCCGTAGGGCGTGTAAGCGCGCGTGAAATGCACGCAATACGGAGAGACCTCATGACGGCCGAGCGTGCCCTTGCCGTTCGCGACGATCTGAAACTGATCTACCCGGTGCCAGTGCGGCGCCACAACACGATTCAGGTCGCCCTGACTGATGAAGGCCACCGGCAGGTCAGGCGTGTCCTTGGACGATTTCAGGAATGGCGTATTGGTTGCGACACCTTTGAGTCTGAACTGCAGGGATTTTACATCTTCATACGCGACGACCTGGGGCATGATTCCTCCGGGAAAATTAATAGCATGAAACGACTCACCATATCACTTTTTAGCGGTACGCAGCAACCGCGCCAGGCGCCCTGGGTGCGATTCAAACTAATGTGTGAAATGGCTCAAGCGGGCCACTTCGAATCGCTCGCCTGGCACGGGTAGCCCGGAGGAAGCGCAGCGTACTCCGGGGGGGCATCGTCCCAGGCCGGGCACGATCCCCGGATTCCACTTCGTTACATCCGGGCTACGTGCTTCGGTCACATCAGTTTGAATCGCACCCAGGCACCCTGGCAACGTGACCGAACCTCAGGGTTCAAGCACGAACTTGGCGGCACCACCTTCGCCGGTCGCCGCGCGCTCGAAAGCCCTCACGCCGTCAGTCAGGGGCATGCGCACGATGGGCAGGGCGCTTTGCTGATCCTGTACCCTGCATATCAGTGTCAGCGCCCGGCGCCATGCGCTGAGCGAATAGGCTCTGACGGTTAACAGGTTCAATTGATCGATGACTGCGCGTTGCAGATCGAACTGCAGCAGCCCGGTTGGGTTGCCGATCACCACGACCTTGCCGCATTTGCGGAGTATGGAGAGTGCTGAGGTTACAGCCAGCACGTTGCCGCTGACTTCGAACACCGCATCGAGTCTGTCCTTGCCGAATGTGCGCACGAGAAAGTCGCCTGCGTCCGTGTCGTTGACGCTCACCACGTGTCGTGCACCTATGCCACGGGCTGCTTCGAGCCGGCTTTTGTCGCGTCCGACCGCGAACTCGACCGTCGCGCCGGCGAGTTGCGCGACTTGTATCATGGAGATACCGATCTGGCCCACGCCCCACACGCCTATCCTGTCCCCTGGCTTTATGCGGGACAATTCAAGCGCGTAGGTCGCGATGGCGAAGGGTTGCAGCAGCGCTGCCGTATCGAGTGAGAGTTCATCGGGGACAGCATATACACAGTTCGCCGGGACGCTGACAAACTCCGCGAAACCACCATCGAGATCGTTGCCTATCATTTTGCGCCGCAGGCAATGGTTGGGAAGTCCCGCGTCGCACTCCACGCAGCTACCGCACCCCACCACGCACTGCACGACAACGCGGGCACCCTGTGCAATGCCGTGAACGTTGCTGGCGACCGCCGCGACCGTGCCGGCGAATTCGTGCCCCATGATACGAGGCAATACGCTTGTCATGTCCTTGGGCTGTCCGGCGTGATAAATCCTGGCCCAGCGGTAGCGCGAGACTTCGGAACCTGAAATGCCGCACGTTTTGACACGCACGATGACGTGACCGGGCAATAGTTCCGGATCGGGAACATCCTTGAGCGTCACGCCCGGCGCGGGCTGGTCCTTGATCAAGGCTTTCATGGGTTACACATTTAGTTCTCAACTCGGTTTGGTCAGGTAACTCACTGGCACGCTGCTGGCAAGGTGATTCGGTATCCCGACGTTCATACGTCGTACATCGAACGAATCGACTGTTGACTGGATGCCGGCGTCCGCGGGCATGACGGCAGTGTGCTCAGTGCGTGGTGCTTTTAAGGGTACGAGCCCTTAAGCCGTTCCCTGACATCGGCCAGCGTTTTTTCATAGAAGTACTGGATGACCATGGTCGGCCGCGGGAACAACACGCCCTGCACGCCGAGTTCCCACAGCGACTCCACGCCATCGGCGATCTGATTCGACAGGGGGATGCCGTCCTTGTAGCCGAGCGAAACCGCGCACACCGCCAGTCCGCGATCCTTGGCCTTGCCCACGATCTGTTTGATGGCTTTGCGCACTTCGGGATGACGGTCATCGCCGGGATGACCGAGCGCCTTGGTCAGATCACCCATGCCGAGATAAATCATTTTCAGTCCCGGCACCGCGGTAATTTCGTCGATATGCTCAAATGCGGCGCTGCTTTCTATAATGGGGACTACGCGCAATTCCGGTTCGGCTTCGTCGAGTTTGCGCTGAACTTCGGTGCGGTTCTTGCCGCCCTGGCGTATGTAAAAGCGCCTATGCGCGTTCGCCATCGGATGCATGAGCTGTTCGACCTGACGTGCGGTATTGACCGAAGCCAGTACGCACTCGGCGCCCAGGCCGAACGCGCGCATGACCTGCGCCGGCAGTCCGGCGTCCATCTCGCCGTCGCCCCACGGATAGGCTGACAACCTTACCCACGGTGTGACGTTGTAACGCTTGGCGGCCAGGACCATGGCGGCGACTTCACTCCAGTCGAGCGGCGTCACCATCATGTCTATGCAAATGAAGTCGAATCCGCTATAGCCGAGGACCTCGACGATTTCGAGGCCGTGGTTCAGCGTGATGGTTCCCGTCGCCAACTGCCCGTTGGCAAAGCGCTCAAACATGCGTGACATCAGCTTGCTCCGGTTACTTGGGCATCGGCGGGGGGTCACCGATATCCGCCATGCGGCCTTTTTCCGCCATCAGCGTCTCAAACACCTTGAGCGACGCGCCCATGTGTGGGGAACCGAAGTAAATGCCGACAAGAAATACGACTTCCATGAGCTCGCGCGGCGTGATGCCGAAATTCAGAGCCTCGGCCATGTGGTCGCGTGCCTGCACGAAGTCACCGACCGCAAAAGTGTCGCCGACGGTGCACAGTATCCGCGTCTTGTCGTCGAGTATCCAGCGGCTGTACATACGCTGGTAGGTGAATTCTTCCCACATGCCCGCCCACTCGGCATCCAGCCCGGCGCGGTGATAAAAAAGATTGAGATGATGCGTGCCGCGGTACTTGATGCCGGAGCTCACGCCCTGCCATCCATAGCGCTGCATGAGTTTCTCGCGCGCCGGATGGTTTTCTTCTTCCGCGCTCCAGGTCTTGCGTTCTTCTTCGAGGCTGCGCGTGCTGTCATGGCCGTCGAGCGGCAGCTGGTCCTTGCGCAATGCACCAAGCACGCCGAGATCCTTGGCGACGCGGATAAAGATATCGATCGCGGGCGCGGCGGCAGTATCGCCGCCATAAACCTGGCATAGCAATATGGATTCCAGTGCCTTGCGGACCGACACGCCACCCTCGATCGCGGCGTAAAGAACATCTTCGAGATGGCCATGGCTGCGCGTAACGGTGAACTGTCCTATCTGCACCAGCCAGCGCGTGTGCTTGTCGAGCACAGTGCGGCGCTGCATGCCGGCCGCGAAATCAAGCGAGGTCTTGGCGAAGTGCGGGTCCAGCCCATTCCACAAGGTCAGTTTTTTTTCCAGACGCGCTCGCGTCATGGCAGGAGGGTTGTTCAGCAACGTAGGCCCGTACTTGGCCAACAGCTTGCTGGCGGCCGAACCGCGCCCGGATTTGGAGGGCTTTGCTCGTGCTTTCGCCTTCGGTTTTACCTTGCGTTTGATTGCCATGTTCTCACCTTTGCTGGTTGGATGTTTTCAAGAGTGACAGAAGCGCCGCCGCTGATGCGGATGGAACCGGGCTGCGACGCCATGCCGATTCGATTATGTCTTGCGGGCGGACTCGTCGACCGCCGCCAGCGCTTCCATCGCATGACCGTAATGTAGATGCTGGCGCAGCAGCGCCTTCAAGGGCGCCGTGAGCAGCAGGCGCGTATAACGCAGTGTGTAGGGATTGTTTTTTATCAGTTCCTCGGCATGTTCCCACGCGCGCGGCAGCAGGCGCTCGCGCGCCATTACTTCATTGACGAGGCCCATGGTTTTGAGTTCCGGCGCGGCTATCTTCTGGCTGGTCAGATGAAAGTAGCGCCCGCGATTCGACCCCATCAGATGCGGGAACAGCACGCCGATACCGTCACCGGGCACGACGCGGTTGGGAAAATGCGCCGAGTCCTGTATGAATGCGTCATCGGCCGCGAGCACGATATCCGCGATAAATGGAATCTCGGCGTGGCGATAAGCCGGTCCATTGAGGCAGCTGATCACCGGCCCGGGAATATCAAGCAGGTCCATCAGCGTATGGTTGCCCAGGAACTGCACACGGTCCCAGTGTTTTACATCTCCGCGTGACATGGTGTTGCGGCTTGCCGGTGGCCCCGAGAAATGGTCGCCCGTGCCGGTGATGATGACCACGCGGTTTTCGATATCGCGGGCGATCATGGCCGCCGCATCGGCCAGTTCCTGATGTGAGACCCCGGCGCGGCCGTCGGGCTGCGCGCGTGCGTCCCACACCCAGGGACCGCCGTTGGAATGCAGCGTCATTTGCAGAATACCACTGTCGGTGCGTTCCAGTTTTATGGTCTGGAAGGCATTCTTGTAGTCGGCGAAGTTGGACATGAAACTCTTTCGTGTGATAAATGCTAAACGGTGGAGGGCCATCGCGAGACGTCCTGGCCCGCGTCTAGGCGATGGTGCGCGGTCGTGCCGTCTCAGCCTTTCTTGACTTCAGCCACGAGCTGATAGTGGCCGATCGGATTCGGCAGGCCTTCGATCAGATCCAGAATGTGCGAACGCCACTCGTCGCGATGAGCGGTACGCCACGCGTCGTGCGCAGTGATCGAAGTCCACACCAGATGCAGCAGAAACTCGTCCGGTTTTTCGACGCAGCGCTCAAACCATATCGACAGGCATTCCGGATCCCTGGCCTGCACACCCAAACCTGCCTTGAGCCGTTCCTTGAACTCGTCTCCTTTACCCGCTTTGCAAGCAATGCGTACGACCTCGATGCAGCTCATGGTTACTCCTGATCAAATGACACGTGGGATTTCGGAAAATGCAGGGTGGAGATAAAGGCTATCGAGTCGAGTGAAATCTGTCAAGAACACCACTTGAACACCAACACCATGCGGGCCTGCGTTTTGACATCCCGATTAAGGCGTGCTAAAGAATTAAACTAGAACCGGTCTCAAAAATTCTCGAGCGCAGCCAGGACGAGGCGCCCGCAAGGCTGCGACAAGACCTTACACCGAGTAAGGCGAGGCGCAACGTAGCGGGCAACGAAGTCGTGGCAAGTCCGGGTATTTTGGAGATGGGTTCTAGGTTGGCGGGGCACGATGCCTCACGAATAAATTACAGCGGGAGAATTTCAATTGGATAGAGGCATCTGGGTTACCTGGTACGATCTGCCCGGCGAAGGACGCGAGGCTTACCTGTCGTGGTTGCACGGCACCTACATACCGGCGATGCTGAAGCGCCCCGGCATTTTGTGGGCGGGACACTATGCGGAAGTCGAAAACAAGATCAAAAGCGCGGCGAATACCACGCGCACCGACGACCCCGCCGTGCCCACGGGTGCCAACTTCATGTTGCTGTTCGGCGGCGAGGATGCGGATGTGTTCGGTGATCCTGTGCCCAGCGCCATCCACGCGGAGTTGCCTGACGCCGGCAAGAAAATGCTGGCCATGAGGACCGGCGAACGCTCGTGCATCATGGCCGAATTTGGGCGCGTCGATGGTCCGGAAGCAAAGTCATACAAGGACGGCATGGCGCTCACACCCTGCATACAGTTCGGAACCTACAACACGCAATGGCAGAATGAAGAAGAACTGCTCGCCTACTATAAGCAGGGCCGGCTGCCGCATATGGCGGTGATGCCGGGTTGCGTCCGAACCCGCAAACTGGTTTCGGTCGCCGGATGGGCCAAGCACGGCGTGCTGTATGAATTCACCACCCTCGAAGCTCGCAACAAGAACTTCGTCGGCCACGGTGATGCCAAAATGAAGGCGTGGTCCGAGCGCATGATCCCGCGGCTGATACACGCCCCCGGCTCGGCGAACCTTGCGTTGCGGCTGTGGCCGCCGATATCAAAGTAAACTCTGGCCCTCGGCGAGGCAACGTGATCGCATCGGGATTGCGGCGATGCAGCTTGGTCGGTTGCCATCGCAGGTTTGTGCGTCAGTGCAGCGTACGGTCAGACCTATCCGAACAAACCAGTACGCATCATTGCCGCCGAAGCGGGTGGCGGCGCCGACTTCATGGCGCGTTTGTTGGCGTAGGGCTATATCGCGAATCTCGGCCAGTCGGGCGTCGTCGACAATCGCGGCGGTGCCAGCGGTGCGATCGCCGCGCAAGCCGTCGCCAAATCGCCCCCCGACGCTTACACGCTGCTCTTCTACAGCAACGGCATGTGGACGTTGCTGCTGCTGCAGGACGTGCCCTACGACGCGGTGAAGGATTTTGTGCCCGTCGTTTGCGTGACGAGTTCGCCGAATATCGTCGTGGCGCATCCTTCACCGCCCGTGAAGTCCATTAGCGAATTGATTGCACTGGCGAAATCGAGGCCGGGTGAGCTCAACTGCTCGATGGGCGGCACTGGAACGACACCGCATCTGGCAGCGGAACTGAGCAAATCGATCGCGAGTTACGGCTTGTTTGCGCCGGCAAGGACGCCTGTTGCACTGGTGCAGCGCTTGAACGAAGAGACGGTGAAGCTGTTGAACACCCCGGACGTGAAACAGAAATTGTTCAACATCAGCGTCGAAGTGGTCGGCGCCAGTCCGGACGCATTCGCCGCCATGATCAAAATCGAAATCAACAAATGGCGTAAAGTGATCCGGGATGCCGGGATACGCGATCAGTAGGGCGAGGTCAGCTGGTATTTCAACTCGCGCAGACGACATGGTTGAGAATCGAACCCCATCGTCTCCTCAGTGACACTGTTGATGGGTATCGCTGCACTCGACCCATCCTGCGGCACTTATGCGCGGGCAACAAGCTCGTAGGGCGGAGTAGCGCAGTGCCTTCCGCCGCATGGTTTCATACCGGTGGCTTGCGACAGCGGGCGACAACTGAAACGCCACCGCCCCAGTCAACCGGACAAGTTCCGGCATGCGCTACCGCAGTTTGATGGTGGAGAAACAGGTCCCGCCGGGAGCGCGATTATGGCGGTAGCCGGCCATGTTTTGAGTGTCGCCCGAAGTTACAGTCGGCGCAAGGCGCTGCGCTTTTCCGCCCTGCTGACGTGGAGTCGTCGGGCGGCAAACGCTTGCCGCCGTCCTAACCTGCGAATTGCACACCGTCAACCAGAAAAGAAAACCCCCACCGCAGCGGGGGTTTTCAGGTGTGCTGTTACGTGTAACTAAGCGGCTGCTGTCTGCTTCCTGCGACGTGCGACAAATCCCAGCAGCCCCAGACCGGCGAGCAGCATGGTATAGGTTTCAGGTTTCAGGTTCCGCGACGGGCGCAAAAACCGCCCATACGGCGTTGGAAGTTCCAGCGGTGGTGGTCAGATGCGGTCTGTTGTCTTGAATTTGCCCATCACAATTGGCTCCACAGCCGCCAGGGGCGCCGCTGACGCAAATCCGCAGATCCGAGGAAATAATACCAAGTGTCGAACTGTCCGCGTATGGCGTCCAGAAGATCAAGGAGTTGTGGGGGGGGCGCGTGCGCAGGGTCGAAAATATCGTCCGGCCTCGCAGCGTATCCTTCGGCAACGATTGCCGCATACAATGCGTCAATCGCGGCGTGGGCAGTCGCCGCGCTATGAAACGCAAAGCTACCAACGTTGCACAGGTCCCCTGCCTGCGCTGTTGAACCGCCGGTTCCAGTGCCGAACACACCCGCGCACGTTCCATCTTGTATGCTGACTTCAAACCGTCACCCGCCAATGAGAGGGTCAGTAAACCCTGATAATTTTCCGCCGGAAAAGGTTGCGACAGGTGCGGCGTACGCATGCGGGAACGAGCATGCAGCCCATTACGATTCCCCAACGCAATACTTTCACCAATTGTGACTATTCAGCCTGAAACAATTGTACAAATTATGCGCAGAGTGTATGCATGTGAAGCATGCAAGAACTGCCCGATCTTTCGCGCCTTACACACGAACAAAAGGACGATTTGATTCGTATGCTGTTCCCGTTGATCGAGCAGGTTCGACTGTTGACGGCACGTGTCGAAGAGTTGGAAGCACGGTTGTCCAAGGGCAGCCCCAATTCGAGCAAACCACCGTCGTCGGATGGACTGACAAAGAAGACTGGTTCCCTTC
>CANJQI010000152.1 GCA_947476215.1 Betaproteobacteria bacterium
CTTTTCCGCCCTACAATAATGCCGTTGAGCGTCGAGCGTCCGGGGTGTCAAGATGTGCAGAAACCTATGCCCCGTGGAAGAGGGAACAACTCGGAACGTAGAATTTGTCGGTAACTAATGCGCCTCTCAATTAGCGCTCTTGGTCCTCATGGATCCCGCAACGATCTTGAATTCATACAGCCGGCATTCGATAGCGCCATTGAACAAGGGTGTTCTTTTGGAGGCCGCAAGACGGATTAGTTTCTGCAGTGCCATGTCTCCGCTCAGAATGTAGGCGCGCCAGCCGCTGAATTTCTGCTTCAACGCATCGCCCAGCCTGGGATAGAACGCCGCCAGGTCGCTGGTTTCTCCGAGCCGCACGCCGTATGGCGGATTGGTGACGATGACACCGCTGGCCGCGGGGGCCGGCATTTCCAGCACATTTGCCTGTTTGATCTGAACTGCGCCGTCCAGTCCTGCGGCTGCAAGATTGGCGCGCGCTGTCTTGAGCTCTTCGCCATAGAGATCGCTGCCGTATATGGGAAGTTCGCAGCGTGGTTTTTCGCGCGCTTGCGCTTCGATTTTTACCTGTTCCCATAGGCTTGCATTGTAGGTCTTCAGTTTTTCGAAGGCGAAAGAGCGCCGCGACCCGGGCGCGATGTCGAACGACATCAGCGCGGCCTCGATCAGAAAAGTGCCGCTGCCGCACATGGGGTCGAGCAGGGGTTCGCCCGGGGTCCAGCCGCAGAGTCGCAGTATGCCGGCCGCAAGATTTTCGCGCAGCGGCGCTTCACCCGTCGCCTGGCGGTAGCCGCGCTTGAACAGCGGTTCACCCGAAGTATCGAGGTAAAGCGTGAGCGTGTTTGCGTCGATGTAGGCGTGCACCCGCACGTCCGGATTGCGCGTGTCTATACTGGGGCGCTCGCCGCCGCGGTTGCGAAACCGGTCGCAAATCGCGTCCTTGATGCGTAGCGTGGCGAAGTCGACGCTCTTGAGCGGGCTGCGATAGGCGGTGAGGTTGACGCGCAATGTCCTGCGAACATCGAACCAGCGCGGCCAGTCGAGTGCCAGCGTAGTTTGATAAATGTCGGCATCGGAGCGGTACGGTGCGCTCGCAACCCGCCACAGTATCCGGCTCGCGATGCGGCTTTCGAGATTCGCGCGATAGCACAGTTCGTACGCGCCGGCGAAGTGCACGCCGCCATCGGTGGTCTTGACCGCCGCCGCGCCCAGCGCTGTCAGCTCCTGAGCGAGCACGCCTTCCAGTCCGCGCGGGCAAGGTGCAAAAAAAGTGTTTTCTATCACAGCTTTACGTACACTTCGAACTCGATGCGTTGCCACGGATTGCGGTGCGCCGTAAGCCGGCTGACGCGCGCTTCCACCAAGCCGCCACGATCTATGTGCAGCGCTACGGTGTGGTTTTCCCGTCGCGGAACGTAACCCAGCTTGTGACCTTGCCACTCGACGCGTATCGCATTGCCGTCGTGCGGGTTATCGGGCTCGCGCACCAGCGTCAGCATATCGCCGACTTTGAGGTCGTCCCACAGTTGTTTACCCTGGTAGTACTGAAAACCGGCGAGCGGCGAATTTTGCACCAGCATGCGGACTTCGGTGCTTTGAGCATTTGCCAGCGCGCTGACGAGCACTGCGACGAATAACAGTGTGGTGCGCATGTCACTAGAACGGTTTGACGACGACGAGTATGACAGCCGCGATCAGAATAACGACGGGAAACTCGTTGAGCCAGCGGTAATACACGTGGCCATGCCGATTGCGGTCGTGCTTGAAGTCCTGCATCAGCAGGCCGCAATATACGTGATATGCGATGAGAGCCGCGACCAACGCGAGCTTGGCGTGCAGCCAGCCGCCAGCGTAGCCGTAGCCCAGCCATAGCCACAGTCCGAAGCCTATGGTCAACACCGCGCCTGGCGTCATGATGCCGAAAAAAAGCTTGCGCTCCATGATCTTGAATCTTTCCAGTCCCGCCGCGTCCGTGGTCAGTGCATGGTAGACGAACAGGCGCGGCAGGTAAAAGAGGCCTGCAAACCATGTGACCATGAAGATGATGTGAAAAGCCTTGATCCAGAGCATTTGCCTACTTTAACAGCCGTCGCCGGGTAAAGGCGAGAGCAATCTGAAAACTGATGATGGCGAAAAGGGCTAGCATGGCGAGGTGCATGCCCCACGCAACCGGCACCGTATCATTCATCAGCGGCCGTACCAGCGCCACGGCGTGGGTCAGCGGGAGCAGCGCTGCGACCTGCTGCAGCGCCTGCGGCCACTGGTCGGTGGGGAAAAACACGCCGCACATCATCATCATGGGCGTAATGACGAGCGTGAAGTAGTACATGAAGAAGTCATAGCTGGGTGCAAGTGCGGTGACGACAAGGCCCATGCCGGCGAATGCAAGGCCGGTTAACAGCATGACCGGTATGGTCCACACCGCCAGCCACGATTTGACCAGTCCGAGTGCAGCGGCAACCAGCAATACCGCGCATCCCGACAGCAAGCTCTTGCTCGCTGCCCACGTTGTTTCGGCGATCAGTATGTCGTCCAGGGAAATCGGCGCATTCATGATGGCATCCCATGTCTTCTGCATATGCATGCGCGAGAACCCGGAATACATGGCTTCAAACGAAGCGCTCATCATGATGCTGGAGCAAACGGTTCCGGCAGCGATAAAAGCGATATAGGAGGTGCCGAATGCGTCCGGCAGCATGTGTCCCAGCCCATAGCCGAAACCCAGCATATAGATCATGGGATCGGCGAGATTTCCCAGCATGGATGGAACCGCAAGCTTGCGCCAAACGAGCGCATTGCGCCGCCACACATGGATGAAGCGCAGACTGAAGCGTGGCGATGACCAAATCCGGTTTCGGTTCACTGTTGTCAGTCTCTCAGATCACGCCCGGTCAGTCGCAGGAACACGTCCTCAAGATTGGCCGAACGGTGCAGATAATGCAGTTCGGGCCGCTGTTCGAGGTCGTGCAGCAGGGCATCGACGTTGTGGGCATAACAAAATACGGTTTCACCGGTACGTTCGCAGCGCTCGCTTAGTCTTGAGCCCTGCGCAGTCGCCCACGCTTCAGCGCCGTCGCCGAAAATTTCCACCACCTGCGGTTCGATGTGCGCGCGCACCAGTTCGCGAGGCGAGCCGCTGACGATAACGCGGCCATGATCCATGATGGCGAGCCGGTGGCAAAGGCGTTCCGCTTCATCCATGAAGTGCGTGGTCAAAAAAATGGTTTTCCCCTGTGACAGCAGATTTCTCAGCCGTTCCCAGATCAAATGCCGCGCTTGCGGGTCCAGGCCGGTGGTTGGTTCGTCCAGAAAAATCAGATCCGGATCATTGATCAGCGCGCGTGCCAGCGTGAGCCGGCGCTTCATTCCGCCCGACAACGCCTTGATGTTGTCGTCGCCGCGATTGGCCAAACCCGCAAACTCCAGCAGCGACGGAATACGCGCATAAAGGAGTGCATCGGCCAATCCAAAGTAACGTCCGTAGACGAGCAGATTCTCCGCCACCGTAAAGTCGGGATCGAGGTTGTCGATCTGCGGCACGACGCCGGCACGGGCGCGTGCCTGCCGCGCTTCGACGGGAACCGGAAGATCGAACATGCGGATGGTACCCGCGTCCGGTTCGGTGAGGCCCAGGCAGAGTCGCAACGTGGTGGTCTTGCCGGCGCCGTTCGGTCCCAGCAGTCCAAAGCACTCTCCCGGTTTCAGTTCGAGGTCTATGCCCGCCACGACCTCGTGCTCGCCGTAGGATTTGCGCACGCCGTGAACCGAGAGATAAGTCATTTAATCACGGTTTCTAGAGCGGACGGCAGTAACGGGACACGATTTGCTGCAGCACGTGCAGCCTGCCATGAAAGAAATGCTCGCCACCGGGAACCACCACCACGGGCAAGTTCTGTGGCCGCGCCCAGTCGAGCACTGCCGCGAGCGGCGCCACGTCGTCCAGTTCGCCGTGTATGACGAGTGTGCCGCCTGCAACTGTGCCAGTCTGGAAGCGGCTGACCGCGGGCGCTACCAATACCAGTTGCTGTGGATTAATTTGTTCCGCAGCGCGCGTCTGAACAAAACTTCCGAAGGAAAATCCTGCACATGTGAATGGTAAATTGCCGTAGCGCTGTCGTGCATGTTGCGCGACTGCAACCAGATCGTCGGTTTCGCCACGGCCCTCGTCATGCATGCCATCGCTTGCCCCGACGCCGCGAAAATTGGGGCGCAGCGCGACGTAACCGAGTGCAACAAACGTGCGCGCCAGCGTAGTGACCACCTTGTTGTCCTTGGTGCCGCCCATCAGCGGATGGGGGTGTGCGATCAGCGCGATGCCGCGTATCGGGCCGGCGGGCTCCTGGACATCGACTTCGATATTGCCGACCGCCCCGGCCAGGAGTTCGGTCTGTGTTGTAATCCGCGCCAATTGAATACTCTGCAACGGTAGCATGGGCCGCGGGAAAAGCAGATGCCCGAGTCGCGATACGGGCGGCTCGGACCCGGCTTGATGCCGCGGAACCTTAAATTCTGAGGCGATCCACGACGCGACCGTTTTGCAGATGCTCGCTCACGATTTCGTCGATATCCTCGCGGTCGACGTAGGTGTACCACACCTCTTCCGGATAAACCACTATGACCGGACCTTCCTTGCAGCGATCCAGGCAGCCGGCCGAGTTAATGCGGACCTTGCCTTGTCCCGACAACTTGAGCGATTTGACCTTCGCTTTTGCGTAGTCGCGGACTTCCGTTGCTTTATGGTTGTTGCAGCACTCAGCACCTTCGTCACGCTGGTTGCAGCAGAAAAATACATGGCGCTCGTAGTAGCTCATGGAAATCATCCCGGATTTATGTTGGAAAAAGGAAATGACCAGCGCCGGATATGATAGTCGCGCACCGCCAAAGACAGGGTCTTCCCTGCCTTTTGGGTCAAAATGAACGGCGCAATTCTGCCGCCCGATTCGATTTTGACGTCGTCCACCGCTCTATCCACACGCGCCGTGAATTATACCTGCAACCCATGAACGAAGTCATTGCGCAGGGCGCACGTTGGCACGATGCAGGTCGCGCCATAGATAAAAAAGCAATAGCGTCGCTATCAAGGGCCATATCTGCGAAAGCGTGCGCAGAATCTGCACCAAATTGACGAGGTGGGTGGTTTGCGGGTTGAGCATGAAAGCGGGTACCAGCTGATAGGGATTTTCGGGCGCGGAATTGACCACGCCGACGACAGCGGCAATGCAGAATATAGCCGCAAGGCAGCGGCTCGTGTGCGGCAACTTCAGTGCCGCGGCGAGTATCAGAATGCCCGTGCCGGCTCCCATAGCCACGCCGGGCGTCAACCACTGTGCCCAGTTTGTGGACCGGGAAAGTGCGATTACCGCAATTGATTTGGCCACTGCGGCGAGCACGAGCGTAAAGGCAATGGCCGGCCAGCACCAACGCCGCGGCTTCAACAGCAGTGAAACCAGCAGACCCATGGCAATGGAAATTAGCGCGACTATCGCGGTTTCCACCAACAGATACGACTGCGGCGTATGTACGAATAGCGGCGCAGGGCGCAGAAATTCGCGCACGTCACCAGTGCCCAGCGCAAGCGGCGCCTGATGAAACTGTATTAATATCCATATTGCGACCACGAGCAGGCCGCAGTCACCGAGTGCGCCGCTGCGTATGGAAATTCGGCGCACGACCGCCAAGGGATTGTTGGCAAACGCCGGCAGTGTAAACAACCCTGCAATCAGGGCGCCCATGGCTGCGCCTGATGTGTTCGTCAGCACATCAAGATTCGACGCGATTCGCGCCGGGAGAAACATCTGCGTGCTTTCCAGTGCAAGACTCAGCAGCCCTGCAGTCGTTGCCGCGCCGAGAAAAGCCGGTGTTGCCGTCACCAGCGACCTAAGCGCTGCGAACAGTATTACGCCAAACGGCAGATAAGCAACGACGTTAAGCGCCAGATCAAATGCGGTCACGTATCTCGGCCAGGGAGCGCCCAGATAACGGAAGACCTCTTCGGCGGGGACACGCCAGCCTGAAAACGGTTGCAGACTGGCATACACAAGGATCAATGTGTATGCTAATGCCAATATTATTGCAAGCTTGGACCTGCCGGAAATCATGACTGCATTTTATGATGTTTTCAACGGCGATGCGGATGGAGTCTGCGCACTGCAGCAACTGCGCCTTGCGGAACCGCGCGCAAGCGTGCTGGTGACCGGCGTCAAGCGCGATATTTCATTGCTGGAACGGGTAGCGGCTGACTCCGGAGACGAAATTACGGTGCTGGATGTGTCATTGGCGCGCAACGCCGCGGCATTGCAGCGGCAGCTGGAGCGCGGCGTCAGGTGCCGTTATTTCGATCATCATTTCCCGGGAGAAATACCGGCGCATCCCAATCTCACGACTTTCATAGATACCGCGTCCGACATCTGCACTAGCCTGTTGGTCGACCGCTATCTCGACGGCCGTCAGCGCATATGGGCTGTAGTGGCGGCGTTTGGCGATAATCTCGCCGCATCGGCGCGCAAGGCGGCATTGACTATCAATCTGAACGAACAGCAGGTGGAGCAATTACGCGTACTTGGGGAGTGCATCAACTACAACGCATACGGCGAAACCGTTGAGGATCTGATTTACGATCCGGCGGATCTTTACCAGACACTGAGCCGCTATGCCGATCCGTTCGAATTTATCGTTCTGGAGCCGGTTTTCGATATATTGCGCACCGCGAGTGAGGACGATCTTTTCCGCGCGGGCGAAGTGCGGCCGGAATTCGCGACCCCGCGCTGCGCCGTTTTCGTGCTGCCGGATATGGCATGGACCCGCCGGGTAAGCGGAAGTTTTGGCAACCGGCTTGCCCGCCAGTCGCCCTACCGTGCGCATGCGGTATTGACCCGCGACAAAGGTGGCTATCGCGTCAGTGTGCGTGCTGCCCAGAATCGCCCGCGTGGCGCCGACGCCCTGTGCAGGCAGTTTGCTAGCGGTGGCGGCAGAAGCGGCGCCGCCGGTATCGACTTTCTGGCGGACGCCGAATTCGCGCGATTTACCTCCGCGTTTGCGCAGGCGTTTGACCAGACCGCTTAACTTTGGGTCGCGGGGTTGGCTCGGCCCGGGTGCCGGCGAGCTCCAAGAATATCCAGCTCTATCATTGCAAACGCAATGAGCCAGAGCGTGGCGTCGTAAGCATCCATCCAGGCCTCACGCCAAAGCCAAATCAACATCAGTAGCAAGAGGCCGGAATACAGCAGCAGCGCTATTTCAGTCATCCACCGTCGCCGCTTGGTAACCAACTGGGGATAGCGTAGTTCGGCTTCCAGCAACACAACGACCGCGATCCACAGCCCGATATTGGCGGCATCCAGCCATTCACGGTCGCGGACGTATTGCACCGCGGCGGCGCCCACCGTGGCGGCGGCGGCGATGCGCGCAAGACGGACAACGCCGGCAAGCCTGGATGCACGGTAACTGTCGCCCGATCGTGTTTCAACGTTGAACAGCAACAACAGCGCGAACCACGCACTCGAATCGAGTGCTTCGCCCCGCGATCCGGCAATGCCGTAGTAGGCAGTGTTACACGCAAGCAGCGCAAATATTGCAGCATTAAACCCGCGGTACCATCGTGGTTCATGGTGAGCGGTCACTTATTTGATCCCAAAATGCCGCATGCCGTGTGCGGCGGGGGCGTCAATGAAACAGCATAAGCACGGCTGCCGCAAGGCAGATCGATAACACCACCGCGACTGTCGCAAGTCGCGTGAGTTGACGTTCTTGTGCAACTATCATCTGTTGCATTTGTTGTTGTAAGCCGTTCTTGTCACTGTCATCCAGATAGCGATGCATGAGGCGGGGAATTTCCGGCAGCATTGCACTCCACGCGGGCGCTTCGGTGCGCAGCTTGCGTAACACGCCCCGCCACCCGACTTGTTCCGACATCCAGCGCTCAAGCAGCGGCTTGGCGGTCGCCCATAAATCGAGATCAGGGTCCAGTTCGCGCCCCAGCCCTTCCACGTTGAGCAGGGTCTTCTGCAGCAGTACGAGCTGCGGCTGGACCTGAATATTGAAGCGGCGCGAGGTCTGGAACAGGCGCAGCAAAACCCGGCCGAAGGAAATTTCCTTGAGCGGGCGGGCGAATATCGGTTCACAAACCGCGCGAATTGCGGTTTCAAACGCTTCGACGCGCGTTTCCTGCGGTGCCCAGCCGGACTCAATATGAACTTCGGCGACGCGCCGGTAATCACGGCTGAAAAACGCCAGAAAATTCTGCGCCAGATAGTTTTTGTCGGTATCGCTCAAGGTGCCCATGATGCCGAAATCCAGCGCGATATAGCGGCCGCTGTCCGCGACGAAAATATTACCCGGGTGCATGTCGGCGTGAAAATAGCCATCGCGGAATACCTGGGTAAAGAATATCTCGACTCCGTCGCGCGACAATTGTTTGATATCTATGCCCTGTTCGCGCAGTTGCCCGACGCGCGATATCGGCGTGCCGTGCATGCGTTCCATGACCATGACTTCGGTCGAACAATAGTCCCAGTAGATTTCCGGCACCAGCAGCAGCGGCGAATTTGCGAAATTGCGCCGGAGCTGGCTTGCATTGGCCGCTTCGCGCATTAAATCGAGTTCATCGTCAAGATGCCGGGCGAATTCCCGTACCACTTCGTGCGGACGCAGACGCTTGCCGTCCGCCCACAGAAATTCGACCAGACTGGCGCCGGTGTCGAGCAACGCCAGGTCATACGCTATGGTTTGCGCGATGTTGGGCCGCAGGATCTTGACGGCGGCTTCTCGTCCGTCTTGAAGTCGAGCGTAGTGCACCTGTGCCACCGATGCGCTCGCGACTGCGGTGGAATCGAATTCCGCGAAAACCTGCTCTACCGGTTTTCCATATGCACGGTTCAGCGTGTCCGTCACCAGCGCGTGCGACACCGGCGGCACCTGATCCTGCAGCTTCGCCAGTTCGTCGGCGATATCGAGCGGCAGCAGATCGCGGCGCGTCGACAGCGCCTGGCCGAACTTTACGAAAATCGGCCCCAGTGCCTCCAATGCGAGTCTTAGCCGCATGGCGCGAGGTTGATCGAGTTTTCGCCAGAACATCAGCACCCTGAGCACGGCGCGCAAGCCGCGATCGCGTCCGCGATCCGGAATAAACTCGTCGAGCCCGTAGCGCAGGCTCACTCTGGCGATTTTCAGCAAACGAAACAAGCTCATGGGTGGATTTTAATCTGTCTCGGCGTCACACCCGCTAAAAAAATGTCGGGATCGCTTAAGATTGAGCCGATCAATTCCCTGAAACGCAATTACAAATACTCACTGCTAAAGGCGAACTCCCAACGCGGAGGACGCGGGGGGGCGCAGAGGTTCGCAGGGAAAAAGCGTATTTTGAGTTTTGTCTTCACGGGCTTCAGCGTCGAGCGGTCGTGCCGCCGAACGAATGGCCAGTAACATCTGGCGGGAAACAGCAGGGCGTTACGTGGCGGCGTGGCGGTTCACCAGGTTTTCCAGGCGTTTTTCCGTGCGCGCAACGTCATCACGCAATACATCGACTTCGCGCAGATAGCGTTGAACATCATCGCGCGCTGCGATCAACGGTTGCTCTTCGGTCCAGTACGCGGCTGCGGAGTGAGCAAGATTATCCGCAGTGGTGTTTTTCCAGCGCCGGATTTCATTGCCGAAACGCACCATGCGGTGCGCGGCAATATCGCCGAACACGCGGCTCAGATCTTCCTCAACGTCCCAGCGCAGGTTTTGCGCCAGGTAGAGTATGTCGCGCGCAAGCATTGTGTCGCCTTCGACGTGCGCGTCCTGCCAGGCGTCGGTCCCTGAGGCCAGCATGTGCAGTGCAGTGCCGGCCGTCAGGGTAATCCTGACATTGGCTGTGTCGCCTCTTGTTGCGTTCGCGACGTTTCCGGATTCGAGTATGGTCAGGGCGGCGAAAAACGGCGCGACACTGACATGGAGGCATTTGCCGGCGTGCGGCATAAGCCGCTGTCTGGCCCACGAAGCGCTTTTGAGCACATGATTGATAGCCGCGGCGAGCGGCGACTGGAAAAAACCATCAAACATCGACGCGGCACCCGGTGCATCGTGTGCCGCCTGTGGCATCGGTCTTAGTCCTGCTGTATCCCGCTGATAAGCCAGCCGCTGGCGCCATTCACCGGTTTCTCAAGATGCCAGACTTCGCTGAATGATTCGGCCAAGGTATTTGCGGTTTCACGTATCGTGCCATTGAAACGCACGCTCGCGATATGTAAATCACCCTCGGTGACGACTTCCAATACGTCCGCGTCCAGGCTCACGATCTCGGTTTTCTGCGGCGTCGTATCCTGCGCTTCGGGTCGTGCGGTAATCTCGGAATACAACTGCGGCGTCATGAAGTCGCGCATGGCCGACAAATCGTGTCTGTCGTTGGCCGCCTGCAGTTGAGTGAAATTGAGCTTGGCATGCCGCGCGAATTGGTCGGCATCGAATCCCGGTGGGTAACGGCGCGCCGCGGCCGGCGGCACCGCCGGCGTCGCTGCACTTGCACCGCCAAAGTGATTCGAAATATCGGGCTGCGCCACACGCCCGGGCGCGCCGGCTCCGGCATACTGGAGCGGCTGCGGCTTTTGTTTGTTGCGGAACATGCGCACCGCGAATATCGCCGCGGCGGCGAGCAGCAACATCATCAATATGCCACCGAACGCAGCGCCCAACCCGCCATTCATGAACATCGAGGCGAGTCCCGCGCCCAGAGCGAGCCCGGCCAGAGGCCCCAGCCATTTGCTCATGCCGGATGGTTGCTGTGCAGGCGTGGCGGGCGCGGCCGTTTGCGGCGTAGCCGGTTTGGACGCCGGTGGCGTAATCGAACTGCGTTGTTTGCCGACACTTGATCCACTACCGACACGGCGCGCGGCATCCACATCCGGCACCGCCAAACTCAATCCTATTGCCGTAACGACGAGTGCAATGACGTTTTTCATCATTTCTCCAAAATAAGCCAACCTGCGAATCCGGCATCATATCTTAGCGGATGCATACGCGTGATCCAATTCGATTGGACGGCATGAGTCAATTTGAGTTCCTTGCATCGCCAGATATATTAAATCGGTCCATATTATGGAACAATTGGCCAAAAAGACCAGTTCCACTCCGTGACTTTGCTCAAGCGAATTCCAGCTCAGTATGTAGTTCCCCAGTCAATTAAAATGACGTGACACCCACAACCACGAGAATGTGCGGGCACGACGTTACCCGCACTTCACGAATTTTTGCGGGCCACCACGTTTTCCTCTTTTACCATAATGGACGCGCCATGAAACAATTTCCTGCATTATGCGTAGACAATTTTTACAGCGATCCGGACAAGGTCAGGGCATACGCCTTGGCTCAGTCATACGACAAGCCAGAAAATGGCAGTCATCCCGGAAAGCGGTCGGGCGAGTTAATGGATCTGAACGGAGATCTGTACACGACTTTTTGCAACAGGCTGTTTTCAATCTTTTACGATGGCCGAAAAACCAAGGCAAGCTGGATAGTCAGTACCAGTTTTCAACTCATAGAGCCCTATGAACACAGCGCACAGTCTGTCAAGAACAGGGGATGGATACATGTCGACAATAAAGATGTCATACTTGCCGGCGTGGTATATCTGACACCACACATCAATGAACACTGCGGGACATCCCTTTATGAACTGGTCGACCCGTCGCTGTGCGAAACGTCCGACGCAAAACGTAAATACTTTGTGAATTCAATCGATGATAATTATGATCATGTACTGACACGCAGCAACAGCGCGTTCAAGGAAACGGTGAGATTTAACAACATTTACAACAGGATGATCTGTTTTGACAGTCAAACGTTTCATGGCATCAATAGTTTCTATACGGAAAAAGAACCCAGACTCACCCAGGCCTTCTTTGTCGTGAGTCTTGAAACGGACAGCGGAATGCCACTCGAAAGAATGCGGCGCATAAACGAGCGCGTGGGGGCGTGAGGCAACTCGCCTATTGACTGCCAGGCATTTCCTATCGGCTGGACGATGGCCCGCTGATCAGCTCATAGACATGCCAGTCGCCATACTCCTGGCTGAACGCCGGCGACTTTCCGCTGACGTGCCAGTCGGATTGATTTTCGCTGCGTACAACCCGTCCCAGCGCCGGGGCGTACCAGTCCGTCTCCGTGATGTGAGTGTTTCCTGCAAAGTTAAGGAAACCACTGACACGGTCAATCCATACATGGCGCTGCACCTTGATGGTATCGAATTCCCCAGCAGGCCACGCGGACCCGTTCTGCCCCTATCACCTTGCCTTTGACGACCATGGACTCGCCTTGCTGCTTGCTCGCCGGATCAATGGTGTCAATTCGTGTCGACCACGATTTGCCCGGGACGAGCGGGAAATCAAATGCCGGGTAAGGCGAGACAAACTCCCGGTCGAGCGGATAATTGTGGCTGCGCACGACATGGCGCAACCAGTTTCCATTGCTGGTATAGACTTCCGTGCGCGCATAACCTTCCCGCGGTGTACCCGGTGTTACCGACATGACGACGCGCTCGCCGCTCACCTCGTCTACGCGGTAGGTCACCTGTGAGGGCGGCAAATTGCCAAAGCCGTCCAGATAGCGATAAACGAAGGTGTCACCGACGGTAATTTTTGCCGGCACGACGGCCGCGAACGGATTTCCCGTGGCAGGTATGAGCGGCGGCGCGGACTGGCATGCCGCGAGCAGCGCAACCAGGCCTGCTGATCCGAGTTTGAGGACGGTCATGAGTCGAGACAGTTCGCCCATGACGCGGCGGCGGTTTGACGAGCATGCAGCGGCTGGTTTTGCTAACGTTGATTTGCGCATGGCTGTCTCCTGCAAAAACTATTGATCAACCGGATTTCAGCGACAACTGCGGAGCTCTATTAGCGACTTCTCTGGCGTCCGCATAGGGCTCAAAACTTGTAGCCGCGATGCAACGCAACAACGCCGACACTGAGGTTAAAGTATTCGACTCGCTCGAAA
>CANJQI010000153.1 GCA_947476215.1 Betaproteobacteria bacterium
CCGAACGCTATGAGCGGGGATTCCGTCCAACCAATTCTCGCCGCCGCGCTGGCGACGCTGATTTTGTTGTGCGTGGCCGGATGGCTGATGACGCGCGCGGCGCGCGAGCACCAGTTGCATCAGGAGTTGACGGCCCAGCGCCGGCGGCTGAGTGCGCAACATTCGGCGATCACGCAATTGATTGAAATTCAGAGCACCGCCGAGTTTCCGCAGTATGTCGCCGAACTGACGAAAAGCGTGGCGCGGACGCTGACCCTGAAGCGCGCCAGTGTCTGGCGCATGAATGATCAAGGCACGATACTCGAATCGCTATGCACCTACGATGGCGGGCCGAACCTGCAGGGCGGCGGGCAGGGATTGCTGGCCGCAACCTATCCGCGGTACTTCGCGGCGCTGATGACGGGCCGTGTCATCACCGCGGACGATGCGGTACAAGATACGCGCACCGCCGAACTGGCTGCAGACTATCTGATCCCCGCGGGCATCACGTCGATGATGAATGTGCCATTTCGGATCGTCGGCGGCGCGCGCGGCGTGATGTTTTTCGAACACGGCGGCTCGCCGCGGCGCTGGAATCCGGACGATCAGACGTTTGCGCTCGCGGCCGCAAATCTGGTAGCGCTGGCTTACGAGAAAGCGGAGCGCCGGCTAGCGCAGGCAGCCGTCAAGCGCAGCGAGGAGCGCTATCGAGCGCTGTTCCAGAGCTCGCGCGATGCGATCATGACCCTCGCCCCGCCGTCGTGGAAATTTACCTCGGGCAATATCGCGACGCTCAAGATGTTCGGCGTCAGAACGACGGCGGCGTTCGTCGAGCTGGGTCCGTGGGACTTGTCGCCGGAAATGCAGCCCGACGGACAACTATCGCCGGTCAAGGCCCGGGATATGATAGCCATAGCCATGCGTGAAACGTCCCATACTTTTGAGTGGACCCATAAGAGGCTATGCGGCGAGTGTTTTCCCGCCATCGTTGTCCTGGCGCGTATGACGCACGGCGGGGATGTTTTTCTACAGGCTAGCGTGCGAGACGTAAGTCCGCAGAAAAAAGCCGAGGAAGAGTTGCAGGCCAGTGAACAACGTTTGAATCTTGCCGCGGAATCGGCGGGCCTGTCGCTGTTTGACTGGGATATCGCGGGTGACACGATCTATCTTGATGCCCAGTGGAACAAGATGCTGGGAGGCAGCGCCGAATCGAAGCGCATAGACGGCGCAACGTTCGCCGCGATGGTATTGCCGGAAGACCTGCCACCACTGCGCGCGCACCTGATCGAGGTGTTGAAGGAAAGGACAGAACGCTACCGGTTTGAGCACCGCGTCCGTACTGCATCCGGTCAATGGCAGTGGGTCCAGAGTCACGGCGCGGTTATCAGCCGCGATGCGCAGGGGCGCGCTCTGCGCATGGTGGGCTTCAATGCCGATATCTCGGCGCGCAAACGCAGCGAGGCGGAAATCAGGGACATGAATCTCGTTCTGACGGCTAAAGCCGAGCAATTGGCGGCCGTTAGCCATGAACTGGAGGCGTTTTCATACTCGGTTTCGCATGATCTCAGGGCGCCATTGCGCAGCATCCTGGGATTCGGTGAGCTCTTGATGAGGAAAAGCTTGGATCAGCTCGATGCCGAGGGCCAGGCCAGGATGCGGCGCATACTGGCGGCGGCCACGCGCATGGGGCAGCTCATAGACGATCTGCTGAAGCTGGCGAAAATTTCACGGCAGTCGCTGGCGGTGCGCAAGGTGGATATGCATGCGATGGCCGCCGCGATGTTTGCCGAGCTGCGCGAAACAAGTCCGCAGCGGCAGGTGGAGGTTGTCATCGCACCGGATCTGACCGTCGAAGCCGATAGCGGGCTGATGCGCGTGGTACTCGCCAATCTCATCGGCAACGCATGGAAATTTACTGCCACGCGCGCCGCTTCGCGTATCGAGTTTGGCTCCACTATCATCGACGGCGAACGAACATTTTTTGTGCGTGATAACGGCGCCGGCTTCGACATGGCGTATGCGGGACGGTTGTTCACGCCGTTCCAGCGTTTGCACACGCAACAGCAATTCGAGGGTACCGGCATAGGACTGGCTGCCGTGAAGCGTATCGTGGAGCGGCACCTCGGCAGAGTCTGGGTTGAAAGCGCGGTCGAGAAGGGCACCTCGGCCTTCTTTACCATAGGCGCCGCGGGGTTGTCTGGGGCCGTTGGGCGACTTAGACTGGATGCATCTCGGTGATATGTCGGTGTCAATATGGATTTAACGAATAAGAATAGCTGGCAAGGCCACAAGCGGGGGGCTAGGCCGCGCTGTCAGGGAACTTGAAATGGCACGTGCAAGTGGCGAGGTGCTGCTGGTCGACGACAGTCTGGACGACACGGAACTGGCGGTTTCCGTTCTTTCGACTTACTGGCCGACGGACAGGATCAGGGTCATACATGACGGCGTGGATGCCGCCGATTATCTTTATCAGCGCGGCCCGTACGCGGACAGGCAACCCGCGCACCTGGTGCTGATGCTGCTGGACATCAAAATGCCCAGGATCGGCGGCCTCGAGTTGCTGCGCATGATGAAGAGCGATGAACCTCTGAAGATTATCCCGGTTGTCATGCTGACTTCTTCACGCGAGGAGTCCGACGTGCTCGACAGCTACCGGCTGGGCGGCAACGCCTAAGTGGTAAAACCGCTGGTATTCAAGGAGTTCCAGGAAACGCTGTAAACGCTGGGCGCATTTTGGCTGGGTACGAGCGAGTACGACGCGCCGGCCGATGCCATGCCCAAAATGCGTGAGCTTGCGGGTGAACGCTGGGTGCCCATCATTTTCGTGACCGCCGATGCCACCATAGAATCGCAGGTCCATCTGCTTGCCTTGGGAGCCGACGACTATCTGGTCAAGCCCGTACACAACGACATACTGCGCGCCTAGCTCGACGTGGCGCGACGCATGATCTTGATGCGCCGCGAGATCGAGGAAAACACGCGCGTGTTGCAGAATTACCGCGATACCAACGAGGACGAACTGCGCGTGGTGAAACATCTGATGGCGCGCATGTGCCACGAGGACAACTTGTCGGACTCGAAACTCGAACACTGGATACTGCCAGCTTCAAACCTGAGCGGCGATCTGGTGGCTGCGGCGCGCACCCCGGACGGCGTGCTGCATGCGATAGTCGCGGATGGCACCGCTCATGGCCTCGCCGCGGCGCTGAATGTCCTGCCCATCGCGCCGGTTTTCTACGCCATGACCGAAAAGGGACTGAAAATCGAATTGATCGCGGCGGCCATCAATCGCACCATCAAACAACAGTTCCCCGCCGGACGTTTCGTCGCGGCGACGCTGGTGTCGGTGGATTATGCAACGCGGCGCGTCAGGATATGGAACGGCGGTAACCCGCCGCTGCTGGTGTTTGATCCCGCGGGTAAGGTAATCAAACGCTACCCGCCGGCCAATCTGGCGCTGGGTATACTGCCGCAAGCGGCTTTTGTGCCTAACATCGATGAATTCCGATATGCGGAACCCTGCCAGATGTTTTGCTGTTCCGATGGCGTATTCGAAGTTCTGGACGACATCGGCGAACAGGGCGGCGAAGCGTCTGTGGTGTCGCAGATGCAGGACGTTCCACCGCAGATGCGGCTAAAGTTGCTGCGCAACCGGCTGCTTGCGCGCAATGCCGAGAAAGCCACGCATGATGACATGGCAGGTGCGGTTGATCGCTTGCGTGCCTCTGCTGACCCGTCCTGGATTCGATTTCCCCTGCGCTCCTCCGCGTCCCCGGCGACCTTCGCGTTGAGCGTTTTTTGCACCTGCGGTTAACGTGAAATTCCATATATTTCAGATGGTTATCTGACGGCCGTAGGATGGGTCGAGCGTCGCGACACCCATCAAACAGTTTCCACAAGGCAGGCTGCGGCTGATGGGTTTCGTTCCTCAACCCATCCTACGGGTGCGACGAGAGACTGAAATCAGCTAAAGAGTTGCCCTTTCCCGTCGTTAAATCCTCTGTAAACCAATCGGAAACCAATCGGAAACCAATCGGAAACCAATCAAAGCACGAGATGGATTGCCATTTCTGCCTGTCCTAACCTGGAGATTCAGCATGATTCAAAATATCGTGGATCCGCGCCGGCTTAACCCATTGCTGGCGTTGCCCATCATCGTTGTCGTTATCGGGATGGCGATAGGGCTGGGTGCCTTATGGGGCGTTGAAGTTCCTGGCAGAGCGGCTCACGTCAGCGACATCAAGACCGCGCAAGAACCGGCGGATGCTGCGCTGGCCGAAGCGGCGCGACTGGCGGGTGCGATGCGCACACAACTGACGGCCGCCGCAGCCGCCGGCGAAGGCGAAGCGATACGCCGTCACGTGGACAAGGCAGCGGACGCATTGGCGGCGGTGGAACAACACCACGAGCGCATGGCGGCGGAAACCCACGCCGCGCGCAACAGCTCGCGCCATGCCTACGTGTTGGCACTTCTGGTCAGCATGCTCGCCATCGCCGCCTGCACGGCTTACTACGTATATATGCGACGCAGTCTCGTGGCGCCGGTCGCGCTCCTCGGCCATCTCATGAGCGTGATGCGCCAGGACCACAATTTCTCGCGCCGCGCCAGCGCTCATGGGCATCCGGTCGAGGAGGATATTGCCGGCCAGTTCAATGAATTGATGTCGGAGATCCAGATTGCCATGAAGCGTGTGGTGGACGAGGCGCAACAGCTCGGCGCGGTGGCGGCGCGCGTCGCCGGCGCACCGCGAGAAATCGCGGCCGGTTTGCGCGAACAGGGCGAACTTGCCACGGCAACGGCGGCTGCCGTCGGCGAAATGACCGCGGGCCTCAATCTGGTTGCCGAGAACGCACGCGCCGCCAACGACGCTTCGCTTGATTCGTCGCGTCGGTCGGAACAAAGCGGTGTCACGGCGCGCGAGGCGGCCGCGGAAATGTCGCGCATCGCCGTTTCCGTCAATCAGTCGGCGACGTTGATCGAAACCCTGAGCAAGCGTTCGAACGAGATCAGCGGCATCGTCCAGGTGATCAAGGACATCGCCGAACAGACCAATCTGCTGGCACTCAATGCCGCCATAGAAGCGGCGCGTGCCGGCGAGCAGGGACGCGGCTTTGCAGTGGTGGCGGACGAGGTCAGAAAGCTCGCCGAACGCACGGCCGGCGCCACCACCGAAATTTCCACCATGATAGTGGCGATACAGACGGAGATCGACGCCGCGGTCCGGAATCTGGGCGCCGGCAACGAACGCGTGAACGCCGGCGTAAAACTCGCGGAAGACGTGGCGGGCGCATTGGTAACCATAAACGGCGGTGTGCAGTCAGTGCTGGCGCGCATCGGCGATATCGCACAGGCTACCGGCGGACATGGCGTGGCGAGCAGTCAGATTGCCGGCAACATCGAACGCATGGTGCAGATGGCGGAGCAGCACGCGACATCGATGGCGCGCGCCGCGAACGATGCCGAGCAGGTCGAACAGGCGTTGGCGAAACTGCAGGCCGAAGCCGGCCGATTCGCCGCCTAATCCCCACTGGAAAAAATAACATGTCTGCACAGCTCAAGGAAGTCGATGCGCGTGCGCGGCTTGCCGGCACCAACAAACTTGAGATCCTGTTGTTCAAGTTCGAGAAGCTGGGCTCCGACGCCAAACACGGCACGTTCGGCATTAATGTGTTCAAGGTGCGCGAGGTTATACGGGTTCCGCAAATTACCCGCGCCCCCGACATGCCGCCGGCTGTCGAAGGCATGGCAAGTTTGAGGGGCATGCTGGTGCCGGTCATCGATCTGGCCAAGTACGTGGGGGTCGATGCCGCCGACACGCGCGGCGTGATGATAGTCGCCGAATATAACGGTCAGGTCATGGGTTTTCTGGTCGGTGCGGTCGACACCATACTGCGGCTCGATTGGTCCGCGATGCGCGCGCCTCCCGAGATCATCAACGGCAGCATGGGTGGTCTCATCACGGCGGTGACGGAACTCGCCGACGGACGTTTGGTCATGATGCTGGACGTCGAGGCGATACTGCATGCCACGCTGGGCAATCAGGATGATCACGTGTTCGACAATATCGAGGAGACCGTGCCCTCGGGACGCACGGTATTGTTCGCCGACGACTCGCTGGTGGCGCGCAAGCACATTACGCGCGCGCTCGATGCGATGCAGGTCAAGCATATCGAATCGGTGAATGGCCGCCAGGCGTGGGCTGAACTCAACAAGATAGCCTCCATTGCGGCGGTGGCCGGCAACCCCGTCAAGAATTACGTGCAGCTGGTGCTCACCGATGTCGAGATGCCCGAAATGGACGGATACATGCTGGCGCGCCAGGTCAAGGCGGATGCGCGGTTCGCGGGCATACCGGTGGTCATGCATTCCTCGTTGTCCGGCGAACCCAATCAGAAACGCGGCATGTCGGTCGGGGTCGATGAGTATGTGCCTAAGTTCGAGCCCGGCAGGCTGGCCAAGACGCTGGCGCGGTTGCTGGCCTGACTGTTACCGAGGCAAATATCCCATGACGATGTCGACCGAATCATCGAGACTGCTGCAGAAAGTGGACGAACGCACGCGCATTGCCGGTTCCAACCACATGGAAATACTGCTGTTTTCGCTGGGAGGCAGCGAGACGTTCGGGATCAACGTATTCAAGGTGCGTGAGATCGCCTGGACACCTGCGATTACGCGGGCGCCGAATCTGCCGCCAGGCGTGGAGGGTGTGATCAGTCTGCGCGGAAATATCATCCCGGTCATCGCGATCGCGGGTTTTATACACGGCAACGACACCGGTGCCGGCCGCGGCACGATGATGGTGACCGAATTCAGCCGCCACACGCAGGGTTTTCTGGTCGAAGAAGTCGACCGTATCGTGCGCGTCAATTGGGATGATGTCAGGCCGCAGTCACCGGCCAACGGCGCGAGCAGCCTGGTCACGGCGGTGACCGAGTTACCCGACGGCAAGCTGGTGTCCATACTGGATGTCGAACAGATCCTCGCCAACGTATTCGGCGAGGCGGTGATGCCCGAGCTGGCGACGGTGGAAGCCGCAGCGCACGCAACCGTGTTGTTTGCCGACGACTCCATGATCGCACGCAAGGAGATCGTGCAGGTGCTCGACCGGCTGGGTGTCCAGCACCAGCAGACCACCACCGGCGCCGAGGCGTGGGAACGGCTGCAGACGATGGCGAACACCGCGCAAGCGGAGGGCGTGCCGCTGAAAAGCCGCCTGAGTGTCATTCTGACCGATGCCGAAATGCCGGTCATGGATGGTTATGTGTTGACGCGCAACATCAAGGCCGATCCGCGCTTTGCCGGCATACCGGTGGTCATGCATTCGTCGCTGTCGGCGGACGCCAACCGTGCAATGGGTCAAAGCGTCGGCGTCGATGCCTATGTCGCGAAGTTTGACCCCGCAGTGCTGGCCGACACCTTGCGTCCCATGCTGGCCGCGCATGCGGCCGTCAATTGATTCGTTGATCTGAAATCGGAGGGAACCATGGCTGATCCAAAAATGAAGTTTCTCGTTGTCGATGATTTTTCCACGATGCGCCGTATCGTGCGCAATCTGCTCAAGGAACTTGGATATACCAATGTCGATGAAGCAGAGGACGGCAACGCGGCGCTGGCAAAACTCAGGGCCGAACCGTTTGATTTCGTGGTTTCCGACTGGAACATGCCGAACATGACGGGCATCGAACTGCTGCGGGCGATACGCGCCGATGCCGCGCTCAAGCATCTGCCGGTGCTGATGGTGACGGCCGAGGCAAAAAAGGAGAATATCATTGAAGCGGCGCAGGCCGGCGCCAGCGGCTATGTCGTGAAGCCGTTTACCGCCGGCACGCTGGGAGAAAAGCTCAACAAGATTTTCAAGACCATGGGCGCCGTCGGGGTGGCGGCATGAGTGCGGTCGCGCAGACCGCCGCGGGCAGCGACGATCTGGAATCGTTGTTCGACAGTATCGTCGCGGCGAATTCGGATCCGGGCCCGGACCAGGCACCCGCCGCGCCCGCGGAGAGCCCCGCTCCGCAAGAGGTCATCACGAGCGTGGGCAAGCTGACCCGGGCGTTGCATGACGGACTGCGCGAGCTCGGTCTCGACAAATCGATAGAGACGACCGCCGCCGCGATACCGGACACCCGCGACCGGCTGGCCTATGTGGCCACCATGACCGAACAGGCCGCGCAACGCGTATTGAACGCGGCCGAGGCGGCGACACCGGTGCAGGACAAACTCGGTGCCGATGCCGGTGCGTTGAGCGGTCGCTGGGACGCATTGATGGCGAACAATCCTGGTGTGGACGAATTCAAGGCGCTGGTGGCGCAGACACGCGATTACCTGCGGGAGGTTCCCGCACGAACGCAGGAAACCAACGCAAAGTTGACCGAAATCATGCTCGCGCAGGACTTTCAGGATCTTACCGGGCAGGTGATCAAGAAAATTACCGACGTGGTGCACAAGCTGGAAAGTCAGTTGCTGGCGCTGCTGGTGGAGAATGCGCCGCCGGAGAAAGTGCAGGTTGCCAGTGAATTACTCAATGGCCCGGTCATCAACGCGAAGGGGCGCACCGACGTGGTGACCAGCCAGAAGCAGGTCGACGAACTGCTGGAGAGCTTGGGGTTCTAGGCCTATGAATCCCGCGCCCACCGGGAGAGGGGAAGGGGTGAGGGAAAGCAGTTCGGCAATGATGCGGACTTGTGACAGGCGCCCGGTGCGCGCGGAATAGTCGGACAAGGAACAGGCAATGAGCGATTTTCAGGGCATGGAAGAAATGCTGAAGGACTTCCTGACGGAGGCCGGCGAACTGTTGGCGGATGTTGATAACAAACTGGTGGAACTCGAACGCACACCGGATGATGCCACGCTGTTGAATGACATTTTTCGTGGCTTTCACACCATCAAGGGGGGCGCGGGCTTTTTGAATGCAACCGCATTGGTTGCGCTGTGTCACAAAACCGAAAATCTGTTCGACGAACTGCGTAACCGGCGCATAACGCTGTCGGCGGAGGTCATGGACGTCATACTGGCCGCGACTGGTATCGTGCGCGAAATGTTCGAGGCGCTGGCGGGCAGCCGGCAGCCGCAGGCCGCTGATGCACAGTTGCTGGCACGGCTGGACGCGGCCGTGAGCGGGGAGGCGGTACCCGCCGCCGTTGTTGCGCCGGTCGCCGGCGAGGTAAAAGCCGCCCCCGCCACGGGTCCGGCACCAACGGCGGGCGAGCCCGACTGGTCAGGGCTGTATGCGGGTTTGCATGGCACCAAGGCCGCAGCCACGGAAACACCGGTCGCCGACACGCCGGTCGCCGAAACGCGCGATGGCCGCCGTGCCACCGATCACCCGGCGGTGGACATTGCACCCGCAGGACGGCGCGAAGGCGACAAAGTAGTGGTTGCCAAGGAATCGACCATACGCATCGATACCGCGCGCCTTGATCAGGTACTAAATCTGTCCGGCGAGATCGGCCTTACCAAGAATCGTCTGAACTGCCTGCGCCGTGATGTGATGCGCGGCATGTGCGACACGGAAACGCTGCACTCGCTCGATGAGACGGTGAATGAACTCGATCATCTGGTCTGCGATCTGCAGAATGCCGTCATGAAAACGCGCATGCAACCGGTGGGCCGCCTGTTCCAGAAGTATCCGCGCATGGCGCGCGACCTTGCGCGCAAGCTGGACAAGGAAATTGAGCTCGCGCTGGTCGGGGAAAATACCGAACTCGACAGAAATATCATCGAGGATCTGGGCGATCCGCTGGTTCATCTGGTGCGTAATGCCGTCGATCACGGCATAGAAACGCGCGCAGAGCGGCGCGCCGCCGGCAAGCCGGAAAAATCCATACTGCGGTTGTCGGCGCAGCAGGCGGGTGACCACATTCTGATTCAGATCGCCGATGACGGGCGCGGCATGCGGCCCGAGGTGCTGCGGCGCAAGGCCGTGGAAAAGGGTCTGCTTGATGCGGATACCGCGAATGGCCTCGATGACCGGCAGAGCCTGCAACTGATTTTTCTGCCGGGATTCTCCACCAAGGACCAGATTACCAGCGTGTCCGGACGCGGCGTCGGCATGGACGTGGTCAAGACCAATATTCAGAAGCTCAATGGCCGGGTGGAAATCGAGTCCGAACCAGGGGTCGGAACAACCATCAATATCGCGCTGCCGCTGACGCTGGCCATACTGCCCGTGTTGATTGTCCGGTACGGCAGCCAGTCGTTTGCCGTGCCTCTGGCCATGGTCCATGAAATCGCACTGCTGGACCCCGCGCGCGTGCAACTGGTATCGGGTCGCACCACCGTGGTCATTCGTGACGAGGTGCTGCCGGTGCGCTCGCTTGCACGCCTGCTGGGATGGCAGTCGCAGGGCGTGCCGCGTTACGGAGTACTGATGCAGTCCGCGGCAACCAAATTCGTCATGGCGGTCGACGGTTTCGTGGGTCGTGAAGATGTCGTGATCAAGCCCCTGCAGGGCATCAAGCCAAAAGGTGTTGCCGGCGCCACGCTTTCCGGAGATGGCTCGGTGGTGCTGGTGCTCGACATGGAGGAGCTCCTGGCAGCGCCGCACGAGGAAACGCGGGAAATGCTTCTGGCGAAAGCGGCATAACACGGATGGATACCGCCGCGATTATGCACCATCAACCGCCGTCCGTTTCACGCGGCATGCCGGTTGACAGCGCAGTTTCCCTGAACGTGCTGTGCGTGGATGACAATATAGACGATGTGCAGTTGATCGTTGAGATGCTGAAGATCGGCGGGTACGAACCAGAATTTGAATGCGTATGCACGCGATCAGCGCTGGAGGAGGCGCTCGATCGCCGGTCCTGGGACGCAATTATCTGCGACTACGCCATGCCCCAATTCAACGGACTGGCGGCACTGGAAGTCGTGACCGGGCGCGGACTCGATACACCGTTCGTTCTGGTTTCGGGGGAGATAGGCGAGGATATCGCCGTAATCGCCATGAAATCAGGCGCCCATGATTACATGCTGAAGCGCGATCTCGGGCGGCTGGTGCCTGTCATCCGGCGTGAACTGACCGAAGCCGGCGTGCGCCGCGCGCGGCGTCTTGCCGAAGCCAACCTGCGGTCGAGCGAAACCCTGCTCAATTCGATCGTCAATACCGCAGCCGACGGGATCCTGGTCATCAATGAAGAAGGCATGCTGGAATTCGTGAATCCCGCAGTCGAGCGCATGTTCGGCTGGAAACCGCTGGAACTCATAGGACGCACTATCGATTGTCTGATGCCGGAGCGGCACCAGAATTTTCATCAGCAGCTGGTCGCCGAATTGGGCGGGCTGGATGCCAGCCCGAGCACCGGCGTGGGGCGCGAAGTCAAGGCACGGCGCAAGAACGCCAGTGTGTTTTCGATCGAACTTACGTTTGGCGCGATGCGCATAGAAGGCCGCACCAAGTACGTGGGCATCATGCGCGATATTACCGAGCGCAAATGCGCGGAGGAGCGCATACGCCATCTTGCGCATTACGATGAACTGACGGGCCTGCCCAATCGCGTGCATTTTTCGCAATTGCTCGAGCAGGCGCTGTCGGAATCCAAATTCTCCAAGAAGCAGGTCGCCGTACTGTTTATCGATCTCGACCGCTTCAAGCTGATCAATGACTCGCTTTCCCACGAGTCGGGTGACGCCGTACTGCGTCAGGTGGCCAAGCGGCTGGCGGAGGCACTGCCGAAGCGCGCCACCATCGCGCGCTTCGGCGGCGATGAATTCGCGGTGCTGATGCGCGAATGCAATATGCCGACCGAGCCCGCGGAAACCGCGCAAAAGCTGCTGGTTGCCATGGCGCAACCGTTGCTCGTCGAGGACCAGGACTACCACCTGACGGCCAGCATAGGCATCAGCGCCTATCCGGGCGACGGCGAGAATGCGCAGACCATACTGAAGCATTCCGACATGGCCATGTATCGCGCCAAGCAACATGGCAAGAATAACTACCAATTCTATTCGTCGCAGATGAATCTGCATTCGTTCGAGCGTCTGGTGCTCGAGCGCTTTCTGCGCCATGCACTGGAGCAGGACGAATTCGAAGTCTATTACCAGCCGAAAATAGATCTGGTTACAGGCTGCGTGACGGGCATGGAAGCATTGCTGCGCTGGATGCACCCCGGCATGGGCATGATCTCGCCGGTAAAGTTCATCCCGCTCGCGGAGGAAACGGGGCTGATCGTGCCGATCGGCGTATGGGTTCTGCGCGCGGCATGTCAGCAGACGCGCGACTGGCAGTTACAGGGCCTGCCGCCGCTGCGCGTGGCGGTCAACCTGTCGGCGCGCCAGTTTGTCCAGGAAGACTTGTTGGATACCATCGTCAAAATACTGGCCGAAACCGGACTTGCGCCGGAGATGCTCGAACTCGAAATCACCGAGAGCGTGACGATGGAGAATCCCGAGCACGCAACCACGCTGCTCAAAAAGCTCAAGGCACTCGGCATAAGTCTCGCGATAGACGACTTTGGCACCGGTTATTCTTCGTTGAGCTATCTCAAGCGCTTGCCGATAGATAACGTCAAAATCGATCGTTCCTTCATCAAGGACATTCCGCACGACGAGGACGACGTCGCCATTACGCAGGCGGTGATCGCGATGGCGCACAGCCTGCGCCTGAAAGTCATCGCCGAAGGCGTTGAATCGGAGGAGCACCTTACGTTCCTGAAAAATCATGGTTGTGATGAGGCCCAGGGCTATCTCTACGGCGCTCCGATGCCTGCGGACGAGTTCCGCGAGTTGATGCTGCGTTGCGGGACCGGTCCAATTTTGCGCGACGGAACGGTCGCCGCGGTCAGGGCGCACGGATGATCCGAGATTTTCCATTAGCTCGAATTTCTAATGGAAGCCATTAGCGGAAGTATCTGATTTGTAAGCCTTTCAGGGTGGGCGCGGGGTAGAATTTGTTATCGCTGTTTGAGTATGGGGGAATGATGGAATTTGACCTTCGTTTTTCTGACA
>CANJQI010000154.1 GCA_947476215.1 Betaproteobacteria bacterium
AGACGCCACAGGCGCTCAAGTATCGAGCGGACCTGCTTAGCCCCGAGACAATCTTCCGAGACTACTCGGAACTTCTCTTCAATATCGCTTTGGGGCTTCTGCGTCGACAGTCCATCCTGGTTGCCGCCTGCCTCGCCGACCAGCCGCTCGCCCTGATGGGTTACGACCGTGACGCGCGCCAGGTGCGGCCGTTGCTTGAACTCTTTTGTGAATTGCGGGTTCTCGACAACTTCGATTTTTTGCAACAGGGCGTGCAGGTGCGGGTTGTGGAGATGAGCATCGTCGAATGAGCGCGGCGTGACGGTTCCATCGAGCAAGGCGGCTGCGACACAGTAGGGGATACTGTGGTCGGCGGTATCTCCGGAGTCCGGATTCCAGAAATGCTCGCCGGTGCCGAGGACTTCCTTGGCGCGCTTGTAGACCTCAACGGTGACTTGCTTTACATCTTTGAGATTTCTGAGGGGGGCTAGCTTTTCGGCGGCCAGTATCGCGGTGATGGCGCCGCTGGCGACCGGCCGGTTCTTAAGCAGTGTTTCCAGGATCTTGAACGGAATGGCGCCACCGCCCATCGCATCCAGCGTGTAACGATCGCACGCGACGTGGTCCATCCACCCCGCCTTGCCTTCGTAGGGCAGGTGTGGACCTTCCATGCCCGCGCGCGCCAGGAGCGCGGCAAATACGCCGGCCCGGCCGGCGTGTCCGGTGGCGGTCGATTTGAACATCGTCAGATGGTTGGTTCTCGCCTGTCTTAGCATGTTATTGGGCACCACCGCCATTGCGATGCAGTGCGACATCTGCACGGGGTTCAGGCCCAGCAGTTTGCCCGACGCCACCGCGGTTCCCGCGCAACTGAAATTCGTATGGTCCCAGCCGGTATTGTGAAACCCGTCCGAAATCCGAAGATAGACCTCGTAGGCGAGGACGACGCTGGTGATGAACTCGCGCCCGCTGGCCTTTACATGCTCCGCGACCCCGAGTACCGGCATAAGGACATCGCTCGGATGACCGCCGACGCCGCCAGGACAGTCATAAATATCGCTCATTTCGGAGAAGCGCGCGGTCGTCCCGTTGACGAACGCCGCCATGTCCGGCGTGGTTTTCATGCGCGTGCCGATGACGCTGGATCCATTGGGGCCGGGAGTCTGCGCGGCAAGGTTGCGGGCAAGCCGGGCCGGCTCCGAGAAAAATCCTCCCATCAACGCGCCCAAGGTATCAATTATGCGAACTTTGGCGGCATGAACAGCCGATGACGATATTCCTTCGTATTCGAGGCTGCACGCATAGTCGGTGAGGCGCTGTTGAACGCGGTCTATGGCCTTGGTTGCGCTATTTTTCGCATGATGGGTCATTATGAGTTTCCTTGATTTTCAAGCAATTATCCTACGGCAGCAATCCAATCCGCAACGCGTTGGATTCTGCCGGGTGCGATTCAAACTGATGTGACCGAAGCTCGTAGCTCGTAGCCCGGATGTAACGAAGTGGAATCCGGGGATCGTGCCCGGTCTGGGACGATGACCCCCGGAGTACGCTGCGCTTCCTCCGGGCTACCCGTGCCAGGCGAGCGATTCAAAGTGGTCCGCTTGAGCCATTTCACACATCAGTTTGAATCGCCCCCGATTCTGCCGGGCCAGAATTGGATTTGAGAAGAAATTGGCGCACGGGCGCGGATTCAAGTTTGTCCTGATATCGTCGTTATGGGCTGATGAGGAATCCGTGCCCAGGCTGCTATTGCCGGAAAGCAAGGCGAAGGCCGCTTTGGGGATGCTTTTGGAAATATGCCATGAACACTGCGAACTTTGATGCCGGCTGTGCTGGTTGCGGTACGCCGCACGCGGCCATGTCCCGCTCCCGGACAAATGATGGTCGCGTAGAAGAGGCGGTGGCAAGTGGCACCCGTGCCGCTCGCGGGAACCGTCACGGCGTTCAATTCAGTCCGGGCAGGATATGGACGCCGTGAGTTTCAACAATTTCCCCGACCCCGCGATGACGTTTGCGCCGGCTACTGCCGCGGACAGGCCGGAGGGAGCGCGCCGGGCAGGATTGACAAGCTGGACTGCGGTAAACGTCGCCCGAGAAGGTGATCGCGGTGTTGCATAGTCTTAAGGTGCTGGGCGTGCGCATCTCGATCGACGATTTCGGCACCGGCTATTCCAGTCTGAGCTACCTGAAGCGCTTTCCGATCGATACGCTCAAAATCGATCGTTCGTTTGTCATCGATCTCCCAGGTGACCAGAATGCGGCATCGATTGCCCGGGCCGTGATCGCAATGGCGCACGGTTTGCAGCTAAAGGTCGTTGCGGAGGGCGTGGAAAACGCCGAACAATTGGCGTTCCTCGTTGAGAATTCGTGCGACGAAGTGCAGGGATACTATTTCTCCAGGCCGTTGACGGCCGACAATTGCGGTGAATTGCTTGCTGAACAGCGCAGGCTGTCGTTGCCGATTGTCGAGCATGCGCAGCACCATCTCGTGGATGCGTGACCCGCGGCGCGCCGCGCCGGTAATTTCCTTGAGCATTCAGGCTTCGAGCAGGAGTCCGGTTCGCGCTCGACTATAATCCCGTCCTCGTCTCGCACATCCGGCGAGCTGGTGTTTCCATGGGCGACTGAGGCCATCTCACGAATGCAGAATCCCGATACGCGACAGCGCATCGACCGTAGTACGCTGTTGCTGGCCGCGATATTGGCGGGCCTGGCGATGATAGGCCCGTTCGCGATAGACACCTATATGCCGTCGTTTCCGGCGATCGAGCGCGCCTTTGGCGCCAGTGTGCTGGAAATGCAGCAGACCCTGTCCGCTTACATGATTCCGTATGCGCTGACGATGTTGTTCCATGGCGCGCTCGCGGACACGTTTGGGCGCCGTCCGGTGATATTGGTGGGCGTGGTGGTTTTCGCGCTGGCCTCGGTGGGGTGCGCGCTGTCGCAAAGCATGCCGCAAATGCTGGTGTTCCGGGTACTGCAGGGCATGTCGGCCGGCACCGGTATCGTCGCCGGGCGCGCGATGATACGCGACCTCTATGGCGGTGCCCAGGCGCAGCGCGTGATGTCCACGGTGACCATGCTGTTCGGCATCGCACCGGCGATAGCGCCTGTCATAGGCGGCTGGCTGGAAATCTGGTTTGGATGGCGCTCCGTATTCTTTTTCCTGGCATTGTTGGGCATCATGCTGTTCATGAGCTGCTACTACCAGCTCAAGGAATCCCTGCCGGCATCGGCACGCCAGTCCTTCAGTCTGGCAAACCTGACGGCTAACTATCTGAGGTTGCTCGGCAGCGTCAGATTCGGGCTGTTGTCGTCGGCGAACGCTTTCAACTTCGCCGGCTTTTTTCTCTATGTCGCGTCCGCGCCGGCTGTTGTCTACAATCTGCTCGGTCTGGGTCCCACCGAATTTGCATGGATGTTTGTGCCCGGCATACTGGGCATCGTGATCGGCGCATTCGTTTCAGGCCGGCTTGCGGGCAAGGTGGCGCCGCGGGCCATGGTGCGCGTTGCCTATGTCGTAATGTTCGCGGCTGCAGCGTATAACCTTGTTTATCATGCATTGTTTCCGCCTGCGCTGCCGTGGACGGTGTTGGCGATCATGATGTATACGATAGGCATGGCGCTGGCGACGCCGGCCATGACGCTCTTCATGCTCGACATGTTTCCGCTGAATCGCGGCCTTGCGGCTTCCCTGCAGTCTGCCCAGCAGAGTTTCTTCAGCGGTCTGGCGGCAGGTTTCATGTCACCATTTTTGTCGGCAACCGCTCTCGGACTTGCCAGCGGCATGGTTACCATGCTCATATGCGGAGCTGCATGCTGGACCGCCTATGCATGGCTTACGAAACGGGAGGACCTGCAATGATCGAGGTCGATAACTGGACGGAAGAGAAATGCGCCGCTTTCCTGTACGGCGTCATTGCGGAAACCGAGGCCGGGACAATGCGCGAAGCGCTGTTTCGTGAACTTGCGTCAGCCGCCGAGGAGCAGGCAGTTATCTGGGCTGGCGTGATGGCCAGGAAAGGCGCGCAGCCGCCCACACGCTATATGCCCGACATGCGCACGCGGGTTGTCGCCATGCTGGTGCGCCGCTTCGGAGCCTACGCCATGCGCACCGTGCTGGCAGCGATGAAGGTGCGCGGCATGGCGATCTATGCCAAGGCGGTGCCGGGACACTATATGAGCCCGGCGGTGCGCGGCCCTGAAACACGCCATCGCGGCGTATCGGGCGGCGGCAATCTGCGCGCTGCGGTGTTTGGCGTAAACGACGGACTGATATCGAATGCCAGCCTGATCATGGGTGTGGCTGGCGCGAACGCAGACAACGCGATGATAGTGTTGACCGGGATCGCGGGCGTGGTCGCAGGCGCATTTTCGATGGCGGCGGGAGAATACGTGTCGGTGCGCTCACAGCGCGAGATGTACGAATATCAGATCGGGCTCGAACGCGAGGAACTCGACCAGTATCCGGAAGAAGAGGCCAAGGAACTCGCGCTGATCTACGCGGCGCGCGGCATGGCGGCGGCAGAGGCCAAACAACTGGCTGATTCCATGATCGCGGATCGCGAACACGGGCTCGATACGCTGGCCCGCGAGGAGCTCGGTCTGAATCCCGACGAACTGGGCTCGCCTACAGGCGCGGCGCTGTCGTCGTTTCTGTCATTTGCGATCGGCGGCGCCATTCCCCTTGCGCCCTTTCTGTTTGCATCTGGCAGTGTTGCGCTTCTCGCCACCGTGATGGTCACGGCGCTGGGGCTGTTCACGGTCGGCGCGACCTTGTCATTGTTTACCGGCCGCAGTGCGCTGATGAGCGGATGGCGCATGTTCGCGATAGGCGCGGCTGCGGGGGGGGTAACCTACATGGTGGGAAAACTGCTGGGCGTAAGTCTCGGGTAACGCATGGCGGTTGAGTTCAACAATTCTTCATTGAGCCGATAAGGGACGTCCTTAAAGACAAGAGCATCAGGGATGGCTTGACCGATGAGGGCGCGGAGCCGGTCGGCAACAGCGCCGAGGCATTTGGCGCCGTCATGAGCAGCGAAGTCGTCAAATGGGCTGAAGTTGTAAAAGCGCGCGGCATCAAGGTCGAATGAAATCTGCTGCGTACCCATTCGACGGAAATCACATGTGTAAGATCAGCTTTGCTGCCACGGCAGACCGTGAAAGCGCCATCCCCCCGTTGTGCCGCGATGGTTTTTCTCGTCGCGCTCACCTTCAAAGCCCTCCAGCACGTTATAGACGTTGCTGTATCCGGCCTGCTCCAGCGCGAGTCCGGCGCTGACTGAACGTGTGCCGCTGCGGCAAATGAGCACGACCGGTCGCGACGCGTCTGCTTCGGCCCGCACCTGAGCGACGAAATCAGGATTGATCTCCCAATCCGGCCCGTCCTGCCACGCGACGTGAACCGCGCCGCTCGGATGTCCGACGAACAGGTATTCGGTTTCGCTACGGCAGTCGATGAGGACCGCATCGGGGGTCTTCTGTAGGTAATCAAAGGCCTGTGTGGGGAATAGATCTTTCACTGTAGATACGCTTTTCGTTGGCGCTGCTGCATGGATTGGATAGGCGGTTGCGCGCAAATTATAACGTTGCATAGAGCGGCCGCAGATTGATTGACATCCACGGCGTCTGCGCGTAACCTCTTAATTATACGCCGATTTTAGGCCTTTCTTGCGCGCGCTGCCAGAGATGTGGACTGCACTTAACCTGGGCGTTCAAGAAAATCCTGCCAAGTGGCGTGACCCGATCGGCACCCGCGGATCGGGTTTTTTATTTTGAGTCGACCATGAAAAATTCAGACGCATTAGTCAGGTTGCTTGGGAAGCGCATCGCCATACTCGATGGCGCGATGGGCACCATGATACAGCGCTACAAACTCGGCGAGACGGAGTATCGCGGTGCGCGCTTTGCCGACTTCGGCCACGACATCAAAGGCAACAACGAAGTGCTGGTGCTGACACAGCCACAGGTTATCCAGGAGATTCATGAGCAATACCTGGCGGCCGGCGCCGACATACTCGAAACCAACACCTTTGGCGCGCAGCGTATTTCACAGGCCGACTACCATATGGAGTCGCTGTCGTACGAAATGAACGTCGCCGCAGCACGGCTCGCAAAGGCTGCGTGCGCGAAGTACGAAACGGCCGAAGCACCACGTTTTGTCGCCGGCGCATTTGGCCCAACGCCGAAGACCGCGTCGATTTCTCCCGACGTCAACGATCCGAGCGCGCGCAATGTCACGTTCGACGAGCTCGTGGCCGCGTACCTCGAGCAGGCGCGCGCGCTGGACGAAGGCGGCGTCGACCTGTTTCTGGTCGAAACGATCTTCGATACGCTGAATGCCAAGGCCGCATTGTTCGCCATCGACCAGTTTTTCGAGGAAAGCGGCAAACGCTATCCGCTGATGATATCCGGCACCGTCACCGATGCCTCGGGCCGGATACTGTCCGGACAGACCGTGGAAGCGTTCTGGAATTCCGTGCGTCACGCCAAACCGCTGACCATAGGCCTGAACTGCGCGCTCGGCGCGGCGCTGATGCGCCCGTACATCGCCGAGCTCGCCAAAGTCTGCGATACCTATATTTGCGCCTACCCCAATGCCGGATTGCCCAACCCCATGAGCGACACCGGCTTCGACGAAACGCCGGACATCACCTCGTCGCTGGTCAGGGAATTTGCGCAGGCCGGCTATATGAATATCGCCGGCGGTTGTTGCGGCACCACGCCCGATCATATCCGTGCCATTGCGCAAGCCGTCAAGGATGTGCCGCCGCGGTCCGTGCCAGAAGGTGACCACAAGCTGCGTTTGTCCGGTCTGGAGCCGGCGAATATCGATGACTCCTCACTGTTCGTGAACGTCGGCGAACGGACCAACGTTACCGGTTCCAAAGTATTCGCGCGCCTGATACTCAATGAAAAATTCGACGAGGCGCTGGCAGTTGCACGCCAGCAGGTCGAGAACGGCGCGCAGGTCATAGACATCAACATGGACGAGGCCATGCTCGATTCAAAAGCGGCCATGAAACGCTTTCTGAATCTGGTGGCGACCGAACCCGACATCGCGCGCGTGCCCATCATGATCGATTCCTCTAAGTGGGAAGTGATCGAAGCGGGCCTCAAATGCGTGCAGGGCAAAGCCATCGTCAACTCCATCAGCATGAAGGAAGGCGAGGCGGAATTCCTGCGCCAGGCACGGCTGTGCCGGCGCTACGGCGCAGCGATCATCGTGATGGCATTCGACGAGCAGGGGCAGGCCGACACGTTCGCGCGCAAGACCGAGATCTGCAAGCGTGCCTACGATCTGCTGACGCAGAAAGTCAGCTTCGCGCCCGAGGACATCATCTTCGATCCGAATATTTTCGCCATCGCCACGGGTATCGAGGAACACAACAATTACGCGGTCGATTTCATCAACGCCACGCGCTGGATACGCGAGAACCTGCCCGGCGCCAAAGTCAGCGGTGGCGTGTCCAACGTGAGCTTCTCGTTCCGCGGCAACGATCCGGCGCGCGAAGCCATACACACCGTGTTCCTGTATCACGCAATCAAGGCCGGCATGACCATGGGCATCGTCAATGCCGGCATGGTGGGCGTCTATGATGATCTCGCGCCCGAGTTGCGCGAGCGCGTCGAGGACGTAGTGCTGAACCGCCGCCCCGATGCCACCGAACGCATGATAGAAATTGCCGGCACGCTGAAAGCGGGCGGGGCGAAGGAAGAGCAGAACCTCGAATGGCGCAATGCGCCCGCCGAGAAACGGCTGGCGCATGCGCTGGTGCATGGCATCACGCAGTGGATCACCGAGGATACCGAAGAGGCTAGGCTGACGGTGGAAAAGGCCGGTGGCCGGCCCATCCATGTCATCGAAGGCCCGCTGATGGACGGCATGAACATCGTTGGCGATTTGTTCGGCGCCGGCAAGATGTTTCTGCCGCAGGTGGTGAAATCAGCGCGCGTGATGAAGCAGGCGGTTGCCCATCTGATCCCGTTCATTGAAGCGGAAAAGGCCCTGCTCGCCAGCGAATCGGGAGAGGCGGCCAAACCCAAGGGCAAAATCGTGATCGCGACCGTCAAAGGCGATGTGCACGACATCGGCAAGAATATCGTCTCCGTGGTGCTTCAGTGCAATAACTACGAAGTCGTCAATATGGGCGTGATGGTGCCGTGCCAGAAAATACTGGATACGGCGCTCGCGGAAAAGGCCGACATCATCGGCCTGTCCGGGTTGATCACGCCGTCGCTTGAGGAAATGGGCAACGTGGCGCGCGAAATGCAGCGTCAGGGCTTCAATCTGCCGTTGCTGATCGGCGGGGCGACCACGTCGCGCATGCACACCGCGGTCAAAATTGCACCTGGCTATACCAATGGCCCGACGGTGTGGGTACCCGATGCGTCGCGCAGCGTGTCGGTGTGCAGCAACTTGCTCGCCGACGACGCCGCGGCGCGCGGCAAGTATCTGGACGAATTGCAGCAGGACTACGACAAGGCACGCGCGCAGCATGCCGGCAAGAAAGGGCCCGAACTGATCACGCTCGCGCAGGCGCGCGCCAATTGCTTCAAGACCGACTGGACAACTTGCGTGCCGTCCAGGCCGGCATTCCTCGGCCTCAAACATCTCAAGAACTACGACCTTGCGGAAATTGCCGCCTGCATCGACTGGGGTCCATTTTTCCAGACGTGGGATCTTGCCGGTTCGTATCCGAAGATACTCGACGACAAAGTGGTGGGTACCGAGGCACGCAAAGCGTTTGCCGACGCCAAGGCGATGCTGAACAAGATCATCGCCGGTAAATGGTTGAAGGCGAACGGCGTATTCGGCCTGTTTCCCGCCAACAGCGTCAACGACGACGACATAGAGATTTATTCAGGCGACAAGCGCGACCGCGTGTTGATGACCTGGCACAACCTGCGCCAGCAGAACAAGAAGCCGGGCGCCAATCCGAATCTGTGCCTCGCCGACTTCGTCGCGCCCAAGGAGACCGGGGTGGCCGACTATATCGGCGCGTTTGCGGTGACCGCCGGCCTCGGCATCGACAAACGCGTCAAGGCGTTCGAGGACAAGCACGATGACTACAATGCCATCCTGCTGAAAGCGCTCGCCGATCGCTTGGCCGAAGCGTTCGCCGAACTGCTGCACATGCGCGTGCGGCGCGAATTGTGGGGCTATGCCAGGGATGAGGCGCTGGATAGCGAAGCGCTGATCGCCGAGAAATACCGCGGCATACGCCCGGCGCCCGGCTATCCGGCGTGTCCCGACCACATCCCCAAGGCGGCTTTGTTCAATTTACTGCGTGCGCCCGAAATCGACATGGAGTTGACCGAGAGCTATGCCATGCTGCCTGCGGCTTCAGTGAGTGGATTTTATTTTGCGCACCCGCAGTCGCAATACTTTGCGGTCGGAAAACTGGCGCGCGATCAGGTTGAGGATTACGCACGACGTACTGGCGTGCCGGTGCCCGAAGCCGAGCGCTGGCTGGCACCCAACCTCGGATACGACGTCACCGCGAAGTGAGCATGGCGCCGGCCGCGGGGGAATTCCTTGCGCTGGCCCGCCGCGGACGCAATAACTGGTGGCGCTACGTATTCGCAGCAATCATCATTGTGTTTTTCGCGCAGGTGCTGGGCGACGTGCCATTAATGTTGTTGCGGCACTGCTTCGACTACAGCGGCATGCGCGCGTTTCTCGCTTCAACGCTCGCCGTGCTGGTCGCGCTGGCCGGGCTTGCGATTGCCGTGGTGTTCATACACCGGCGCGGCATGCTGAGCCTGGTGACGCCGCACGCGCGCTTCGCATGGCGGCGCGCATTTCACGGTTTTGGCGTCTGGTGCGCACTGGGTATCGTGGTGTGCACGGTCGAATATCTGATGTTTCCCGGGCGCTATCGGTTAACGTTTGATGCGACAACCTTTTTTCAGTTCGCGGCGGTCATGCTGTGCCTGACACCGCTGCAGGCGGCAACCGAAGAGCTGCTGTTCCGTGGTTACCTGATGCAGGCCTTGGGGCTGATTGCGCGCAGGCCCTCGGTGATTGCGTTCATCAGCGCGTGCCTGTTCATACTGCCGCACGTGGCCAATCCCGAAGTTGCGCACGGTGCGCTGCTGGTATTGCCGCAATATCTGGTACTGGGTCTGCTGCTGGCCGCGGTCACGTTGCGCGACGGGCGCCTTGAGCTGGCAATTGGAATTCACGTCGCCAACAATCTGTTTATCGGCTTGATCGTGAACTATGATGATTCGGTGATCACGACCGAAGCGATATTCACCGCCGCTTACGATCCGGTCTACGCGCTGGTTTCTCTCACAGTGGCGAGTGTGGCTGCTTATCTGATTCTGTTTGGACTGGATAAATCCGTTCCGGATGGTGCTGGATCGCAACGGTAAGGCCGGTAGAATACCCGCATGGCATCACCGATTCATTCCGCCTTCACACCCGATGAACTGCTGCAGTTCGAATCGGACGGCTATCTGGTGGCGCGCGGATTACTGCGCCGTGATGAATGCGCAGCGATAAAAGCGATCGCACAGCGCGACCTAGACGCGATTGCATTGCCGGTCGAATACGAGGCTGACACGCATTACCCGGGCGCGCCGCCATCGCACGACGCACCAGGCGGCAGGACTGTGCGCCGTCTGCTGCACGCTTATGAGCGCGACGCACGGCTGAGCCACTGCGCAACCGCGCCTGTCATCGCCGCCCGTCTCGGACAGTTGCTCGGTCCGCGTGTGGAACTTGCTCAGTCGCACCACAATTGCGTGATGACCAAGACTCCGCGCTATAGCAGCGTAACCGGATGGCACCAGGACATACGCTATTGGTCATACCAGCGCCCGGAACTCATATCGGTGTGGTTTGCACTGGGCCGTGAGGTCATTGAGAACGGCTGCCTGCTCGTGATACCAGGCACGCATAAGATGGATTTGAGCGCGGAGCGGTACGACGCTGCGCTGTTCCTGCGTCAGGATACTGAGGAAAATCAAGAGCTTATATCCAGGCAGAAACCTGTCGAACTGGACGCCGGGGACGTATTGTTTTTTCACTGCCGGTTGTTTCACGCGGCCGGGAAAAATACTACGAGCGTAACCAAATTCTCGCTCGTTTATACCTATCATGCTGCTGATAACCGGCCGCTGGCTGGAACGCGTTCGTCGTTACTGCCGGATGTGCCACTGGCATTGGGTGCCGGCAGCAAATAAAAAGGAGATCGTCGATGAATGCCACGACCGCGCCCATATCGCTGACCGTGCTCATGCTCGCGGCGTCGAATCTGTTCATGACATTCGCCATGTACGGGCACCTGAAGAATCTGTCGGGAAAACCGTGGATAATCGCTGCACTGGTTAGTTGGGGAAATTTTTCCTTCAAAGCCTGAACGCTCAAATCTCATGCATATCCATATTCTAGGCATCTGCGGCACCTTCATGGGCGGCATCGCCGCGATCGCGCAGGCCGCCGGACACACCGTTACCGGTTGCGACGCCAACGTCTATCCGCCCATGAGCACGCAGCTCGAGGCGCAGGGGATTCGGCTGATCGAAGGCTGGGACTCCGCCCAGTTGAGCCTCAAGCCCGACGTATTTGTCATCGGCAACGTCGTCACCCGCGGCAATGCGCTGATGGAGGAGATACTCAATCGCGGACTGCCCTATATTTCGGGCCCGCAATGGCTCGCTGAAAACGTGCTGCGCGGCCGGTGGGTGCTGGCGGTGGCGGGCACGCACGGCAAGACCACGACCACCGCCATGCTGGCATGGATGCTGGAGCACGCGGGGCTGAATCCGGGCTTTCTGATCGGCGGTGTGCCCGAGAATTTCCGCGTATCCGCGCGCATCGGCGAAGATCCTTTTTTCGTGATCGAGGCCGATGAATACGACACTGCATTCTTCGACAAGCGCTCGAAGTTCGTGCACTACTCGCCGCGCACCGCCATACTCAACAATCTCGAGTTCGATCACGCCGACATATTTGCCGACCTCGGCGCCATCGAAACCCAGTTTCATCATCTGGTGCGTACCATACCGGCCAACGGATTAATCGTTGCCAACGGCAATGAGGCCGCGCTCAATCGCGTAGTCGATCGCGGCTGCTGGACGCCGCTTGAGCGCTTCGGCTGCGCCGCCGGCTGGCACGCGGGCGCGCAGTCGGCCGACGGCAGATTTACTATTACTTTCAAAGGCATACCACAGGGTGAGGTGCAGTGGGATCTGCTCGGTGAACACAATCAGATGAACGCGCTGGCGGCCGTCGCCGCGGCCCGCCACGCCGGTGTGGCGCCTGGCGTTTCCATCGAGGCACTGGCGGCATTCGAGAACGTCAAGCGTCGACTGGAACGGCGCGGCACGGTTCACGGCGTCACGGTTTACGATGACTTTGCGCACCATCCGACGGCGATCAGGACGACACTCGGCGGGTTGCGCGCCAAGGTTGGCCAACTGCCCAGGCCGGCACGCATACTCGCAGTCCTCGAGCCGCGCTCCAACACCATGAAACTCGGCGTCATGAAGGACGCGCTCGCCGCCAGTCTCGCCGATGCGGACCATACGTTCTGCTATGGCGCCGGCCTCGGATGGGACCCGACCTCGGCGCTCGCACCGCTCGCTGCTAAGGCCGAGGTTCACAACGATCTATCGCAACTCGTCGCCGCGATAGCCGCCGCCGCCCGGCCCGGAGATCACGTAGTGATCATGAGCAATGGCGGCTTCGGTGGCATACACGACAAGTTGCTGACACAACTGGCGCGCACGCATGTCCGATAACCTGCGCGACCTGACGTTGATCATCAAATCGCGCTTCCCGCTGGTGCAGGTCGAGACCAGCGAAGAAGTGCGCATGATGCAGTTGCTGGAACGCGCCGCCAATCTCGAAAACTGGCCGCTGTTTGTGTGGAGTATCGCCGATGGCATCCGCCGC
>CANJQI010000155.1 GCA_947476215.1 Betaproteobacteria bacterium
ACTCATTGGTCAGTTCTAGCCCCGCAGTACAACTCTGCACTTTGCACTTTGCACTTTGCACTTTGCACTTTGCACTTTGCACTCTGCACTTTGCACTCTGCACTCTGCACTCTGCACTTTGCACTTTGCACTCATCACTTAACAACCGCTGCCGGCTGCGCCGTCACCACCTTCACCCCCACCCCATTCTGCAGCCTCAGCTGCCCATCCGTAACCACCACATCCTTTGCATCCAGTCCCTTGACAATCTCGACTTCGCCCGGCGTGCGAGCGCCGATTTGGACCGGGGTGAGCACGGCTTTGCCGTCGACGACGCGGAACACCAGGGTCTTGCCGCCACGCGGTACGATGGCCTGTTCGGGTATGGTGACCGCATTGGGACGCGCGCCCAGATTCAGTGACACTCTTGCAAACATGCCGGGGCGCAGTTTGCCGCCGGGATTTGGCGCGCGCGCGCGCAGGAGCGCGGTTCGAGTCTTTTCGTCAACCGTGGGCTCGACTGCATAGACATCGCCGTTGAACTGCTGGCCCGGATAGGCGTCCACCTGCACCTTGATCGATTGATTCTTTACAAACTTGGAAAGGTAAGTCTCGGGCACCCTGAAATCGAGTTTCACGGTGTCGATATTGTCGAGCCGCACGATATCGTCACCCGCCTTCAGGTAAGCGCCGGCACTGACCAGCCTTAGCCCGGCAATACCGTTGAATGGCGCGCGGATCTCGGCCTTGGATGCGCGCGCTTCGTCTTCCTGTCGCCTCGCGGTGGATTTCTTGTACGCCTCGCGCGCATCGTCCAGCGCCTGCTGGCTGATGAAATTCTTTTTCTGCAATTCCTCGGCGCGTTCGGCGCGCTGCCTGCTCAATCGTTCGTCGGCTGTGCTGCCGGCAAGCTGGGCCTTGACTTCAGCGGATTCCAGCGTCACCAGCAACGCGTCGCGCGCGACTGCCTGGCCTTCGTTAAAGTGCAGGCTCAGTATGCGGCCGGCAACTTCCGGTCGGATCATCACCGATTCGTTCGCGATCAACGAACCGACCGCGCTGATTTCATTCGCAAGTGCGCCCACTTTGACGGGCGCCACCTTGACCGGAACGGCAGCGGGCGCTGCCGCCGGCCCTTTGCCTTTCGTGTCCTGCGCGTTTGCCGACAACGCTAACACGGTGGCCATCACGCAAAGCACGCTTTGCGACGATCGGCAAATATTTATCGAATCACGCATGTCATTCAGAAGGAAACACCACAAAACCGCATATTCTAAAATTGAACACTCGCAAAAGATAGAAAAACCACGCCTTTCGATTAGCCACCTGATGACGAGGTAAGGTTTAGACTGCGATGGTGTCCCATATTTTCCTGAGGCGCTTGACCGAGACCGGAAATGGGGTCTTCAGTTCCTGCGCAAACAGGGAAACACGCAGTTCCTCGATCTGCCAGCGGAATTCTTCCAGTTTGGGTTCGACGATCGCGGCTTTGCGCAGCTTGTCAGCGCGATCCTGATAGAGCTTGTAGAGCGCGCTGATTTCCACGGCGTGTTTACTATCGCGTTCCGGATTGCCGGAGTATTTATCGAGGCGCACGGCAATTGCTTTGAGATAACGCGGCAGGTGCTGTAACTGCTCCCACGGAATGGCGCTGAATACCCCCTTGTAGACGAGGCTGCCGAGTTGCCCCCGCGCATCTGCGGCAAGGCGGTTCAGTGCGTTAGGCAACGCCGCGAGTTTCAGCGCGAGGTGCTGGTATTCCACGGCGATCGTTCCGAACACACGGCCCGCCGCATCGCGCACCGCCGGCAGTCGCGCGCGCGCGCGCTGTTTCTGCGCATCGTAGGTTTGCTCATTGCGCGGCAGTTCATCATCCGCGATGAAAGCGCGATCGGTGACAGCGATGATCCAGTCGGTCTTGAGATCTTCCGGCGGGACGATGCTGCGCATCTGCAGCGCGGCCTGCGCGTAACCCGGCAGACTTTTCTCGAGCTGCTTCATCTGCTCCCTGAGTTCGAGGCTAAGCAGGCGGCGCACACCGGCACGCATCGCGGTGTCAGCCGCAGCACGCGTATCGAACAGACGCACCGCGACGCAGTCGCCGGAATCGACCAGCGCAGGATAGCCGGTCAGTTTGCGTCCATCGCGCGTGAACGAGATTTGTTCCGGCAGATCGCCAAAGTCCCAGCTGCGCACGCCGTCTCTTTCTATACCGGGCTCGGCCTGTGCAAAGGTAAGCTGTGCGGCCTGCCCAAGCTGGGCCTGCAATGCGGTGAGATCGCGCCCCATGGCGAGTTCGCGACCGGCGTCGTCGACCACCCGGTAGCTCATCATCAGATGAAGAGGCAGTTCCACGCCGTCCCACACGTCCATGCCGACCGGCGCACCCACTGCACGATGCACAAATCGAGCCAGCTCCGCCGTCAATTGCGGCGCAATTCTCGACTCATCCCGGCTTTCAAGAAACTCCGTGACACGTTCCGGCAGTGGAAACAAATGCCTGCGCAACTGCTTGGGTAATGCTTTGAAATAAAAGGATATTTTTTCACGCACCATGCCCGGCACCAGCCACGCAAAACGCTCTGCATCGAGCTGGTTCAGCAGATGCAACGGCACCGTCAGGGTAATGCCGTCGAGCACATGGCCAGGCTCGAACCGGTATTTGAGGGGCAAGGCAACGCCATGGACTTCGACCGTTTCGGGGAACTGTACTTCGCTCACCTCTGCCGCGGCATGACGCATCAGGTAGTCACGGGTCATATACAACAGGCGCGGCTCGTTCTCCTCGGCCGTCTTGCGCCAGGTTTCGAACGTTGTGCCATTGTAGATACCCTGAGGAACGCGCTCGGCGTAGAAACGGATCAGCGCTTCGTCGTCGACTAGCACATCGGGGCGGCGCGCCTTGTGCTCTAGCTCGCGTATCTCGCGTATCAGCATCTGGTTGTGCGCATAAAAAGCGGCTTGTGTGATGTATTCACCGGCCGCCAGTCCATTGCGCAGAAACACCTCGCGCCCTTCAGCCGGGTTGATGGGGCCATAGTGCACGCGACGCCGCGATACCAGCGTGAGTCCGTAGAGAGTGACACGTTCGAACGCGACCACCATGGCGCGCGTCTTGTCCCAGGACGGCTCGTCATAGTGGCGCTTGACGAGATGCTCTGCGGCCGCTTCCACCCATTCGGGCTCTATCTTCGCCACGCAGCGCGCATAGAGCCGCGTGGTATCGGTAAGCTCGGCCGCCACCACCCATTTGGGCTTGGCTTTTCTGAGGCCCGATCCCGGAAAGATCGCGAACTTGATGGCGCGCGCACCCACATAGTCGCCGCCGTCCTCGGCCTTGACGCCGACATTGCCGAGCAGTCCGGCGAGCAGGGCACGATGAATCTGCTCGAAGGTGGCGGGCTTCTCGCCGGCATGCAGTCCCATTTCCCCAGCCAGCGCGTGCAACTGCGTGCGCACGTCGCGCCACTCGCGCATGCGGCGCTGCGACAGGAATTTCTTCTTGAGCTGCTCGGCAAGCTGGCGGTTCGATTTCTTGTGCTTGAATGCATGCTCGAACCAGTCCCATAGCTTGAGCAAGGCGCTGAAGTCGGACTTGTCGTCATTGAATTCGGCGTGCGCCTGATCGGCAGCCGCGGCGCGTTCAAACGGCCGCTCGCGCGGGTCCTGCACTTCGAGCGCCGCGGCTATGGTCAGCACTTCGGCGAGGCAATTGTGCTGCTGCGCAGCCAGTATGATGCGCGCGATACGCGGATCGATCGGAAATTTTGCGAGCTGGCGACCGGTGCGCGTGAGCTGATTGCGCTCATCAACCGCGCCCAGTTCGGCCAGCAACTGATAGCCATCGGCGATCATGCGCGAGCCGGGAGGATCAAGGAACGGAAAATCCTCGACATCGCCTATCTTCAGCGTCTTCATGCGCAGGATCACCCCGGCCAGCGACGAGCGCAGTATCTCGGGATCGGTGAATTCCTGGCGCGCCAGAAAATCGTCTTCGCCGTACAGTCGTATGCATACGCCGGCGGCCACACGTCCGCAGCGCCCGGCGCGCTGATTGGCCGACGCGCGCGAAATTTTCTCGATCTGCAGCTGCTCAACCTTGTTGCGGTAACTGTAACGGTTGACGCGTGCGTAGCCTGCATCGATCACATAGCGTATGCCCGGCACCGTCAGCGAAGTTTCCGCGACATTGGTCGAGAGCACGATGCGACGCGCGCCACCCGTGCGGAATACTCGATCCTGTTCTTCGAACGACATACGCGCGTACAGCGGCAGTATTTCGGTGGCCGGCGGGTGATGCTTGCGCAAGGCTTCGGCGGTCTCGCGGATCTCGCGCTCACCCGGCAGAAAGATCAGGATGTCACCGCCGGCCGGTATACGCGCCAGCTCGTCCACCGCGGCTATGATGGCCGTCTCGAGGTCCTCCTCCTCTTCTTCCGCGCCATCGCCGCCTGTCTCCGCGTCGTGCGCTCCGAGCGGACGATATCGCACTTCGACCGGGTAGAGCCGTCCCGACACTTCGACCACAGGGGCGGGTTTTCCCGCCTGCGCAAAGTGTTGTGCGAAGCGGCCCGCATCTATGGTCGCCGAGGTCACGATCAGTTTGAGGTCCGGACGCCGCATCAGCAGGCGCTGCACATAACCGAGCAGAAAATCGATATTGAGGCTGCGCTCGTGCGCTTCGTCGATGATGAGCGTGTCGTACCCGCGCAACAACGCATCGCGTTGGGTCTCGGCCAAAAGTATGCCGTCCGTCATGACCTTGATATAGGTGTCCGGCGACACCTTGTCGGAAAACCGCACCTTGTAGCCGACCGCATGGCCAAGCGGACTGTTGAGTTCCGAGGCGATGCGCGCCGCCACCGTACGCGCCGCAATACGCCGCGGCTGCGTGTGGCCTATCATGCCGTCGACGCCGCGCCCGAGTTCGAGGCAGATCTTGGGTAGCTGCGTGGTCTTGCCCGAGCCTGTCTCCCCGCACACGATGACGATCTGGTGGTCGCGTATCGCAGCGGAGATTTCGTCGCGGCGTGCAACGACCGGCAGGTCTTCGGGATAAGTCGGGCGCGGCACGCCGGCGCGGCGGCGTGCGAGATCGGATTCGGTGTAGCGAGTCATCTACTGCTGGCAGCATCAGGAATAAGGCGGTGATTTTAGCCGGTCATAACCAGGGGAGCGCATATCATGGTTGGGCATCTGAGGAACCGCCGCAGCGCGCTTGACAAGGTGTAGTTCGTAGGATGGGTTGAGCACAGCGATACCCATCAAACAACCGGCGGGACGCGTACAGTGGATGATGGCTTTCGCGTCTCAACCGATGCTACGGTAACTTTGATTTCTCAATGTCGCTGAATTGCGGTGGCGAAATAGCATAGCGTAGTGCGCCACCGCAAAGCTATGCGAAAGCGGTGGCAAACTTAAATTCACCCTTGCGACCCGAAGGGACCGCCCAGCGTTTGATGTCACGAAGGTCTGCGAATCGAGTTGGAGTGGCCGCCACCAAGGCGCTGTGATCTTCAGCTTGCCGGTCAAGGACGTGAAATCGTAAGACCGGGCTGCAAACGCGGGACTTCGATTATTGGAGTTGCGTTCCTACTTGTTCGACGGATTCACATATTCCTCTAGCGCATCTCACAGTTTGATTGAGTCGACCGCAATGGCAGCGGCAAGCTCAATCGCAGTGCGCAGCATTGTCCCCGTGACCTGATGTTGCTCTTCAAGTGCGGCGAAACCCGATTCCGCGGCCTCGGCTGCCTCTTTCTCTGCTTTGACTACCTCTGCTACCTTGGCCTTTGCCTCAATCGCTACTAGCTTTACTGCCGCCGCCGCGTGGCTCTGGCGAAGTTGCAGCGATTCAAGTGCGGCGCGAAGCTGACCGCGAACAAGCACATAGCCGCCCCTCAAATTGGCGATTTCTCGTTCTTGCGCGACTATCCTTGCACGCAACCGTTCCGTTTCGTCGCTCATGGCCCATGCAGCTTGAAGTTAGATGGCGCCGCGCTCCTTAAGCTCGCGCCGTTGCTCATCGCTATAGCCCAGCGCTGTCAGCACTTCCTCATTGTGTGCGCCCAGCGCGGGCCCCAGCCACTCGGTGGAACCTGGCGACTCCGACAACTTGGGCACGATGCCCGGCAGTTTGATGGTTGTCCCGTCGGCTAACGTGTGCTGTTCTAGCATGCCGCGCGCGAGGTATTGCGCATCGCCGGCGATATCCGCAGCGCTGTAGATCTTGCAGGCGGGCACTTCGGCTTTTTCCAGCACCCTCAGCACTTCGCTGAGGTCGTGTTGTTTCGTCCATGCCGATATTGCGGTATCGAGTTCCTCCATGCGCAACGACCGCCCTGCGTTGGTGGCGAGCACCGGGTCACTGGCAAGATCGGTGCGGCTTATGACGTTCATCATGCGCTTGAAAATGGCATCAAGATTGGCACCTATGATCACGTACTTGCCGTCGCGGGTCGGGTAGGTATTCGACGGAACTATCCCCGGCATTGCATTGCCGGTGCGCTCACGTATAAACCCCAGGACGTCGAATTCCGGCACCAGGCTTTCCATCATGCTGAATACCGCCTCGTAGAGCGCAACATCGACAAACTGGCCGCGCCCGCCATTGGTGTTGCGGTGATGCAAAGCCATCATGGCGCCGATCACGCCGTAGAGCGCGGCGATCGAATCGCCGATCGAGATGCCGGTGCGCACCGGCGGCCGGTCTTCGTAGCCGGTGACGTAGCGCAGACCGCCCATCGCTTCGGCTACCGTGCCAAAGCCGGGACGGTCGCGATAGGGGCCGGTCTGACCGAATCCCGACAACCGCACCATGATGAGCCGCGGGTTTAACGTTGAGAGTTGTTCCCAGCCGAGGTTCCATTTCTCGAGCGCGCCGGGGCGGAAGTTCTCGACCACGATATCGGCGCCGGTGGCGAGTTTGCGCACGATCTCCTGTCCTTCGGGGAGCCGCAGATTGACGGTCACGGATTTCTTGTTGCGCGACTGAACCGACCACCACAGCGACGTGCCTTCATGCATCTTGCGCCATTGGCGCAACTGGTCTCCGCCGTCGGGCGATTCGATTTTAATGACTTCCGCGCCGAACTCGGCGAGGATGCGGCTGCATGAAGGTGCGGCGATCAGCGTGCCGAGCTCTATGACTTTGATGCCTTTTAATGGCGCGGGTCGGTTGTCGCTCATATAATCATCATCCATTCTGCAATCCACACTCACTTAATATCACTATTTTAATATGGCCAAGCAATCACTGTTCTCTATACTCGCACGCCAACCATGGTGGGCGAGCGTGGTTATCGCCGCGATTCTTTTTTCTGCGGCGCGGTTGGTTGTGCCCGACATCATTGCGGTTGCCGCCATGCTGCCGTTTCTGGGCGTCGCCGGCTACGTTGCGTGGCGCGAACTGCGCACCCCCGGCACCGCGACGATAGACGAGGCACTGGAAAAAATTCGCGGCATGTCGTGGGACAATTTTTCAGCGGTGACTACCGAAGCATTCCGGCGCGACGGTTATGAGGTTGCCGAGATTGCCAGCGGCATCGCCGATCTGGAGCTACGCAGGAACGGCACGACCTGCGTCGTGAGCTGCAAACGCTGGAAAGTCGCGCAAACCGGCATCGGCCCGCTGCGCGAGCTTCATCAGGCAGCGCAGGCACGCGATGAGTGCGTTTGCATCTACGTTTCGGCCGGCGAATTCACCGATCAGGCGCGCAAGTTCGCGAACGAAAAAAGCATGCAGCTGTTGCACGGTGCCGCGTTGGGAAAACTGGTAACGGCGGTCAGCCGCGGCAAGCGCCGCTGGATGCTGTGGAAATAAGAACGGCAATCGTTCAGAGTCTTCGCACGGGCCTGGTTGCGTAAGCCCGATCAAATGCCGTTTCGAGGTCGGCGTTGGTGCCGCGCACCTGGTCGATAACCGCTTTCGCCCAGTCAAAGTAATCCTGCTGCCGTTCAAGAGTCCATTTCGCCGGCGGACTGGATGCTATATCGCGCAGATTGCAGATCTTGTCGGCAAGCTTGACGAGCTTGGCCTGCCTGCTCGCGTGCGAGGCGTGTTCGATCTGCAGGCGCTTGCAATCTACTTTCGGCAATGTCTTGTCATCGGTGACTTCCATTACGACATCGCGTATGCGTGCGCCGAATTCGTGCGCCAGTTCCGAAGGCGTGGTTTCGGTGTCCTCTATGGTGTCGTGCAATATCGCGGCGCAAATAACGTCGGGGTCGTCGATACCCGCTACGTTGACCAGCAGATTGGCAAGCTGTATCGGATGGTTGATATATGGAGACGCATGCAAGTCCTTGCGCCGCTGATCACGATGTTTGTGAGCAGAAAACTCGAGCGCGTGCAGTATCAATTCCAGGCCGGTGCGTGTCTTGTGCGTTGCCATGTTCCTCTACAGTCGGGTTTAACAGGCCGGCGGCTTGCCGACGAGCATGAGTCTCTCATGATAGCTCGGCAAATGTCGACTACACGTGACGCGGAGATTCATATAACCACATGAATTTACGTGTATTTTTTAGAACGTGTCAGGGAAAGAGGATGAGGATACACCATCCTGCGCGTGCGGCCGGTGCGTCTTGCACGCGCCGTATTTACATGGCTCCCCCCCTCACGATGCGGGTGCCGGCCCAGATCGCGATAGCGCCCAACACTATGGCGAGAATCAGCATGAATATAACCATGATAGCCTCGTATAAAACAAACTGAGTATGCGATCTCATGCACTTTACGTGCCATCACCGGCGCACCGACAATCCGTCGACATGCGCGCCGCCTGGCGGGGCCTTGCGTCGATGAACGGTGACCAAGTGCATAGCTTTTCACAATGCTGCGCGAGCACCCAGCCCGCGCCTGCGGATCGTATCGCCCGTACAGCAGGCACACCGATGGAAGACCGACAGACGATGATATCTCCCGGATCATGGACTCGGAATGCGATAATCTGACAGTGCATGATAAAACCGGGGAGAACCATGAATAAAGACACGTTGCGCGCTTGCTGCATCGCCATGGCCGTGCTCACAGCCCCGCCTACATTCGCTCAATCCTATCCCGCGAAATCCGTGCGCTTTGTCGTGCCCTTCGTAGCAGGCGGGCCCAACGATATCCAGGCACGCATGCTAGGCGACAAGCTCACGCAGCGACTCGGACAACAATTTGTCATCGACAACCGCGGCGGCGCCAACGGCAACATAGGCATGGAACTGGTCGCAAAATCACCGCCCGACGGTTATACCATCGTCATTGCAACAGTCGGCACCTGGGCGGTGAGCCCCAGTCTCTACAAGCTGTCCTTTGACATGACACGTGACCTGGCGCCCTTGATACTGGTATCGACATCGCCCGCGGTGCTGGTTGTGCATCCGTCCGCGCCGGTGAAGAACGTCAGGGAATTGATCACGCTGGCCAAGGCACAGCCCGGCAAGCTCAATTACGGCTCATCAGGGGTCGGCGGACTGGGGCATATATCGGGCGCGTTATTCTGCCTGCTGTCCAACACCAGGATGGTGCATGTGCCCTACAAGAGCTCGGCGCCATCGCTCACCGATGTCATTGCCGGTCAAATTGAAGTGCTGTTCAACAACACGCTCGCGACGGTGCCCTTTATCAAGGCGGGACGGCTGCGCGCCATCGCGGTCACCAGCCTGAAGCGCGTGCAGGCGCTCCCGGAACTACCCACCATAGATGAGTCCGGATTAAAGGGGTATGACAATTCGTCGTGGTCCGCGATAGGTGCGCCGGCGAACACACCCAGGGACATCATTGCCAAACTGAACAGCGAACTCAATCAGATACTGAAATTACCGGATATCCAGGAGAAGAGTGTTGCGGGTGGCGCCGACATACTCGGTGGTACTCCTGAGCAGTTCGCCGACTATCTGAAATCCGAAATTTCGAAGTTCGCGCGCGTGGTCAAGGAAGCAAGAATCACTGCTGAGTAAACCCGCTTTCAAGGACATCCCAAAAATGAAGCTACGTCACTGGCAACCGCCTGGAAAAATATTCGCGGCAGGAATTCTGTTCGCGGTTACGAATGTCGCATACGCGCAAGGCTATCCCGTCAAGCCCATACGCCTGGTCACCAGCTCACCCGGCGGCGGTGCCGATACCGTGTCGCGCCTGATGGCACAGGGACTCGCCGGCCCATTGGGCCAGCAAATCATCGTCGACAACCGCGGCGGCGGCGTGGTCCCCGGACAAATCGTGTCCCGAGCTACGCCTGATGGCTATACGCTGCTGGTCTACGGCGGCACTTTCCTGCTGGCGCCGCTGTTGCACGAAAAACCGCCGTACCATCCGCTGCAGGATTTTGCGCCTATCACGCTTATCTCCGTGTCACCGGTGGTGCTCGTAGTGCCGCCCTCGGTGGCGGCGAACTCGGTGCGGGAACTCATCGCACTGGCCAAATCCAAACCGGGTGCCCTCAATTTTGCCTCCGCCTCCAACGGCTCCGCCAGCCACCTTGCCGGGGAGCTGTTCAAATCCATGGCCGGTGTCGACATCATGCGCATCAACTACAAAGGTAATGGACCGGCGATGACCGACTTGCTGGCGGGACGCGTGCAGGTGATGTTCGTCAATGCAGCAACCGTAACACCGCATATCAAATCCGGAAAACTGAAAGCGCTCGCAGTTGCCACGGATCAGCAATCGGCGCTGGCGCCCGGCGTGCCCACGGTGGCCGCATCGGGTCTGCCCGGATATGAAGCATCATCGAAAATCGGACTGTTCGCGCCCGCCCATACGCCCGCCGCCGTCGTCAAACGTCTGAACGAGGAAAGTGTGCGCTTCATACGCACACCCGAAGCGAAGGAGCAGATATTCCGCCACGGCGCGGATGCCGCCGGCAGCACACCCGAGGCGTTCGTCGCCATCATCAAAGCCGAACTCAGCCGCATGGGCAAGGTCATCAAGGATCTCGGCATCAAAGAGGAGTAAGGCATGTCCGGCAGCACAGCAATAGAAGCTCAACCGCAACGCATATCGCAACAGTTATGCACTTATCTTGCGGAACTGCGTTATGAAGACCTGCCGCAGCGCGTCGTGCATGAAGGCCGGCGCGGCGTGCTCGACTGGCTGGGATGCGCGCTCGCGGGCAGCACCCATCCGACCATAGATTTGCTCATCGGCGTACAGCAGGAAATCGGCAGTCTCGCGCAGGCGACCGTGATCGGACGCAAACTCAAACTCGGCTTGCTCGATACTGCGCTCGCCAACGGGCAAATCGGTCATGTGCTCGATTACGATGACACGCACATCGCGGAGACGACCGTGATGCACACCAGCTCGCCGCTGCTGGCAGCGATGTTTGCGCTGTCCGAACGAGAAAAAACGAATGGACGGGATTTCCTGCTCGCGTACGCGGCGGGTTTCGAGGTCGGCATACGCAGCGGCCTCGCGTGCCCGCACCACCAGTCGGGCGGCTGGCACATGACCGCGACACTGGGCACGCTGGCGGTTGGCGCTGCGGCGGGCAAACTGATGCGACTCGATGCCGCGCAACTCGAACACGCGATCGCGATCAGCGCAACGCAGGCTGCCGGACTGCGCAACACCAAGGGCAGCATGTGTAAATCATTCCACGCCGGCAAGGCGGCGATGAACGGTCTGCTCGCCGCATTGCTCGCACGGCGCGGCTTCGACAGCCCGCAGGATATAGCGCAACACAAACAGAGTTTCTGCCACGTCTACAGCGACGTCGCTGTGCCGCAAGCCCTGGTTGCCGACCTCGGACAACGCTGGGAACTTGCGCGCAACGGACACAAACCTTATGCGTGCGGCGTGGTATTGCACGCTGCCATCGACGCGGTGCTCGCGTTGCGTGCGCAGACCAAGATAGATCCGGCTCGCGTCAGCGAGATCGGTATCATCGGCCATCCACATGTGCTGTCGGTTACCGGTGTCGCGGACCCGGCGCACGGACTGCAATCCAAGTTCAGCATCAACCACAGCGCCGCGGTGGCACTGATCGATGGCGCAGCGCAGATTCCGCAGTACACCGATCAGCGCGCGCTCGATCCCGCCGTCATCGCATTGCGCAAAAAAGTGACGGTAAAGATCGACGAGTCACTGCACAAGGATCAGGCACGCGCGTTTCTGATCATGGACGGAACCCGCTACGAGTCAGTCATCGAGCACGCCAGCGGCAGCATGGACCACCCGATGAGCGATAATGCGCTGGAAGCCAAATTCATGGCCAACGCGGAACCGGTGGTCGGAAAGGTGACTTCACAGCGCATTGCTGAGCTGGTCTGGACAATTGAGGAACTCGACGACGTAAGCGCGATCTGCGCCTTGTACGCGTAACGCCAATAGCATGAATCCATGATCTTGGTATGAACCTATGAAACTTTACTCCATTCGGATTCAAAAGTAGTGCGCCGAACTATCCATAATGCAAGGCTCGCTGCTCACATTGACTGTAATCTTGACCGGATGTACCGCATCCATGATCGTCTGGAGCAGGATTTGCGGCGCACCCCATGAATGTGATGTCATAAAGTCAAGCGTTGTGGCTCTTACATTCGTATTCGTGTGGTCTGGTTGCAGCATATTTTTCTGGGTACTGATAGCATTTTGGGCCGCGGTGAAGAAATTCTTTAGTTGAGCGGTATTCAGAGCCTAAGGGAATCACGGAAACAATTGGGGGCAACGCCGTACTTTACGGTGCGACGGCGCATTTCCAACCATTTGCCGCAAGATATCGAGCCAATGCAACAGGAAACTGATTGTCGACCAACAGTCGTCAGACCGATATCAGGGGAATGGGAATTTATCTCGCGCCCTCCTCTTCGACCAGATAGCCCATGAGGGCCAGCATTTTCAGGAGGCGCGGCCAGCACGTGGTGGGCCCGAGGCAATCTTAT
>CANJQI010000156.1 GCA_947476215.1 Betaproteobacteria bacterium
CCCGAGCGGTGTCATCCCCGCCGATGTCGTCGCGCGCTCAGCGCCGGACGGTCACACGCTGCTCGTGGCAAGCAGCGTATTGTGGATAGTGCCGCTGCTGCAAAGCGCGCCATTCGACGCGGTGCGGGATTTCGCGCCGGTTTCTATGCCCAGCCGCATCCCGAACATGATAGTCGTGCATCCGTCGTTAGCGGTAAAGTCTGTCAGGGATCTGATCGCGCTTGGCAAGGCGCGTCCCGGCGAACTCAACTACGGCTCTGGCACCAGCGGTTCGTCCACGCAACTTGCCGCCGAACTGTTCAAGGCCATGGCGGGTGTCGAAATCGTTCGCGTTCCTTACAAAGGTACGGGGCCCGCGCTGCTGGGGCTGCTGGGCGGGCAAGTGCAGTTGATGTTTCCCAACGCACCGGCGGTTACCCCGCACATCAAGTCGGGCAAATTACGTGCGCTCGCGGTCACGAGCAGCGTGCCGTCGCCATTGGTGCCCGGGATACCAACTATCGCGGCGTCCGGCGTGCCAGGATACGAATCTGTATCACCGTTCGGCATGCTCGCGCCGGCCAAGACTCCAGCACCAGCGATCAGGCGGCTGAATGAGGATATTTCGCGTCTGCTGTGGGCGCCGGATCTCATGGAAAAACTACTCAATGCGGGCACTGAGCCGGGCGGTGGCGCTCCCGATCAGTTCGCAAATATCATCAAAGCCGAAATGACACGCTTGGGAAAACTGATCCGGAATGTCGGTATTCGTGACAAGTAAGATACAGGTATAGAACGCAATTTGTGCGTGACGAACCCTACAGAACATTGCGGGAATTTTCCGTCGCGGGCAGAACCGGGCAGTGCTACTCATTCCCGGCGCTGGACGCGGCGGGTGCCGGTCCAATATTGCGCCTTCCCTACAGCCTGCGGATAATTCTCGAAACAGCGCTGCGCAACTTCGACGGCAAAAAAGTAACGCGTGCTCATATCGAGCATCTCGCGAACTGCAAACCCAACGCGCCGCGTCGCGAGGAGATTGCGTTCACGGTCGCACGCGTTCTGATGCCGGACATGACGGGCGTGCCGTTGCTCGCCGAACTCGCGGCGTTGCGCGATGCCATGCGGGAACATGGAAAGCATCCAGACATTATCGAGCCACGCATTCGCGCGCATTTGGTCGTCGATCATTCGCTGCAGATGGGCTATACGGGAAGCGCGGATGCGCTGAAGAAAAACATGGAGCGCGAGTATTCGCGCAATCAGCAACGCTATCGTTTTCTGAGATCGCATGGCTTATTCACGCGGCGGTCATCGGATTATCATGCTTGCCAAATTTCGAGACATAGTCGCATAAAGATACGTCGTCCCGGCGGACGCCGGGATCCAGGAACACTGATGGGAACCCTGATAACCATACCGGATTCCGGTTTTCACCGGAATGACGGGTGAATATCATGAATCCTGGAAAGACCAATAGTTATTCTGCCCGCAGGCCGCTTTCCTTGATCAGCTTGTTAATCCTCGCCATGTCGGTCTTTCTGTGAGCGGCGAATTCTTCCTGCGTGCTTCCCACGACGAGTCCGCCGACTGCCAAAAATCGCTCTTTTGCTTCCGCTGTGCGCAGAAAGCGCACAATCTCTTCGTTAAGTTTTTGGATGGCTGCGGCCGGCGTCTTGGCGGGAGCAAACAGCCCCAGCGTGGTTCCGGATTCGTATCCCGGCAGTATTGCGGCGACCGTGGGCAGGTCCGGCAGGAGCGGAAACGCCTGCAAGCTGGTTACGGCCAGAGCGCGCAATTTGCCGGACTTGATCAGCGGCGGCACCGAGATCGCGGTGGGGAACATGAGTTGCATCTGGCCGCCCATGGTGCTGACGAGACCGGGGGCCATGCCCTTGAACGGAATACGGACGATGTTGACTCCCGCCATGGCCTTGAACAGTTCTCCGGCAATCTCAAGTGACGAACCAGTTATGCCGGAAGCATAATTGAGTTCGCCGGGCTTGGCCTTGGCCAGCGCGATCAGTTGCGTGACCGTTTTGACCGGCAGCGATGGGTGGACGACGAGCACATTGGGCGCCTTCGTAATGATGGTGACCGGTGCAAAATCCGCGACCGGATCGTACGGCACCTTTTCGAGCAGAGCCTGAACCCACAGGCTGCCTGTTCCAATCAGCAGCGTATGGCCATCAGCCGGCGCGGACATCAGCGTCTGCACTTGTATGACCAGACTGCCGCCGCGGTTTTCCACGATCACCTGCTGGCCCAGCGGCCCGGCAATGGCCTGGGCGATGAAGCGCGCGATGAGGTCGCTGCTGCCGCCGGCCTCGCTGGTAATCAGGCGCACGGTTTTGACTGGAAACGGCTGCGTCAATCCTGATTGCGCCAATGCTGGCATTGCATTGCACAGCAGAGACGTGAATATGAGGGCCGCGACACGCGTTGGTTTCATGTGAACTCCTTTAGAGTGCCCAACATAATGCAACGCACTCGTGTTTCATTATGTTAGGCACTCTTAGTCACGCAGGGTGTTGCGGGTCAGGGAGCGCCGTAGATCTTGCGCGCGATCTCGATATCGGCATGTGTCACATTGTACAGCGGGCCCCGTCCCGGCTTGGGCATTCCCAGTTTCCGGAAGTCCACCATCATTTCGGCGATCCGGATGACCGTGGCCTGACTGTCCAGTATGGGCACGCCGTCTACCTCGCGTATGCCGTGCTGCGCGAGGACCGCATTGATCGCCGCGAAGCCGGTGACCAGCAGAGTGGCGCCACGCGCAATTGCTATGCGCGCGGCGGTCCTGAGTTCGTCGATAATCCGCTGCGGATTTCCTTCGAAGCCGGCAATAAAGTCGGTATGGGACAGGCCGATGTGCACGCCGGGCACGCTGCGGTGTTCCAGGCCGTAGCGTTTGATCAGTGCCGTGGCATTCTGCAGCGGTTCTTCATCGTTGAGGATAACCGCGAATTTCGGCGCCATGGTGCACGCGATCTGGTACGAGGTTTTAGCGCTGAACAGCACCGGGATGTCGACTGCTTAACGCAGTTCGTCGTGGCAGATATCGCGCATGCCGCCCAGAACGAAGGCGTCGTAGCCATCGCGCTCCGCGGCAAGCGCATTGTTTATGATTTGTCCCATGTGCAGATACTGGATGTAGCTCGACAGCAGCATCTTGGGCGCGCGTTTGTGCACGCCGGTGACATGGACTTGCGTGCCGGCGCGCGCCACGGTCGGCACGTATTTCTCACATGCTTCGTCAAAGTGCCGCCACTTGGGGTCGGCGGCGGCGGTCGGACTGTACGTCTGGTACCAGATCTTCATATTGAGTTTACCTATTGGCGTTTGATGATTCCCGCCTCGGCGAGCCGGTCGGACGTTTTCAGTTGTTCTTTGATTTCAATGGCAAATGCGTCCGGTGTACTGCCTATGGGTTCGGAGCCCGATGCCGTCATGTGCGCCGCGACATTCGGCAGGTTCAGCACCTTGACGAGTTCGCGTTGCAGTCGGTTGACGATGGCGCGCGGTGCTTTGGCCGGTGCCACGACACCGTCCCACGGTGCCACGTCGAGTCTGGCCAAACCCGATTCCGCGAATGTTGGAACATCGGGCAAGTATGCAAGACGCTTCTTGCTCGAAGTCGCGAGCACTTTAACCTTGGCGCTTTTGATCGTGGACATACCGGTGCTGATGGCGGGGAAATAGAACTGCACTTCGCCCGCCAATAACGCGACCATGGCCGGAGCGCCGCCGGAATAAGGCACGATCACATAGTTGGTGGCGGTTTGCATCCTTAACATCGCAGTGGTCATGGCGCCGGCGCCGGCGGTTCCGGATGAGCTCGCGCTGAGCGCGCCGGGCTTGGACTTAAGCACGGCGATCAGATCCTTGACCGATGCGGTTGGAAACGAGGCGGCCACGGTCAATACCAGCGGTTGTGTCACCAATTGCGTGACCGGCGCGAACTCACGTTCCGTGTCGTAAGGCAACTTGCCGTAGACAAAGGGATTCAGGACATGGTTGGCGTTGATCCACTGCACGGTGTAGCCATTCGGTTGAGCCTTGGTAACGCATCTCGGATGCGATGATGTGTCCGGCGCCGACTCTGTTGTCGACGATGACCTGCTGACCGAGGCTCTTCGAGAGTTCGTTGGCCACAACGCGCGCGCTCAGGTTCGAGCCTCCGCCAGTCGGGGCGCCGAGCAGCATGCGTATGGGCCTGGTGGGATAGTTGCCGACGTCATCGCGTGTTGCGTCCAGCGCCCCCGCGGCGTATGCCAGATACAGCATGATCGATAAGAACACGGCAGTTCTGGATACGCGCATGTTTTGCCTACTCCTCTAAGAGTGGACTTGTGCGTGGAACCCGTAGTCTATTGTGCTTGCCATTTTTCGAAACACGCGCGCAAAAAGACATCGCCGTCGCGGCGGCAGCAGGGATCCGGAAACACAGATGGAAATTTTGATAATCCTACTGGATTCCGGTTTTCACCGGAATGACGGGTGTAAGTAATGAATTGTGGAAAGGTCAATAGACCGCGCATCTGTTGCCCGAATATATACGTGGTCGTCAGACGGTTTACGTACCTGGACGTCATGGTCTGCCGGAGCGGCGTTTGACAGCATTGGACAGGCTACTTACACTCGGTTTATCAATATCGGGAGCAGGTTGCATGACGTCGAATGTGGAGTTTAACGATCTCAGAGAGTACCTGGAGCTGGTCAGACGCGAAGATCGCATACAGGAATATGAAGGCGTGGACTGGGATCTCGAAATGGGCGCCATCACTGAACTGCAGTGCGGAGTCGAGAATAATCCGTTGCTGATGTTCGACAAGATCAAGGGTTACGCGCCCGGATACCGGGTGATTTCGAACGTCGTCAACACGCCGCGCCGCGTCGCCCTGGCACTGGGGCTTCCGCATCAGGTGAGCAAGGTCGAAATGGTCAAGGCGCTGCGTGCCAAGCTCAAGGCGATCACGGCTCCGGTGGCGCCCGTAGAAGTGGCAAGCGGGCCGGTGATGGAAAACGTCCTGACCGGTAAGGACGTCGATATTTTCAAGTTTCCGGTGCCCAAGTGGCATGAGCGCGATGGCGGACGCTATATAGGCACCGGCAGCATGGTCATCATGCGCGATCCGGACGATGGGTGCATCAATCTTGGATGCTATCGGGTGCAGGCCTTTGAACGCAACGTTGCGACGGTGCATATCGTGGATCGCCGCCACGGTGCGCTGATACGGAGAAAATATTGGGAACGCGGTCAGCGGGTGCCGGTTGCCGTGGTGGTCGGTCAGGACCCGTTACTGTGGTATGCGTCGACGATGGCAGTGCCGTGGGGGACGAGTGAATACGGTTATGCCGGCGCATTGCGCAATCGTCCGATCGAGACGGTCAAGGGCATCACGACCGGCCTGCCGATTCCGGCCACGGCGGAGATCGTGCTAGAAGGGGAGATCGTGCTGCCGGATGGGGAAAGCAGGGTCGAAGGTCCGATGGGAGAGTGGGCCGGCTACTTTGCCGGCGACGCCTTGCCCGAGCCTATATTTGAAGTCAAGTCGATCATGCACCGTAACAATCCGATACTGTTCGGGGCGCCCGTCAATATCGGCGCTCACGATCTCTACAACGGTGCCTGCATCATAGGATCGGCGCTGGTGTGGGAAAAGCTCGACACCCAGGTTCCCGGCATACAGGGACTGTGGATATCCGCCGAGGCCAGAAGCGGCATCATGATCATCGTCTCGATCAAGCAGATGTACTCGGGGCACGCCAAGCAGGTGGCACTCGCCGCCACCAGCGGCAATGACCGGCTGAACCGCTGGGTGATCATCGTCGACGAGGATATCGACCCGTCCAACATCGGCGAAGTGTTGTGGGCGCTGGGCACCCGCTGCGATCCGGCGGTTGCCATCGACGTGATGGACGGATGCGTGGGTATGCGCTCCGATCCCTTGCTGTCGCCGGAAAAGCGCACGCGCGGCGAGATCACATCGTCCAAGGCGCTGGTTTACGCTTGCAAACCCTATCATTGGAAGGACGAGTTCCCGCCAACATTGCGCAGCAGTGACGAACTGCTGCAGAGAGTGCGCGCGAAATTCGGACTGTAAGGCTGCGGATTACCGATTTTGCCATTCAGGCTTGCGCTTTGCGGCGAACGCCTTGGGCCCTTCGATGTAATCCTGACTATTGAGATTGGCCTGCTGCGCGGGATAGATCTTCCGGACGGCTGTTTCGAGACACACTTCGTCGAGGCCGCGATATAACGCGTCCTTGGATGCGCGCACCGCCATCGGTGAGCATTCCAGTATCTGCTGCGCCCAGCGTTTCGCTGCTTCCAGTGCACCGCCGGCCGGCACCACTTCGTTGACGAAACCCAGCTCCTTGCCTTCCTGCGCGGACACCCGGCGCCCGGTCAGTATCATGCCAAGCGCATGTTTTTGCGGGATGATGCGCGGTAGCCGGTGCACACCGCTACCGCCCGCAATCAATCCGACGCGCGGTTCGGGCAGCGCAAAAGTGGCATTCTCCGCGGCAACGATGATGTCGCAGGCGAGGGCCATCTCGAACCCGCCCCCCATGGCGACGCCGTTGATTGCCGCGATCAGCGGCTTGTTCAGGTCGAAGCGTGTCGCGAGGCCGCCGAATCCGCTATGAGGGCGTGGCCCGCGCTTGCCGGCGGCCTGTATCTTGAGATCGTTGCCCGCGGAAAATGCGCGCTCTCCGGCACCTGTCACGATGCCGACCCACAGGTCATCGCGCGCTGCGAATTCATTCCACACGGCTTCCAGTTCATGACTGGCCTCGCTGTGCAAGGCATTCATGACTTCGGGGCGGTTGAGGGTCACGATGCGCAGTCGGCCTTCGTCGTGCACTGTGCAATAGCGATGGGGAGTGGTTTCGGGAGTTTGTGCCATGGCTAGGTTGGTGAGGCGTGAGGAGTGAGTACTGAGGAGTGAATAGTAAGGAGTAAGGAGTAAGGAGTGGGCGAGTGATCGGTTTTGAGTGGTGAAGGCTACGATTTGCCGTGGGAGCGTTGGGGTGCGATCTGGATAGCAATGATACGGACGCCGTTTCCCTGGCGTAATACTTGGGCGTCAATTTCTAATTGAAAATCAAAGTCCTGTAGATCTGTCGCGAGCCATGAGATGCGTGCAATGAGATCCGTTAGCGCCGCGACGTCGCTCGATGGGCGGCCCTGCGTTCCCGCCAGCAAACCGAATCCGCGCAGATTTCGTAGCGCTTCCAGCGCCTCGTCGGGAGCAAAAGGCGGCAGGCGAAACGCGATGTCTTTCAGGAGCGCGGCGTAGGCTCCGCCGGGCGTAATCGTGACGACCGGACCGAATATCGCGTCGTGCATGATGCCGATGCACATTTCCGGCGCGTTCGGACTTCTAGCGTCAGCCGCGTCTGACGGCGATACACCGTAACATTGCAGCAGGGCGCTTATCTCTTTTCCATTGGGCGTGCCTGTCAGAGCCGTGATCAGGCGGCGCGCCGTAGGCGTATCGATTCCGTCCGGACGCTTGGCGGGCGGCGCTGCAAGCCGCGCGCGAAATTCGCTGTAGCGCATGGCCGCCCAAACTGCTTTCACACACGCGATGGCATCGCGATATACGGCGTGTCCGGACGCAATCAAGCTTTCCGGCGTCAGATCGGACTCGTCGCTGGCGTGGCCTATCCACAGCATCGCCACCGGTTTGGTGCTGTTGGCCGACAACTCCACCAGCGCACGGATGTTGGCCGAACCTACGTTCGTCACTATCGGTATCAGCACATCCACGGCTGGATCATTGAGGATGGCGGTCGTCGCGGCGGCGAGTAGACCTGGCTGGCCGATGGCGGCGGAGGTCAGGTCGGTGGGGTTGGCAGCCATGCCGAAACCCGGTAGCAACTCGGTCAGCCGCGTCTGGGTAGTGCTGGAAAAAGCGGGCCACTCCATGCCGATCGAGGCACTGACATCGGCCAGCGCCACCAGGTTGCCGCCGGAGATCGATGTCGATGCGATGCGTCGTCCGGCGGGACGTCGACCGCGGTGCAGCAGCATCGCGGTTTCATACAGTTCCTTGTAATCGTCGACGCGCAGTATGCCCAACTGGGCGAGCACGGCGTCGCACAGCGCGTCGTTGCCGGTCACCGCACCGGTGTGCGCGGCTGCGGCCCGGCTGCCTGCCTCGGTACGGCCAGCCTTGACCATAATCAGCGGTTTATCAAGTTCCGCCGCGCGACCGGCCAGCGCGCGCAGTTTTGCGCCATTTGCGATCTGTTCGGCGAGGATAAGAACCACTTTGGTGCCCGGCGCCTCGACCATGTAGGCGGCGTAATCGAGCAGGTCGATATCGGCGGCGTTGCCGCAACTTACCTCATGGCTGATGCCGAGGCCGGCCTGGTGCGCGCGCCACATGACGTTAATCTGGCCCGCGCCGCCTGACTGACTGACGATGCCGATGTCGCCGGCGGGGCGGCGTGGTCCGTTGATGGTCGCCGTCGAGGTCAGTGCAAATGCGTCCACAAAGTTAATCAGTCCATTGCAGTTCGGGCCCATCACCCGGATGCCACCCGCACGCGCAATCTCCACGATGCGTTTCTGAAGGCGGCGACCTTCGTCCGTGCCCGTTTCACCGAATCCAGACGAAAATACCGTGGCAAACGGCACATCCAGTGCCACGCATTGCTCGAGCGCGCCTGGCACGGCCTGCGCAGGCAACACGATGCCGACATGATCGGGTGTTTCCGGCAGGGCGCTCACCGAGGGATAGCATTTGAAGCCGAATACCGTCTCGCGCTTGGGATTGATCGGATAAATCGTGCCTGCGTATCCAAAGTTGGTCATCTGGCGTATGCAACGACCGCCGAACTTGCTGAGGTCTTCCGTGGCGCCGAGCAGGGCGACGCTGCGTGGCGCGAAGAAACGCGTCAGATCGGGGAAGGCATCTGCATCCAAAGGCTGAGTTGATGCCGCTCCGGTTTTGCTATTCACGCCGATTCTTTCCATTTGTGCGTTGACTGCGTTCATCGACCAGGTTGCGCAATTGCCCATTTTATCTCGCCAGCCTGGCGCCGGCGATGGATGAGATCCTGATTGCACCGACGGATATGTTAAATTCCCTGTCCAACGCGCTGCCTTCCTGTGATGAATCGGAGAAATAATTTTGATGTCGCGTTACTTAATCCGGATGTGCTGGATTGTTACGTTGATGATCGGCGTACAGGCGGTGTGCGCCCAGAACATGGCGAAGTGGGGCAAACTCATCAAGGATGCCGGTATTCGCGAATAGCGTATGCAAATCATACACAACGAACAGGTACGATTCGCCACACAAGAGTGCGACGACTACCGCAACTGGAGATAGATGTATGGACACCACACTCAGGCACATCACCGACTTTTCGCATGCGCTGCAATACGACGATCTGTCGCCCGCCGCCGTGCATGAGGCCAAGCGCCGTGTGATAGATACGCTGGCCTGCGCGCTGGGTGGATTTGACGCCGAGCCCAGCAAGATTGCGCGTGTGATGGCGGGCAAGGTGACTAGCAAGACCCCGGCCAGAATACTCGGAACGCTGGAACAGTCCTCTCCCGAGCTTGCGGCCTTTGCGAATACCGTGATGATGCGTTATCTCGATCTCAATGATGCGCAGGGCAACGGTGGCGGGCATCCCAGTGACTTTTTCGGGGCGTTGCTGGCAACGGCTGAAACCACCAAGACGGACGGCAAGACTTTCATCACCGCGATAGTCGTTGCGTATGAGCTGTACCTCAGTTTTTTCTCCGCTATCCGCATCGGCACCCGAGGATTCGACCACTCAGTTTATATTGTGATCTCGGGGGCGGCTGGTGTCGCCAGGATCATGAAGCTCGATCACCAGAAGATGGCGAACGCGCTTTCATTTGCGCTGACCTCGAATATGACACTGGGGGTGGTGCGCCGCGGCGAGTTGTCGATGTGGAAGGCGTGCGCGGGTGCGAACGCCGCGCGCAACGCGATATTCGCGAATCAGTTGGCAGCCGAGGGCATGACAGCGCCGCAGGCAGTGTTCGAGGGAGAAAACGGCGTATGGGACACCGCCGGCAAGTTTGCATGGCCGGCGCTGCCCAAGGCCGGCGCACCGTTCCGCATCAATGATATTCAAACCAAGATACATCCATGCGTCTATCCGGGACAGTCGCCGGTGGAGGCGATGCTGAAGATCCGTTCGGAACTGGATCCCGGCGAGATCGAGTCTATCGTGGTCCGAACCTATCGCAGTGCGTGGTTCGAGGCGGGAAGCGAACCCGAAAAATGGGCGCCTGCCACACGCGAGACCGCCGATCACAGCATACCGTTTCTGGTCAGTGCCGCTTTGTTGGACGGCAAGATAGACGCTGCCACGTTTTCGGAAAAACGCATCACCGATCCGAATTTGAAATCGCTGATGCAGAAGGTACAGGTGATACATGATCCCGAGCTTGACGCGCTGCTGCTGGCAAACGCCAGCAATCCCTGCCGTATGGAAATCACGCTACGTAATGGGCAGAAAAAACTGAGCAGCGTGGACTATCCCAAAGGGCACGCAAAGAATCCGGCAAGCGATCGGGAGATAGAGCAAAAACTGTACAGCCTGAACAACTGTCTGCTAGCGCCGGATCAACTTTCAAAATTATTGGCCATGTGCTGGAAACTGGAAGAACTCGATGATGTGCGGGAGTTGATTTCGGCGGTGAAAATCTGACAGCGCGTCGCATCCCGCGACCTGCTCTGGGCGGATATCAAGACAACTCATACAAGGCGGATAAAAGTGGATATGGAACTTGCAGGTAAGGTTGCCCTTGTCACCGGTGCGAGTACGGGCATAGGACGGGAGACGGCGCGGACGCTGGCGGCGGAAGGGGTAAAGCTGGCGCTGGTAGCGCGTCGCGGAGATCTGCTGAGAACACTGCAGCAGGACATCGAGAAGGCAGGGGCGGCCGCGTCAGTGGTGATTGAGAAGGATCTGACGGCACCCGGCGCCCATACCGAGGTTCGCGACGCGGTACTCGAAAAGTTCGGGTGCATCGACATTCTCGTCAACAATGCAGGCGGCTCGCGTCCGCTGCCGGTGGATGCTCCCGAGGAAGCATGGGAAGAAGCCATTTCGCTGAACTTCACCGCGGTGCGTCGTCTGACGCATGCATTCCTGCCGGCGATGATGGAACGGCGCAACGGCCGGATTATCAATATCACCGGAACCTCCGAACCGCGCGGACTGAATGCGGCGTATTCGGCAAAAGCCGCGGTTTATGCATGGGCGAAAGGGCTCTCGCGCGAGATTGGACAGTTCGCGATCACGATCAACTCGCTCGCGCCTGGCCGTATCATCAGCGAACAAATCGTCAATCGCATCAATCCCGGCGATGCAAATCGCGATCAATTTGCTCGTGACAACATCCCGCTCGGATATTTTGGCGAACCACAGGACATGGCCTATGCCGTGTTGTTCCTGGCATCGCCGCGGGCGCGTTACATCACGGGTGAAATACTGCACATCGATGGCGGCATGCGCCGGCATGCGTTCTAGGTAACGCGATGGATTTCGCGCTGGACGAGAATCAACTGCAAGTTCGTGATGGGGCGCGGCGTCTTGCACGCTCAGCGTTCAAGGACCGCGCAGCGCGTTGGGATCAGAACTCGGAAGTGCCGTGGGACAATATCAAGCTGTTGGCCGATCAGGGTTATCTCGGCTTGCTGGTTCCCGAGCAGTTTGGCGGGGCCGGCGGCAGCATTATGGACCTGGTGCTGGTGCTTGAGGAATTCGGTTGGGCATGCGTGAGCACCACGATGTATGCGTTCAGCTCCAACGTGCATGCGAACCGGATCGCGCAATTCGGCAGTGATGCGCACAAGACCAAGTGCCTGTCCGGTATCGCGAGCGGTGCCATCCTGCCGTGCCGTGCCGTGCCATGCCATGAGTGAACCGCAGGCCGGATCCGACGCCAGGGCGATGCGTACCGGGGCGGTTCGTCACGGCGAGAGTTTCGTGGTAAACGGCAGCAAGTGCTGGATCTCGCGCGGCGCCGTCTCGCATGTGTTTCTCGTTGATGTGGTGTTCCGGGACGAGGAAAAATCGCCTAAAGGGCTGCTGCTCATCGATCGCGACACACCTGGCCTGGAGATAGGTCGCATTGAGCCGATGATGGGACATCGCGGCAGCCCGTCTACTGAACTGATTTTTCGCGATTGCCGAGTGCCGGTATCCAATCGCATGGCGCATGGCGATTTCAGTGCCGCGCTAGTCGCGATGAGTCTGTCCCGATGCTGCAATGCCGCGATTGCGCTCGGCGTGGCACAGCGCGCCTATGACGAGTTGGTGGAGCATCTGAAGCAGCGCGCCGCATTTGGCAAACACCTCGCGGATTTTCAGGGCTTGCGCTGGATGATCGAGGACATGGCGGTGTAACTCGATGCCGCGCGCCTGCTCATCCATCGAGCGGTGATGAATGCGACGGCGGGATTTCCGTCGGAAAGCGAGGCCGCGATCGCCAAGACGTTTGCGAACGAAGCGGCATTGTCAGTCGTTTCCGATGCGATGCAGTTGTTTGGCGCGAATGGGTACTCGGGCGCTTATCCGATCGAGCTTCTCTACCGCGATGTGCGTGATTTCGCGATCGCGGGCGGGACCACGCAGATACAGCGGAATCTGATTGCCCGTAAGGTGTTGGGGAGTGGCAGGTATTGAGGGGGCGGTGCAGAGTGCGAAGTGCAAAGTGCAGAGTGCAGAGTGCAAAGTGCAGAGTGCGAAGTGCGAAGTGCTAAGTGCGAAGTGCGAAGTGCGAAGTGCGAAGTGCTAAGTGC
>CANJQI010000157.1 GCA_947476215.1 Betaproteobacteria bacterium
GACCCGACGAAAAGCCGTTCCAGATGGTTGCTGGCGCCGAAGGCCTGGAAGCGCTGGTGCTTAATTTCCCGCGCGATGCAGCGCAATCGACAGGCGCGCAAAGAGCTGCGCCGGCCGCAGCTGCCGGATTGCGCGTCTGGCAATGCCAGTTGTGCTCGTTTACGTACGACGAGGCCCAGGGCATGCCGGAAGAAGGCATCAGTGCCGGAACGCGCTGGGAGGATGTACCCGAAAGCTGGGCGTGTCCGGATTGTTCGGCGACCAAGAGCGACTTTGTAATGGAGGTCGTTGCTTAGCGCAATGATCCAGCGGTATCGCGGTTAACGTTCAACGTGGTGCCGTAGGATGGGTAGAGTGTAGCGAAACCCATCAACAATGCTACGCAATCGACGATGGGTTTCGTTCCTCAACCCATCCTGCGGGCAGGAAGAATATCCGCGCGATTCGACGCGTTTACGCAATGACCAGCAGACGGGGAATCTCACCCACGTCTTTCATTTCGTCGAGATGCCACAGGCGGCCCAATACGTTGCTGACCCGCTTTGCACCCAATACGTCTTCGGTAAGGCTGCGGAATTTGTCTGTGATCTGTGCGTCGCTTTTCGGCGCGGCTTGGTCTTCGCTGCCGCCGCCGCTCTTCCCTGCGAGCGTCTGGCCATTGTTGAATGGCACCGTGACGCGGGCGTGGTGTTCCTGCGGAAGACGCTCATAAGCATCTGTAAATTCAGGATTTTCTGACACTTCCGTCTTCGCGAGCAAGGTTCGCAGGGCTGGGTCCCAGAGGCGCGATTCGCTGAACGAGCGTGCGCTGATGGTGCCGTCGATCAATGTCGCCGCAACGACATACGGCGTGCTGTGATCGGCGGTCGCACGCGAATCCGGGTTCAGTTGGTGCGCGCCTGTTCCCGAGAACTGAAACGCTTTCTTGTAGAGTTCTATCCTGACTTGCTTGACGTCATTGATGTTGGCGAGGGGTGCAATTTTTTCGGCCGCCATGATGGGCGCGGTGGTTTCACCCGAAGCCGGCAGGGTCAGGCGCCTGTGCCGCAAGATTGCGTGCGATCCGGCACGGCTCGCCGAAGAAGCCGCCGATCAGCGCACCCAGCGTGTCGATGATGCGCACTTATGGCAGCATGGACAGCCTCGGGCGTCAGATCACGGAATTCCAGGCGGCACGCATAGTCGGTAAGGCGTTGCTGTATGGTATCAACGGCTTTGTGTGCATTCGCACTCATCTGGTTTTCTTGCCGGGTTATTATTCGTGGTGTTGTTGTAATGGAAGCTATTTCATTCCCGCCCAACTCACCACCATGATAACCCGGTACATTTTCCGGCGCGGAGAAGTTCAGTTGAAACCGGTGTGCATTTTTCCGTACCTGCTGCTGACGGCCTTATCGGCGATTTCCGGTGCTCAAACCTACCCATCCAAACCGATACGCATGATTGCGCCCGAAGTGGGCGGGGGCAACGATTTCGTTGCGCGCCAGATTGCACAGGGACTGACGGGCAACTTGGGCCAGCAGGTGATCGTCGATAACCGCGGCGGCAGCGTGATTGCTGCCGCGGATATAGTGCTCAAAGCGCCCGCCGATGGCCACACCCTGTTGTTTTACAGCAGCAGCCTGTGGACCATGCCGCTGTTGCGGGACAATGTTCGTTATGACGTGGCCCGGGATTTTTCTCCCATCAGCGCGGCGGCGACTTCACCCAATACCGTCGTGGTTCATCCTACACTCGACGTAAAATCAGTCAGAGAACTCATCATGCTTGCGGAAGCCTCGCCTGGAAAGCTTAACTATGCTTCCGGCAGTTCCGGCTCCGCCAACCATCTCGCCGCCGAATTGTTCAAGTCCATGGCGCGCGTCAACATCGTGCGCATACCCTATAAAGGCACGGGCCCGGCGCTCAATGACGTGTCCGCCGGCCAGGTGCAGTTAATGTTTCCCGCCGCGGGTTCGGTGGCGCCGCACATCAAGTCGGGCCGACTGAAAGCATTGGCGGTAACCAGCGCCGATCCGTCGGCGCTGGCCCCCGGTCTGCCGACGGTGGCGGCGTCCGGCTTGCCCGGATATGAGGCGGTCGCGACCTCCGGTATCTTTGCGCCTGGTCGAACGCCTGCGCCGCTCGTCAATTTGTTAAACCGTGAAATCGTGCGGATTCTTGGCACGGCTGAGGTCAAGGAAAGACTCTTTCGATCCGGCGTCGAGGCCGTAGGCGGTACACCGAACGAATTCGCGGCAAAAATAAAATCGGAAACAACGCGCCTGGGAAAAGTCATCCGCGAGGCGGGCATACGCGCGGAATGAACATGCTTGGATTCGGAATCTCAAAGTTTTCGTGGCATCGATCAGCAATTATTGTGCTTTCCTTATTTTGAGGCACACCCGCATAGGGGGATCGTCGTCCCGGCGAACGCCGGGACCCGGAAACACCGATGGAAATCTCGATGACTACTCTGGATTCCGGTTTTCACCAGAATGACGCATGTATGTCATGAAATTTTGAAAGGTCAACCTCCGGGAGGATGCGTCATGTGCAGAATAGGGATTGCGGTGCTGTCATTGTCGGCTTTGGTATCGTGGTCCACGGGCTGGTGCCAGAATTATCCTGTTCGCCCCGTGCGCATCGTTGTCGGATTCAGTGCCGGCGGTCCCGATACATCGGCGCGCATACTCGCGCAGCAGCTCTCGATACAGACCGGCCAGTCATTCATCGTCGATAATCGCCCGGGCGCAAATGGCACGTTGGGTGCGGATATTGTCGCCAAGGCCATCCCGGACGGCTATACGCTGCTCGTGACTTCAGCGTCGTTTGCAGTCAATCCCAATGTTTACAAGAAACTGCCGTTTGATGCGATCAGGGACTTCACGCCGATTTCGCAGCTGTGCAATGCGGACGGGCACATACTCGCGGTGACGCCGACGCTGGCCGTGAAGAGCGTGAAGGATCTCATTGCTCTTGCGACGAAGTCCGGCAGCAATGTTGCTTACGGATCCAATGGCGTCGGGTCCAATACTCACCTGGTCGGTGCGCTTTTCAACAAGCGCATCGGCGGCAATATGGTGCATGTGCCATACAAAGGCGCCGGCGCGACGCTCAATGCACTGACGGCCGGTGAGATTCAGGTGAGCTTTGTCAACGCCACTCTGGGTCTTGCGCTGATCAAGGCCGGCAAGATACACGCGCTGGCTTATGACAATGCAACACGGGCCACGTTTTTGCCCGACACGCCCACCATGGCTGAGGCCGGTGCGCCGGCGACCGGTATCAATTCAAGCTGGCATGGCTTTTTGGCGCCCGCCAACTTGCCGCCGGCGGTGTTGGCGCGGCTAGAAGGCGAGATACGCAAGGCGTATGCGCTGCCGGAAATGCGCGAACGGTTCGTTCAACTGGGACTGAACCCGATCGGAGGTTCTCCCAATGAATTTAAATCTATAATTACCAACGCGATTTCGTGGTTTGGAGAGGCAATACGCGTAACCGGCGTGGAGCCGCAATGACCGCGTCCCGTTTTCATCAACACCATCTACCTATGTAAAGGAACGTATGACTGGATTTATCAGGCGCGTGGTCACCGGCCACGACAAGAGCGGCAAGGCAATTGTCATCTCCGACGGAATGGCGCCCAGTGTCAGTGCGAATCCCCTGCGTTTCGGACATCGTTCAACTGACATCTGGAAAACCACGGCCATGCCGGCGCCCATCACGCGCGAGGAACCCGATTCCACCGCGGGCATCAAGGATTTCACGCCGCCCAACGGCGTCAAGATCCGCATCAGCGAACTGCCGCCCGAACCCGAGGAATTCCGCACCATTACGCCGGAGAAAGCGCGCGAGTTTTTCAAGGCCGGCGGACATGAGTCATCGTCGACCTTCGGCAAGGGCGGCCGCCATCCGTTCATGCATCGCACTGAATCGATAGATTACGCGGTGGTGCTCGAAGGCGAAATCACCATGCTGCTAGACGACCAGGATATTGTACTCAAGGCCGGCGACGTGGTGATACAGCGCGGCACCAATCACGCATGGAGCAACCGCTCGGGCAAGACGGTGCGCATGTTATACATCCTGATCGATGGCAAGTTCGATCCCGAACTCGCCGAAATGTTCAAAGGCGCCACCGGGCACTAGCAGTTTGTTGAATATTGTCACAGTGGCAATCATTTCGTCATGCCGGTGAAAACCGGCATCCAGTAAGGTGTTGATTCGATTGACTCGCGCTCTCTGGACACCGGCCTCCGCCGGCGTGACGAATCGATTTTCAGCAGACTGCTAATCAGAATACCGGCGCCTGCGCCGCATTCGAAATGCCGGACTGGCAATGGCTGGTCCGGCATTTTTTCTGTCTTTGCCGCGGAAACGAATGTTTACACTTCGGAAGGTGTTAGCGGTCGTCCGCCACACGGTCATCCGCGTTAATGGACTGCAGGCATAACCTGCGCTTCAACAACCTTTTGGAGGTAAGTATGAACAAGCTTCTTGCGAGTGCTCTGGTTTCCATCGGGTTTATCACCATGGCCGCATCGCCCGTCATGGCGCAGACGCCCAATTCCCCTACAAATTCCGGCGCGCAAACGCACAACCACGCGCGACATCAGCATCAGCATCGTGCATTGGGTACGCCCAGCGAACGCGTCGAAGCGCGGCTTGCCTATATCAAGACCGCGTTAAAGATCACGGATGCCCAGCAGCCGCAATGGAACGCCTTCGCGGACACACTGCGCAAGCAGGCAGCCGCCCGCGACAAGCAGTTCCAGGAACGCCGCGCGAACAAGGCGCAAGGCCACGGACACATGCAGGTCAGCGTAATTGAGCGCATGGAACGCCAGCAGCAGCGCCTCGCGGCGGCGGCGCAGATGCTCGGTGAGCGGCTGGCGGTGCAGAAACCGCTGTATGCGATGCTCACGGTCGAGCAGAAACAGGTCGCGAACCGCGTGCTGTCGCCGCGCGGCGGGAACGGGAAAAACCGTCATCATGGCGCGCGCCGCACGGCGTAGCCGGGATCGACAATGTGCGCGGCGGGCCACTCTTGGATCCGCCGCGTCCGACAGGGGCCGTTTCAGAAATGAAGCGGCCCTTTCCAATTCATGCTCACAACTTCCTGCCCAATCATGATGACGAATTCGACGGGCTATCGTCATACCATTGATCAAGAAGGCGGTGCATCATGTAGCAGTCCAATGCTTTTGCGGTCGGACTGATTCCCGGGGATTGGAATGCGTTGAATTCCGGCGTAAACTTTGACGACTCATTTAACAAGGTCGCTCTCATGGCTGTAGTCGTCAAGATTCCCGGCCCGCTTGCAAAACGCCTCACTCTTGCTGCTATGAGATCGCGTCGGTTACCCGATGACATTACCCGCACGGCATTGGCCGAGCATCTGTCTTATCTGGAATGGCGCGCCAAGGCCGTTGATCAAGGGTTCGCCTCCGTCACGCGGGACGGATGGCTGAGTTCCGGAACGGTAATGAAAAACTTCGCCAAGCGGCAGGCTGCGTTTTTCAAGAAAAAGCGGCCTAAAGCGGCTTGAGTGGCCGCCCCGTGCCGACCGTGACTATTTTGACGCATGGGCATATGTCGCGCACGATAACGTTGAAGCAGCGGATGGCGTGGCGAGGCACATCCACGATGCCGCACTTTCGCTGCTCACTCAGCCGTTACTTGGCCGCAAAGGGCAGCGCCCGGGCACTCGCGAATTGGTGGTTGGCAATACCACGTTTGCCCTCATTTATCGGGTCTACAGCAAGGTTATTCGGATTGATCGCGCACTGCATCAGTCACGGCGGTATCCGTGACCCGTGGTCTTAAGCGAGGGTGGCCGGAAGGAAATAGCAAGGACGAGCAGTGGCAGAATCATTCCGTGATCTGCTTGGAGAATTGTGCATATGGCAAGTAAGCATTCTCGCTGGAGTCGCGAGGAACTACTGGTGGCATTCAATCTGTATTGCCAGATGCCGTTCGGGAAAATGCATTCGCGAAATCCCGATATCATCCGACTTGCGAATGCGATCGGACGAACCCCATCGTCTGTCTCTATGAAATTGGTTAACTTTGCGAGTCTAGACCCGTCGATCACATCAACGGGACGACGGGGGCTCGGCAATGCGTCGCGTGCCGACAAGGCAATTTGGGATGAATTCAATGGTGACTGGGAAGGGTTGGCCGTCGAAAGTGCAACTCATTTCAATGACCTGATTAAGGAACAGCCATTGGCGCAGACGGCATTGAAAGGGCAATATCTCGACATTGAAGAAAGCGACTATGAGGGGCTAACAAGATCTGCACAGGTTCAAGTGCGAATCAAACAATCGTTTTTCCGCAAAGCTATACTTAGCAGTTACGGTGGGCGCTGTTGCATTACGCAAATTTCAGAACCCCGATTGCTTGTGGCGAGTCATATCGTCCCGTGGAAAACCGATCCTAAGAACCGATTAAACCCCCGTAATGGATTGTGTTTATCTGCGCTTCACGATAAGGCGTTTGATCGAGGTCTAATTGCGATTGCCGATAATTTTCGCGTTCAAGTTTCCCCCGTTCTTATGAGGTTCGGCAATGAGCCTTTCATAAACGATGCACTGATCGCTATTCATGGACAGAGAATCGCTTTGCCAGAGAAGTTCCGACCAGAAGTCAGCTTTCTGCGCTGGCATAGGGAGTATTGGAATGATTCTGCGTACAGCAAGTCTGGCTTATTGTAGTGGAGTTGTGATGCGACTTGGCCTATGGGGACAGAATGAATCTACCGCGTTCGTTTCATGAAGACGTTTTCTACGAGTATTTCAAACCCGTTCTTCACCCTGAAGCGGAGTATGAAGTATGGGGCGGTCACGGATTGGAAACGTTTGGCAAAGACCTTGAGATGGTTCGTCGTCACAATCCTGCTTTTGTCTGGACGGTGATCGACGGGGAGAGCGGGTCTGACCAGTGGATCATTCCCGGCCCTCATTCTGTAAACAGGATTTGTTACCTTACCACTGAAATTCCACACAATTGGGCTGCTATCGAATTCAAGGTTCGGATGAATTCGCTGACAGAGTTGGGTTTAAAGCGGCAAATCTCGAGGCTGAAGAAGTTGTTGATGATTCCGCGGGCACACGATGGTCTAACGGTGGGACGAGGCGGTTAGCTTGGCCTTTGTCGTGCCCTGTTTGGCATCGCCAGACGATTGAAATCAATGGTCATTGGTGCGTCGCGCGACCTCAGACAATACCGCTGCAGACCTTGACTATTGAGTGTCCGGGTTCGTGGTGCGACACGTCAGGTTTCACATCGATCAAATACGGAACCCAAAGGGACCGTTGCCAGCGGTGGAACCTTCCGGTTAGACAATCGTTTTTACATTTCCGCTGACATTGCAAAAATATTTTTTCAACACCCGCGCGCCGTCAACCTCGCGGACACCCCCCCCGTTAATGGATGCACGCCCACATAGGGCAATCGTTCATCCACAACCATTGAGGAGTCAATATGAACAAGTTACTGACTGCAGTCGTTGCTTCAGTTTTTGTATTGGGTTCAGTCTCGGGCTACGCCGCCGACGCCGTGAAGAAAGAGGAACTGACGAAGGATCAACGCGCGGATATGCGCAATCGCGCCGACAAACTGGCGCAGGAACGCGCGCACGCACCGACGCAGGTGAAAGCGCAAGCGGCGGCGACGCCGAAGGCGAAGGTTCATAAAGCCAAGAAAGCGAAGAAAGTCACGCATCACAACAAGGCGAAGGCGCAACCCAAGACGTAATTCCGCAGGTCGCGCAGCAAGGGCGGGGGGCAGTTTCCCCGCCCTTTTCTTTTCAGCCGCCGCTTCAGGTGCAATGGTGGTTCGTCGTCCTCGTTTCCGCCACGCTCAACCGGGACCGGCGTGCCTGGCTTTCAAGCGACACAGTGTCATTCCGACCTGGCCAAGTGGCGCAAGCCTGCAGTCGACGGGCGCTGGTCAAACGGTGCATTCGGCAGCGTTGCGCGCAGTGCTGGTGAATTGCTTATTCTTCGCGGATGCCTGCGTCCCTGATGACCTTGCCGAGACGGGCCCAGTCGGACTTGATGGTCGCGACAAACTGCTCGGGCGTGCTTCCCACCACTTCCACACCGGTATTGAATAATCGTTCTTTCGCGTCGGCTGTTGCCAGAATGCGCACCAGTTCGCGGTTGATCCGGTTGACCAGTGCCGGTGGTGTTTTGCCCGGTGCAAACATGCCCTGTGTCGATGACGCTTCGAATCCGGGCAGACCCGAGGCCGCGACTGTCGGCATGCCCGGCATCAAGGCGGACGGCTTGACGCTGGCCACCGCAAGCGCTTTCAGTTTGCCGTTCTTGATATGCGGGCCGGCCGCCGTGGTGGTGGTAAACGCCAGCTGCACGGCGCCGGCCAGCAGATCGGTGGTTGCCGGTGCAGTACCTTTATAGTTGATGCGCATGACATCGACGTTCGCCATTGCCTTGAACAGCTCCGAAGCAAGATGAGATACCGAACCGGGGCCGGTCGAGGCATAGTTGAGTGCGCCCGGCCTGGCTTTGGCCAGGGCGATCAACTCCTTGACCGAGTTGACCGCGACCGACGGATGTACGACCAGGACACTGGGCGAACTCACCGCCAGTGTCACCGGCGCGAGGTCTTTGAGCGGATCGTAGGGTGCGCGTTCGCGCATCAGCGGCGTCATCCAGATGCTGCTGCCGAAGAACAGCAGGGTATAACCGTCGGGCGGCGCACTGGCGACCATGGGCGCGACTACCACGCTGCCGGCGCCGCGATTTTCAACGACGACCGGCTGGCCCCAGGCGGCGGTCAGACCCTGCGCAAAAATCCGCGATGCGAAGTCGGCCCCCGATCCGGCGGAGCCGGTAATGAACCGAAGCGGTTTGGTCGGATACGCCTGTGCGTTCACTTCACCTGCGTCGGAGAGCAGTATGGAGCCGGCAATCAGGCCGATAAATAACTGTGGTGTTGACATGGATGTTCCCGATGGACGGACAGGTAAGATGGCGACTGGAGGTTGATTCGTGACTGTAAGGGGGAAGCGGAGAGATTGACGCCAAAAGCATGCGCAGAACTGGTGAGTTCTCTTAGCGCTTTTGAGCAGGCGGATCGCGCAGAACCCACACGCCGGGATTTTTTTCGCGTGCATGCAGAAATCCGTAGTTGACCATTTCGCCGAGGCTGAACCGGAATGCTTTCGCGGTCGAAACCTTGCGTGCGGCCTCGGCCATTTCTTCGCGGTCCAGCGGCTGGTTGCGCGGCAGAGCGAGTACTATCATATTGCCCGCGCCGCGTACCTCCAGAACATAGAGGTCCTCGAATACCTCCTGATAGGTGCGTATCATGGCATCGTACAGCGTATTGGAATTGCGCCCCCAAAGATTGCCGACGACCACGCCATCGGCTTTGACCGCGCGTCGCACGGCGCTCAGAAATTCCTGCGTGGTCAGATGTGCCGGCACGCTGTCGCTGCCAAACGCGTCGAGAAATATCACGTCGTAGGGCTGCCGGACTTTCTCGATGAATGCGCGCCCATCGTCGACATGGGCGCGCATGCGCTCGTCTTCGCGGAAACCGAAATATTGCTTTGCGACCTGTACCACGTCGGGGCTGATGTCGACCGCGTCTATGGTTGCCTCCGGGTAGTGCTTGCGCAGGAACATGGGCAACGTTCCACCACCGACACCGATGATCAGGAAGCGATTGGGCTGGCTGCTCAGTGCGAGGCCGGAAAACGCGGTTTTCGCGTAGGCCAGCTCCAGATGCTCGGGATCGCCCGGTTTCACTACGCTCTGGCGTGCGCCATATTTTTCGAAGCGCATTATGCGCGATCCGTTCTCGTCTTCCGAGACGATGAGCGGGCCATAGGCGGTTGTTTTCTCGTAAATGATCGTCTCGCCTGCCTGTGCCGGCGCAGGCGGCAGCAGCGCTGCCAGCAGCAACAACGCGGTGTGTATGAATAAGCGTGGTTTCATGGTTTATTCCTTTGAAGGCCTATGTTGCCGGCGTGCCGGCCCGCAGGTCAAAGACAGCACGACGGAAAGACACATTTGGTGTTGACGGAAATCGGGCATGTTATATTGAAACTTGGCGGTTGCGTTGAGCCAGTATCCTATTCGAAATCCGGAGAGATCTATGAATCGCATCTCAGCATGGACAGTAACAGTGACCCTTGCCATCGCGTGCGCAGGCATTGCGATTGCTCAGGACTATCCGGTCAGGCCGATACGCATAGTAACCGCGGGACTTGGCGGCGGGACCGATTTTGTCGCCCGCCTGATATCGCAAGGCGTCGCGGGCGCTCTGGGCCAACAGCTGGTCGTCGATAACCGCGGTGGCATTATTCCGGGCGAGATTGTTGCCAAAGCACCGCCGGACGGATACAACCTGCTGGTCATCGGACAGGCGCACTGGATCGCGCCGCTGCTGCAGGAGGTGCCTTACGATGCGATCAAAGGCTATTCGGGCATTACGCTGACGGACAAATCGCCCGCGGTGCTGGTGGTCCATCCTTCATTGCCGGCAAAAACCGTCAAGGAGTTGATCGCGCTGGCCAAGGCCAAACCCGGGCAGCTCAACTATGGCTCCACGCAGGTGGGTTCGGCGGCGCACCTCGCGGCGGAGCTGTTCAAATCCACGGCGGGCGTCAATATCGTATGGGTTCCCTACAAGAGCATGGGTGCGGCGGTAGTGGATTTGTTGAGCAGCCAGTTGCAGGTCATGATGTCCACGCCTTCCGCCATTACGCCGCATATCGCGGCGGGCAAGCTGCGGGCGCTGGCGATTGCCACCGCACAGCCGTCGGCACTGATGCCGGGTTTGACGACGGTGGCTGCCGCGGGGTTGCCTGGATACGAGGCGGTCTCGATTACCGGCGTATTCGCGCCCGCACATACGCCAGCCATTGTGATTAATCGCCTGAACGGCGAAATCGTCAGACTGCTCAGGACTGAAGAAACCAAAGGGCAACTGTTCAAGACGGGTGCTGAAGCCGTGGGTTCAACACCGCAGGAGCTTGAGGCCTGGGTCACGTCCGACATCGCGAAGTTTGGTAAGGTGATCCGAGACTCGGGTATGAAGGTAAATTAGTCTGGCAGCGCCTTGGGCACCGGGTGCCGCGGCTGATTACCCTGTCGCCGGGCTTGAGCGGGCAGCATGAAACTGGATCCCGCAGTATTGTCGTTCGACGCCGCAGGTACGCCGTATTCCAGCGTTTATGGCGACGTATATCACAGCGCGGACTCGGGACCCGGACAATCCCGCCACGTGTTTCTGGCGGGCAATAATCTGCCCGAGAACTGGACTGCGAGACGCGTATTCACGGTGGTTGAAACCGGTTTCGGGCTGGGGCTGAATTTTCTGACGACCTGGCAGGCATGGCGCGCCGATCCGGCGCGCCCCGGACGATTGCACTTTGTCTCGGTCGAAAAACATCCATTTTCCTTAGTTGCGCTGCGTGTAGTGCATGAACGCTATGCCGGTTTCGAGGCCCTCGCGGCAGAGTTGCATCAAGCGTGGCCTGTGCTCGTTCCTGGCGTGCATCGGTTGCACTTTGATGACGGGCGCGTGACGTTGACGCTTGTATTTGCGGACGCAATTCACGCGTTGTCCAACCTGCGCTTGCGAGCCGATGCTTTTTTCCTCGACGGCTTTGCGCCAGCGCGTAATGGCGAGATGTGGTCACCTCGTCTCATGAAGGCACTCGCGCGACTGGCGCTACCCGGCGCAACGCTTGCGACTTACACGTCGGCGCGCGCGGTGCGTGATGCGCTTGCCGAAGCCGGTTTCATTGTCACCAAGCGCCGCGGATTCGGCCGCAAGCGGGACATGCTTACAGCGCGTTTCGAACCGCGCTGGACGCCGCGCCATGGACCGCCAGCTTTGCCTTCATGGCCGCACCGGCACGCCATCGTGATCGGCGCCGGTGTTGCCGGCGGCGCGGTGACCGAGCGGCTGACTGCGCGTGGCTGGCACGTGGACCTGATCGAGCGCGGCGCGGGACCGGCAGCCGAAACATCGGGACTGCACGCAGCAGCTTTCCAGCCGCAGATTTCAATCGACGACGGCATACCCGCGCGATTCACAAGGGCTGGATTTCTATATGCAATTGCCTGTTGGCGTGCATTGGCAAGCTGGGGGCATAAGTTTGAACATCAGTATTGCGGCATCATGCGCATCGCCAGGGACGCTGCGGATGAAGCGCGCATGGCGCAAGCCGTGGCGGTGCATGGTTATCCGTCTGACTACGTACAGTTTGCGGATCGTGCTGCCGCGAGCCTGCATGCGGGAATCGAAGTGCCGCGCGGCGGTTGGTGGTTCCCGCAAGGCGGATGGATACGTCCGGCGGCCTTGGTGGCTGCCCAGTTGGACGCCGCGCGTGCTTCATACACGCAGGCTTCCGTTAATCCGCACTTCGGAAAACAGGTGCGCGCACTCAGGCGTGATGGTGACCACTGGCAGGCGCTAGCAGTGGATGGCAGTGTGATCGCGACGGCGCCGGTGGTGATATTGGCCAATGCCGGCGATGCACTGTTCCTCGCCGACATCATGCAACCGCTGCAGCGCATACGCGGACAGCTGACTCATCTGCCGGCAGCGACGGCGCCATTGCCACGTACCGTGGTGACAGGCGATTGCTACCTCCTGCCCGCCGTTGTTGGAATTACTGTCACCGGCGCGTCGTACGACATAGCCGATGGCGACATGGAAATGCGCGCGACGGATCACGCTGAAAACCTCGATCGGCTGGCGCGGTTGTTGAACAGATCCCTCCCTCCTGGAACTGC